>PHCH01000026.1 GCA_002840785.1 Betaproteobacteria bacterium HGW-Betaproteobacteria-4 | reverse complement strand
GTGGCCGGTTTCGGCGATGATCTGCTCGATGCGGTCGACCAGCACCTTGGCGCTGGCCGCGTCGTAGCGGCCGATGTAGTCGAGGCTGACGTCGCAGAAACTGCATTTCTTCCAGTAGCAGCCGTGGGCGACGGTCAGCTTGTTCCAGTGCCCGTCGGACCACAGACGGTGCATGGGATTGAGCATGTCGAGCAGCGACAGGTAGCGGTCGAGCGGCAGGCCGTCCCAGGTCGGCGTGCCGACTTCCTCGAAGGGGATGTCGGGTTCCTGGCTGTTGAAATAGCGGACTTCGCCCTCGACCCGCGTGAAGGTGCGGACGAGGTTGAGGCGCGGACGCTGACCAGCGAGGTGTTCGAACAGCGCGAGCAGCGGCTTTTCGCCATCGTCGAGCGTGACGTAGTCGAAATAATCGAAGACGCGCGGCTCGGCCAGTTCGCGCAGCTCAGTATTGACGTAGCCGCCGCCGAGCACGGTGATGATGTTGGGCCGGTAAGCCTTGATCGTCTGGGCGATGCGGAAGGCGGCATAGACCGAGCCGGGGAAGGGCACGGAAATGAGCACGATGTCCGGATTGCTACGGTCAACCGGAATTTTTGCCAAATTTTGAAGGGTCGTATCGACCAATGTGGGCGGCGCGGCCAGCGCCGCGGCCAGCGGGTTGAAGCTGGCCTGGCTCTGGGCCAGCGATTCGGCGTAGCGGACAAATTCGAAACGGGTGTCGACCGCCTCGCGCAGCACGTCTGCCAGGTCGTTGAGGTAAAGCGTGGCCAGGTGCCGCGCCCGGTCCTGCACGCCGAGCGAGCCGAAAGCCCAGGCCAGCGGGTCGCCGCCATCTTCATCGAGATAATTGTCGAGCGAGGCGAAGCGCGGCCCCTCGGGCAGGAAAGCGCGGGTGCAGATTCGGTGGGCAATCGAGCCGTCACGACCCTGCAGCAGTGCGACGGCGGGGCCGATGCTGGCTTGGTAGCGCTCGAACTCGTTGAGGAAAATCTTGATCGTATTCGAACGCTTTTTGCCGGGAATGGCTTCCGCCGCCGCCTTGATTTTCGGCAGGCCGGCCGGCGACAGTAGTTCGAGCACGAGCGCCAGCGCCAGGTCGGTCTGCTCGGCATGAAAGCCGCGCGAACGCAGGAAACCGGTCAGGTAGGCGGTCGCCGGGTAGGGCGTATTGAGCTGCGTCATCGGCGGGATGATGCTCAGGATGCGGGGGGAGGCGGCGGTCATGGTGGGCCGAATGATAGGGGAAGCGGCGCGCTTGTAAAGGGAGTGAAATATTGGCGTGTTCCAATGCCCGCCCTTTCATGCTTAACACTGTTTCCAGATGCTGCCATTCAAAGCCGTTCGCCATGACCTTCGCCGGGTTTCCCTGATTGTCGCCTGTTCACTTTTGGCACTGTCACAGGGTGCCTTGGCGGCCGGGAAGGAAGGCGGGAAAGAGGGGGCCGGGCCGGTTGCCGGCGATATCGTCAGCGCCGGTCGCCTGCGCATGCAGTCGCAACGCCTGGCCAAGCTTTACCAGCAGGCCGGCATGGGCTTGAACGCGGCGCAGGCCATGCAGCAGATCGCCGCCTCGGCGACCGAGGTGAATGCCGAATTCAACCGTCTCGGCAGCGCGCCGAGGAAAGCCAACATCCGGCGCGTCCTGTCGCGTTGCGAGTCGCTCTGGCAGGAAATGCGCACTGCCCTCAATCAGGCCCCGAGCCCGGCCGGCAGCGAGCGGGTCAATCAGCTGGCCGACGAATTGATGATCCATACCGGCAAATTGAACCTGCTCATCGAAGCCGAGGCCGAGGCACCGATTGGCCGCCTGCTCGATCTCTCGTCGCGCCTCAACATGCTTTCCCAACGCCTGGCCCGGCTCTACCTGCAGGCCCAGGGCGGCAATCGCTCGCAGGGCGTGATCGTCGACATCGAACAGGCGCGCAAGGAATTCGCCAGTGGCCTGCTCGAACTCGATACAGCCCGCGACAACACCTCGGCCAGCCGCGATGCGATCGGCCTGGCGAGAAATCAGTGGATATTTTTCGACAGCGCGATCAGCCGCCTGGGGATGACCGGGCGAGGTGACGGAAAGGCGGCTCAAAACGTGGCGACCAGCAGCGAACGGATCGCCCAGGTGCTCGATCTGGCCAGTTCCCAGTACGCCCGGGACTACACCGAGGCTACGCGTCAGCCTCGCTGAAACTGACCAGGTCGACCTCGGCCGCCACCATGCGCAGCGGAATGAGCGCCTGGTAAGCCGCCGAGTTGTACCAGCCGCTGGCTGATTCGGCGTTCGGAAAGCGGATGACGACCGTGTCGCTGTGGCGATGTTCGCCGCCCAGCACGGCCTGCGTCTGACCGCGAAACACCAGCTCGGCCTGCCATGGAGCCAGGGTAGCCGGCACCTGGCTACGATATTCGGCCCATTTGTCGGCATCCTTGACTGTGATGTGACCGATCACGAGGTGCATGCTCATTCCCAGGTGCTGCCTGAACCGACCAGGCTTTCGAGCAGCTCGCTATCCCTGACCAGGATGGCGATGCCGCTGCCTTGCGGGGCGACGACGGCGGGAAAAGCCAGCCCCTGCCAGACCCGCGCCTCGACCACGACGTTGGCCCCCATGCCCTTCGCCTGCTCGGCCAGCAGCTTTCTGGCCTTGTCCGTGCTGCCCGGCCAGCCCGACTTGACGTAGAGCGCGCCCAGCGTCTCGAACTCGCCTTTGACCGGCAGGACGCTCGTGGTGATGAGCACCTTGGTGCCGAGCGAGCTGGCGCTTGAGCCTTGCAGCATCGGCGTGACCCAGGGATTGCCGTAAGTCGCCGTCGTCGAATCGAGCAGGATCGACTGGGCGCCGGCCGGCCAGCCCGTGACCAGCAGGGCAAGCAGCAGGCAGAGGCGGGCCGGGAGGGCGGTGGGCATGAATGCGCCGATCAGACCAGGCCGAGGCTTTCCTCGACGCCAAGATGCACGTTCATCGCCTGCACGGCGGCGCCCGAGGCACCCTTGCCGAGGTTGTCGAGGCGGGCGACGATGAGCATGCGCTCGGCGTTGCCGAAGACGGCGATGTCGACGCGATTGGTGTCGTTGTTGGCTTCGACGTTGAAGAAGCCGCCCTCGGTGGTCGCTTCAAGATCGACTGGCAGGACGCGGATGAAGGGCTCGCCAGCGTAGTAGTCGGCGATGATCTTCTGCACGTCGGCCGGTGTCGCGGCGCGCGTGAATTGCTGCGGATGGATGAAGGCGGTGACGGCCAGGCCCTTGTAGAACGGCCCGACAATGGGCTGGAAGATCGGTGCTACGGTCAACCCGGTATAAGCCTGCATTTCCGGCAGGTGCTTGTGGGCCAGCGTCAGGCCGTAGGGGCGCGGTGCATCGATGCGTTGCGGGCTCTGGTACTGGGCGATCATCGATTTGCCGCCGCCGGAATAACCGGTGATGGAATTGGCCGCGATCTGTGTGGCGGCCGGCAGCAGGCCGGCAGCGACGAGCGGACGCAGGGCCAGGATGAAGGCGCTGGCGTGGCAGCCGGGATTGGCGATGCGTTTGCTGGCGCGGATTTTGGCGCGTTGGTCGGGGGCCAGTTCGGGCAGGCCGAAGGTCCATTCCGGATTGACGCGATGCGCCGTCGAGGCATCGATGACGCAGGTGTTCGGGTTATCGACCAGCGTCACCGATTCCTTGGCCGCCTCGTCGGGCAGGCACAGGAAGGTGACGTCGGATTCGTTGATCAGCCGCTTGCGTTCGGCCAGATCCTTGCGCTTGTCGGCGTCGATCCTGAGCAGCGCGACATCGCTGCGCTTGGCGAGATATTCGTTGATCTGCAGGCCGGTCGTGCCTTCCTGGCCGTCGACAAAGACTTTATAGGTCATGGCGGGATGAGGGTGGTGGTTGTTCGAGGGACGAATTCTGGCAGATATTTGCCGGTTGCGGACAGCGGCAGGAGGCAGGGTTGCGAAGCTTGCATTCCGTTTTCATTAATCGAAAATCCAATGGCATAATGCGCTCCATTATTTTCAGGGAACGGAATATGAAAAAGCTTGCCATTTCAGCCCTCGCACTGTCCGCCGCATTGGCCGGCCAGTCCTTTGCTGCGACCTCCACGCCAGTCGTCGTCATCGATGAGTTCGAGTCCCGGGTGCTCGAGCTGGTCAATGCCGAACGCAGTTCTGCCGGCTTGTCGGCGTTGGCCTTCGACGTTCGCCTGCAGGCGGCAGCCGAGGCCCATTCGCTGGACATGGCCGTGCACGCCGATTGTTTCACGCACGACAGTTGCGACGGCACAGCCTGGGTAACCCGCATGCGCAGCTATTACCCCACCGGCGGTATCGGTGAAAACATCGCTGCCGGCTACCTGACGCCCGAGGCGGTGGTTACCGGCTGGATGAACAGTCCGGGGCACAAGACAAATATCCTCAATTCGTCCTTCCTCGGGATTGGCGTCGGCTATGTCTACGAGGGCGGTTCCAGGTACGGTACCTACTGGACCCAGGATTTCGGCACCCTGGCTGCCGCACCGGTTCCCGAACCGGCAAACTACGCCATGCTGCTGGCCGGCCTCGGCCTGCTTGGCGCCGTCGCTCGCCGCCATCCTCGCACCTGAGCGGCTTTTACACCAAAAACGGGTGCCATCGGCACCCGTTTTTGTTTGCGCCGGGCTGGAAGGATCAATCCAGCACGAAGACCATGCCGAAGACCCCGACCGAAGCGATCTTGTCGCTGACGGTGGTGTAGGAAGCAACGCCCAGCGAGTGATATTGCGAGACGAAGGAGGTCAGGTGGCCGATGCCGAGAACGCGCTCGATCTGGCTCCGCTCGGCGATGGTGGTCTTGATCTTGTCGCGGTGTTTTTCGGCCGGGGGATTGAGGGCAAAAGCCAGGGCAATGGCGATGGCGACGGCGATGAAGGTTTTCACTGTTTTCAGCATGGGTTGCTCCTGAACCGGATTTGAAGAGGGCGCCCGACCCGGCCGGTCAATACCATTCGAGCAGGGATACGCCGACGCCGTAGTAATTGGCGCGGTGGTTGTAGTCGATCATGCTTTCGCCGTAGCCGGAGAACCATTGCAGATGGCCGCGCAGGCTGCCCGATAGCGGGAAGGCGTAGTCGAGCTGGAGGGCGCCGTGACTGTTGCCGCCGCCTTGCAGGCTGTGGCGCAGGAGCAGGGACAACTGCTGTTTGCCCCAGATCCGGACGATTTGCAGGTCGGCGCGGCCGAGATAGTTGGAAATGTCCGGATTGTCGTCGCGTTCGCCGGCTTCCGATATGCGCCACCACGGGCGGAAAGTAGCCGTCCAGTCGCCTTTTTCCAGGGCGATGCCGGCAATCACGCGGTTCCAGCTACGCGATAGCGGCAGAGAGCGACCGTTCGACTGATGGTTGAAGCCGAGCGACAGGTAACGGGCCCGCCAGCCGCCGAGGGTGTAGTCGGTGCGCCAGACCAGCATGACTTCGGGTTCGTGGTTGGTTTCCCGGAAGGGGCGCGAGGTGCCGGCCGAATAGACCTGCCAGCGCGACGACTGGGTGTAGCCGAACCAGAGGTCGCCATTGTTGCCGAACAAGTCTTCGACCAGCTTCGTCTTCAGGCTGATCTGCAGTTTGGCTTCGTCGCTGGCCTGCTCGGTGTCGGTGGTGCTGGTGTGCCCGGCCGAGGGCGAGGCGGGGAAAGGGTTGGTGCGGCTGGTATGGAAGCCGGGCAGGATATAGACCGGCTTGTAGGGCCGTATGCGCAGGATGTGGCCGCGCTTGTCGGGGTCGAGTTCCCAGGCGGTGCCGAGCAGGGATTCGCCGGCAGCCGGCTCTTTCAGATCGGCCGTGGTCGGTGCCTCGGCCGACCTGGCTGCCGCTGCCACTGTCGCTGGCGGCGCGGGCGTTTCTGTTGTCGTCAGCGCGTCGTAGCAGGTCAGGCGGTCAGTCGGCTCGGCGATGCGCCGGCAGTTCTCGAGCGACTGGCTGTGGGCGGCCAGAGGCAGGGAAGCGCACAAGAGCAGGGCGAAAACTTGCGGCTTCATGGCCCGGGTTAGACGTCCGCTTCGACCAGCCCGCCGTCCTTCTCCATCCAGGCCCGGCGGCCGGCGGCTTCGCCCTTGCCCATGAGCAGCGTGAAGGTGGCGGTCATTTGCTTGATCGTTTCGCGGTCGGCCTGGAAGGGCACGAGGCGACGGGTGTCCGGGCACAAGGTAGTTTCCCAGAGCTGGTCCGGGTTCATTTCGCCGAGGCCCTTGAAGCGGGAGACGGTGATCTTGTTTTCCGAGACGCCTTCGTCGCGCAGCTTGACCAGCGTCTGTTCCTTTTCAGCTTCATCGAGGCAATAAACCTTGCGCGTGTGGCCGCGCGCTTCGACATCGACGCGGAAGAGCGGCGGCTGGGCGACGTGGATGTGGCCCTTTTCGACCAGCGCCGGGAAGTGCCTGAGGAAGAGCGTGAACAGCAGCACCTGGATGTGCGAGCCGTCGACGTCGGCGTCGGACATGACGATGATGCGGCCGTAGCGCAGGCCGCTCACGTCGATGCTGTCGATCTGGTCGATACCGTGTGGATCGACGCCGATGGCGACGGATATGTCATGGACTTCGTTGTTCTTGAACAACTGGTCGCGGTCGACTTCCCAGGTGTTGAGCACCTTGCCGCGCAAGGGCAGGACGGCCTGGGTTTCCTTGTCGCGGCCCTGCTTGGCCGAGCCGCCGGCCGAGTCGCCCTCGACGAGGAAAACTTCGTTGCGGCCGATGTCGTCCGATTCGCAGTCGGTCAGCTTGCCGGGCAGGGTGGCGATGCCCGACGACTTCTTCTTCTCGACCTTCTGCGTCGATTTCATGCGGTTCTGCGCCGCCTTGACGGCCAGTTCGGCGATTTTCTTGCCGAAATCGGCGTGGCTGTTGAGCCACAGCTCGAACGGGTCGCGCACCATCTGCGAGACGAGTTTGTAGGCGTCACGGCTGGTCAGCTTTTCCTTGGTCTGGCCCTGGAACTGCGGGTCGAGCACCTTGGCCGACAGCAGGTAGGTCATGCGGCCGCAGACGTCTTCCTGGGCCAGCTTCACTTTCGCCGGCAGGATGGCGTGGTGTTCGGCGAAAGTCTTGACCGCCTCGAAGACGCCGGCTTTGAGGCCGGCTTCGTGGGTGCCGCCGTCCAGCGTCGGGATCAGGTTGACGTAGCTTTCCGGCTTGCCGCCGCCTTCCTCGAACCAGGCCAGCGCCCAGGTGGCGCCTTCGCCGACGGCGAAACCGTTGGCGCTTTCAACGTGTTTTTCGCCGACGAAAATCGGCGCCACCGGTGTGCCGACCATCATTTCGTTGAGGTAATCGGCCATGCCGTTCTGGTAGCACCAGACCTTCTTTTCCTGGCCTTCGATGTCGAGTTCGACCGTGACGTTCGGCATGAGCACGGCCTTCGAACGCAGCAAGTGTTCGAGTTGCGCCAGGTTGACCTTGGGCGAATCGAAATACTTGGGGTCGGGCTGGATGCGCACCGTCGTGCCGGTGTTGCGCTGGCCGCAATCGCCGATCCGGCTCAAAGGTTCGGTGACGAAACCGGCGCCGAATGCGAGATGGTGAATGCCGCCGCCACGCTTGATTTCGACTTCAAGGCGGATCGACAGCGCGTTGGTCACCGACACGCCGACGCCGTGCAGGCCGCCAGAGAAGCGGTAGGCGTTGCCCGATTCGGTCTTGTTGAATTTGCCGCCAGCGTGCAGTTTGCAGAAGACCAGCTCGACCGCCGGGCGGCCTTCTTCCGGGTGGATTTCGACCGGGATGCCGCGACCGTTGTCGCTGACTTCGATGACGCCATCGGCCCGGATGGCGACTGAAATTTTCTTGGCAAAGCCGGCCAGCGCCTCGTCGGCGGCGTTGTCGATGACTTCCTGGACGATATGGGTCGGGCAGGTCGTCCTGGTGTACATCCCGGGACGTTCCTTGACGGGCTCAAGGTCTTTCAGGACGCGGATGGAGGAGGCGGAGTATTCAGACATGCGCTTTTCAAATTTGGGCAAAATTTCCGGTTGACCGTAGCAGTGGTCGCGGCGGGGATTCTAGCCGTTTTCCGGCCGGTGCGCGGCTTATGCGCCATGGCATAATTACGTCCCCCTCCGGTTTTGCCGAGGAGCCTTTCATGGAAAACACAATGTCCGAAGCCGCACTGCAGAGACGCCGGGCCGACCGCCGCCGGTGCACGCAAATTTCGCCGCCGCCGTATGAAACGAGTAGCGGCAAGGTGTTCACGGATCGTCGCTCGGCCATCGACCGGCGTGCCTCGTGGATCCGCGAGTTCTCGCTGGACGCGATCAACGGGCGGAATTCCTGATGGCCGGGGCCAGCCTGCTTGTCCTCATCGACGACATCGCGACCATCCTCGATGACGTCGCGGTATTGACCAAGGTTGCCGCCAAGAAAACGGCCGGCGTGCTCGGCGACGATCTGGCGCTCAACGCGCAACAGGTTGCCGGCGTTGCCGCCGAGCGCGAATTGCCGGTGGTCTGGGCGGTTTGCGTCGGTTCCCTGAAAAACAAGCTGATCCTCGTGCCGGCGGCGCTGGCGATCAGCGCCTTCATCCCGTGGGCGGTGACGCCGCTGCTCATGATCGGCGGCATCTACCTGTGCCTCGAAGGCGTCGAAAAACTGGCCCATCCGTGGCTGCACAGCAAGGCCGAGGACGACTCGCACCATGCCGACGAACTGGCTGCGATCGCCGATGAAACGGTCGATATGGCGGCTTTCGAGGCGGAAAAGATCAAGGGCGCCATCCGCACCGACTTCGTGCTGTCGGCCGAAATCATCGTCATTGCGCTGGGTACCGTGGCGAGCCAGCCGTTCATGACGCAACTGACCGTGCTGGCCGGCATCGGGCTGATCATGACCATCGGCGTTTATGGCATCGTCGCCGGCATCGTCAAGATGGACGACGTGGGCGCCTGGCTGCTGCTCAAGGGGCGCGGCTTCATGAAAGTCGTCGGCAAGGGTTTGCTGCTCGCCGCGCCGAAACTCATGAAGCTGCTCACCATCGTCGGCACGGCGGCGATGTTCCTGGTCGGCGGCGGCATCCTGTCGCACGGCATTCCGCCGGTGCACCATGGCATCGAGCACGTAGCCGAGATGGCCGGGATGATGAGCAGCGTTGTCTCGATGTCGCTCGACGCCGTTCTCGGCATTGTCGCCGGGGCCGTGGCCTTGCTCGGCATGCTGGCCATTTCCGCGGTGCGGGCGAAATTCAAGGGAGTTCAGGCATGAGCAAGGCATTGCGGCTGTCCGAGAAATGGTTTCGTTTCGGGTTGTGGATCGTCGCCTTCGTTTTCGCCAGCTTCCTGATCGGGCTGGGTGGGACGATTGTCGAGAATCTGCCCAAGGTCGAGCACCGCGTTGCGCTCGACGATTTCATCGACCAGCCGGCCGCCGCGCCGCTGCGCGCCGAACTCCAGGCGATGCAGGAAAAGCGCCGGGTGGCGCAGGACGCCCACGATCAGGCGGAACTCAAACTCAACGGCGCGCGTGCCAACTCGGCGGCGGCGCACGATACCTTCAACAACTGGTTGGCCACCCGCCACGCCACCAAGCGCCCGGAGCAGGACGCCGAGTTGATCGAACGCACGCAGGCGCTCGATGAATTGAAGGTGCTCGAGCGCAAGGCGCTGGCCGACGTCGAGCGCCAGCAACAGGGCCTGCTCGATGCCCGTCAGGCCGAGCAAAGTGCGCAGCGCGCCCTGCGCGAACTGGAGCGGGAAGCCTCGGGCAAGCTCGCCGTGGCCTACCGCGAGCAGGAACTGCGCGTTTTCGGCTATCGCCTGGCGCTGACCTTGCCGCTGCTCGCCGTCGCCGGCTGGCTGTTCGCCAAACAGCGCCGGAGCACGTGGTGGCCGTTTGTCTGGGGTTTCATCTACTTCGCGCTGTTCGCCTTCTTCATCGAGCTCGTGCCCTACCTGCCGAGCTATGGCGGTTACGTGCGCTACGCGGTCGGCATCGTCGTCACCGTGCTCGTCGGCCGCTACGCCATCATCGCGCTGAATCACTACCTCGAGAAACAGAAGCAGGCCGAGGCCATGCCCGATGTCGAGCGGCGCAAGGAACTGAGCTATGACACGGCGCTGGCCCGCCTGGCCAAGAAGGTTTGCCCGGGCTGCGAGCGTCAGGTCGATCTGACCAATACCAGCATCGATTACTGTCCGCACTGCGGCATCTGCCTGTTCGACCACTGCGGACGGTGCCAGGAGCGCAAGAGCGCCTTTGCCCGCTTCTGCCATGCCTGCGGTGCGGTGGCGTCGGGCGTCGGCGGCTGATCCGGCCCCGGATGGCGATTGCTACGGTCAACCGGAAAAAAGGCCCGAAAATGAAACCGGGCGCCAGCTTCAGTTTGAAGGCGCCTGGCCGGCCGCCTTGTCTTGCCCATCCCAGAACCGGGCAACCTGGTCGGCCGTGATACGGCCCGACCTGACGCCGGCCTTGAGCACCTTTTGGGCATCGGCCTTGCGGCCGTAGATCACATAGATTTCCGCCTCGACCAAGGGGCAGATTTCTTCTTCCATGGCGAGCAGTTCGGACTGGTCGGGCTGGGAGAAAATGGAAGACTCATATTTCGGATAGGGGACCAGCGACCTGTCCGTTTTCCGGAAAAAGGGCATCAGGACGGACAGGCTCATTTGCCGCATGAAGCCGCTAACTGGCGCGAGGGGTGTGTTTTTTCGGGTCATCTCTTTTGCTCTGCTGATGCGTGGTTAACTGGCAATATCGCCTCATCCTGTGCCGCCAAAGCCGCCGACCGGTTGCAAGCTGATTTTTGGGGCACCTGCTGGCTGTCGGGTGGCGCTCGATGAATACGGCAAGGAAAGACCTCGTTGGCAACTTTGTCCATGAGCTACCGCAACTACCGGGCCAGATTGCAAGTCATTGATTATTATCGAGTCGTGTGTTTTCGGTCGCCATGAGGGTGTCGCTGCATGGCGACAGGTGGCGAGCCGTTTCCGGGCTATTGCCTGTTTTCCCGGGCGATCCGGCTGTCGCTCAAGGGCGACATTGCTGCTGAAGGCGTCTGGGCCGCTCAGCTGAGCAGCGTGACGACGATTTCCCGGCGATGACCTTGTGTTCGGTGCTCGAACAGGTAGATGCCCTGCCAGGTGCCGAGCAGCAGGCGGCCGTCGGCAAAGGGAACGCTCAGCGAAACGCCGGTGAGCAACGAACGGGCGTGGGCGGCCATGTCGTCGTCGCCTTCGAGGTCGTGGCGATAGGCCGGATCGCCGTCCGGCGCCCAGCGTTGCATGAGGGTTTCGAGATCGCGACGGACGCTGGCGTCGGCGTTCTCGGTGATGGCCAGGCCGCAGCTCGTATGGCGCACGAAAATATGGGCAATTCCGGCGTTGACCGTAGCATTCCTGAGCACGGCGGCGATTTCATCGGTGATCTCGACGGAACCGCGTCCGCGCGTGGTGATGGCGAGGTGATGTTGCTCGGCCATGCCGTCGCTCAGTCCTTCTTGAGCAGGCCTTGCAGCGCGGCGAACGGATTGTGCGTGGCGCCGCCACCGCGTTTGCTGCTGGTGTCGGTGTAGCCGCGGTCGGCCTCGATCTGCTTTTGATGCTCGTTGTCGTGGCAATAAAGGCAGAGCAATTCCCAGTTGCTGCCGTCGTTCGGGTTGTTGTCGTGATTGTGGTCGCGATGGTGCACGGTCAGTTCGCGCAGGTTGGCCGTGGTGAATTCGCGGGCGCAACGGCCGCAGATCCACGGGTAGATTTTCAGGGCGCGTTCGCGATAGCCCTCGGCGCGCTGGTCGGCCGCCTTGCGGGCGTCGGCGACGATCTTGTCGAGACGTTTGTGGTCGATTGAGCTCATGGCGGGAGTCCGTTAATGTTTGGGAAATATTAAACTGCGGTCGATGGTTAGGGGCAGGGTAGACAACCAGAGCAATCGCATGAGTACCGTTGAGATTTTCTCCTCCCCCTTCAAGGGGGAGGCCGGGAGGGGGATGGGGCTGATGAGTTCCGTCTCCGTTTGTCGCCGAACTACCCCATCCCCACCCCGACCCTCCCCTTGAAGGGGAGGGAGTGATCAGATTCCCAGACGCTTGAAAAAATCCCTGACCAGGCTAGGCAGCGATTCGACGTCAAGTTCCTTGACGCCGCTGTCGCTGTTGAATTCGTCGTAGAGCCAGTCGTCGTCGACAAAGGAAACGCCGGCTGGGGCCGGGCGTTGGGCGACCGGCTTGGCGGCCAGCGCCTGGCGCATGTAGTCGATCCAGATCGGGAGCGCCAGGGTCGCGCCGAATTCGCGGCTGCCCAGCGATTTCGGCTGGTCGAAGCCCATCCAGGCGACAGCGACGACATCGCTGGCGTAGCCGGCAAACCAGCCGTCGATGGCGTCGCTCGTCGTCCCCGTTTTGCCCGCTACGTCGGGGCGCCCGAGACGCTGTCCGGCCTGCGCACCGGTCCCGGTATGGGCGACTTCGCGCAGCATGCTGTCGATGATGAAGGCGTTGCGGCTGTCGATGACCCGCTGTTCGTCCTGGCGGGCCGGGGGCGGCGGCGTTTCATGCAGCACGTTGCCGCGGCTGTCGGTGATCTTGGCGATGAGGTGCGGCGTCACCCGGTAGCCGCCATTGGCGAAGACGGCGTAGGCGGCGGCCAGTTGCTGCGGCGTCACCGAGCCGCTGCCCAGGGTCATCGTCAGGTCGGCCGGGTGCTTGCTGACATCGAAGCCGAAGCGCTGCAGGTAGTCGCGCCCGTATTGCGGGGTGATCGCCCGCAGGAGGCGCACGGCGACGACGTTTTTTGAACGGGCGAGGGCTTGGCGCAGGCTGATCGGGCCATCGTAGCCGTCGTCGTTCTGTGGCTCCCAGGTCTTGCCATCGGCGCCGGCCGGCAGCGAGAGCGGGGCATCCTCGACCAGCGTGGCCGGCGAATAACCTTTTTCCAGCGCCGCCGAGTAGATGAAGGGCTTGATGCTCGATCCTGGCTGGCGCCAGGCGCTGGTCACATGGTTGAACTGCCGGCGCGAAAAATCGAAGCCGCCGACCAGGGCGCGATACGAGCCGTCTTCGGCATTGAGGGCGACAAAGGCTGCTTCGACCTCAGGCATCTGGCTGATCGACCACCGCCCCTTGCCGTCGCGGCTGGCGCGGATGACCGAACCGACGCGAATCCGGGCCGCATCCTTGGCGTTGGCCTGCAGGGCGCGGGCGACAAAGCGCAGGCCGTCGCCGCTGATCTCGATGGTGTCGCCGGTGGCCGGTTCGGCTTTGACTTTCTTGCCGGATACTTCGGTAACGACGGCGGCGATCAGGTTGTCGCTGTTCGGGTGCTTGGCCAGGATGCGATCGATGGCGTCGTCGCGCTCGTCGGCATCCGTAGGCAGATTGACGAAGCCTTCCGGCCCGCGGTAACCGTGGCGCTGGTCGTAGGCCAGCACGTTGCTGCGCAGCGAGTTGTAGGCGGCGTTCTGCTCGGCGCCGTTGAGCGTGGTGTAGACGTTGATGCCGCGCGTGTAGGTTTCCTCCTGATACTGCGCGAAGATTTCCTGGCGCACCATTTCGGCCGCGTGGTCGGCATGCACGCTCAGCAACGGGCGGTCGCTGATGGCGAGGGGCTGGGCCACCGCCTCGGTGTATTCCGCTTCGGTGATTTTGCCGAGCACGCGCAGACGCCTGAGGACCAGCAACTGGCGGCTCTTGGCGCGAACCGGGTTGACCGCCGGGTTGTGCTTGGCCGGGTTCTGCGGGATTCCGGCGAGCATGGCGGCTTCGGCCAGCGTCAGCTCGGGCAGGCGCTTGTTGAAATAGGTGCGGGCGGCGCTGGCGAAGCCGTGGGTGCGCTGGCCGAGGTAAATCTGGTTCATGTACAGCTCGAGGATCTGGTCCTTGGTCAGGGCCGACTCGATGCGATAGGCGAGCAGCGTTTCGGTCAGCTTGCGCTTGACGGTCTTTTCCCGCGTCAGGAAGAAATTGCGCGCCACCTGCATGGTGATCGTCGAGGCTCCCTGGTGAAAGCCGCCGGTCAGATCGGCGACCAGTGCCCGGGTGACGCCGCGGTAATCGACGCCGCCGTGTTCGTAGAAGCGCGAATCCTCGATGGCGAGCAGGGCATCTTTCATGACCTGCGGGATTTCCTGGATCGGCACGAAATCGCGGCGTTCCTCGCCGAATTCGCCAAGCAGCGCGCCGTCCGCCGTGTAGATACGGAGCGGAATCTTCGGTCGATAGTCGGTCACGATGTCGAGCGGCGGCAGGCTGGGCAGCACCGTCAGCAGCATGTAGGTGAGCAGGGCGCCGAGCAGCAGGGCGCCATCGACGCCGATGGCGACCAGCGTGCGCACCAGCTGGCTGCGATAGTTGGCCGTGGCCAAGGGGAGCGTCAGAAATTTGACGATGGTCGAAAAGAAATTCACTTGCGGTCCTGCCATGCTGGCTCGCCAAACAAGTGTCTGGCGGGCGGTGGGTGGCGCTGGCTGGCCAGTCGCCGGGGCTGCTAGTTTAGCCGCAATGCGGCATGTGGACCGCTGGCCGCGCCACTGTCCTGTCCGTAGAATCCGGATTCACCCATTTTCCAGACATCGCCGCCATGCCCCGCATCAAGATCGAACTCCCCGAGCACTTCAGCTTCTCGACCGACATTCCCATCTATATCGGCCACATCAACTACGGTCACCATCTCGACAACGCCCAGCTCATCTCGCTGGTCTCCGAAGCACGCGTGCGTTTCTTCAAATCGCTCGGCTACACCGAACTCGATGTCGAAGGCGTTGGCATCGTCGTCGCCGATGTTGCCGCGCAATACCGCTCGGAAGCCTTCCACGGCGAAACGCTGGTTGTTGAAATGGGCGCCAACGATTTCAACAAATACGGCTGCGACCTTGTCTGGCGCCTCAGCGACAAAGCCAGCGGCCGCGAAGTGGCGCGCGGCAAGCACGGCATCATGTTCTTCGACTACACCGCCCGCAAAGCCACCGCCGTGCCGCCCGGCTTCCTCGCCAAGGTCGGCGCCTGATGATTCCGATCCGCTACGTCGAGCCGGTCTTCCGTCCGCCGAGCGAGGCGGAATCGCTGATCCTGCCGGTGACCGATGGCTGTTCGTGGAACAAATGCACCTTCTGCGAGATGTACACCGCGCCGCAGAAAAAGTTTGTGGCGCGCAGCGAAGACGAGGTGCTCGAAAGCATCCGGCTGACCGGCCAGCGGTATGGCGGTGAAATCCGCCGCATCTTCCTCGCCGACGGTGACGCGCTCGTCCTGCCGACCCGGCGGCTGCTCGCCATTCTCGAGGCGATCCGCACGCACATGCCGGCCGTGCGGCGCATTTCGTCGTACTGCCTGCCGCGCAATCTGCGCAAGAAGTCGCAATCCGAAATCGACGAACTGGCCGCGGCCGGGCTGAAGATGGTCTATGTCGGCGCCGAATCGGGCGACGATCAAGTGCTGGCCGCCGTCGACAAGGGTGAAACCTTCGACACCACGTGCGAGGCGCTCGACAAGCTCGGCGCCGCCGGCATCACGCGTTCGGTGATGATTCTGAACGGGCTGGGCGGCAAGGCTCTGTCGATGCAGCACGCGGAGAACTCGGCGCGGCTGGCCAATGCGACGCAGCCGGAATACCTGGCGACGCTGGTCGTCAGTTTTCCGCAGGGCGAGGAACGTTTTCGCGCCGGATTTCCCGGCTGGGAACCGCTTGATCAGCATGAGTTGTTTGTCGAGATGGAGCGCTTTTTATCCGGGCTGGAACTCAAGCGGACAGTGTTTCGCAGCGATCATGCGTCCAACTGGCTGGTGCTCAAGGGGACGCTGGGGGCCGACAAGGTGCGCTTGCTTGAGCAGGTGCGACTTGCTATCGCCGCCCCTGAAGTCGCCCATTTGCGCCCGGCCTGGGCGCGTGGGCTTTAACTGTCGAAGATTCCATGCTCTTGCCGTAGTCCAGCTCTCAAACACCCGGTCTGGTCGCCGCGCCTTGCGTCGTCCGGTCGCCCGTTTATTCGGTTGTACTTAAAATTTGAAAACGTCATACTGCCTTGGCGCTCAAACTTTGTGAGGCAATGATGACCAATAAAATGATTCCTACGTTGGTGTTGGCCGGACTTCTGACCGGCTGCGCGACGACCGTTCCCCACGCCTCGCTCACTGATAGCTCACTGTTGGC
Source organism: Betaproteobacteria bacterium HGW-Betaproteobacteria-4 (assembly GCA_002840785.1). Lineage (GTDB taxonomy): Bacteria > Pseudomonadota > Gammaproteobacteria > Burkholderiales > Rhodocyclaceae > Azonexus. The sequence goes on along the minus strand of PHCH01000026.1, from coordinate 6,308 downwards.
CCAGGCTTCGTCAGCGGCGCTTGCTATCAGCGACGGGGCAGTCATTACCGACAACGATGCTTCCTTCCTGTCCAAAATCCGCCTGGTCGAGGAAGCAAAGTCGTCGCTTGAGCTCACTTACTACATTTACGCCGACGACGAGAGTTCTTCGGTGCTCTCCGAGGCGCTGATCGCCGCAGCCCGGCGCGGGGTGAAGGTTCGCCTGCTCGTCGATTATCAAACCAATTACAAGCGCCTGGACATGTTCACGGCCATGGAACGACGCGGCAATTCGGGCAAGGGTAGCCTGGCGGTACGTTTCTACAACCGGCCGACGCAGAATATCGTCAAGGATGCCGTTTACATGACCATGGGTTGTGGTCAGGCTGGGGCAGCCACCAAAGAGGCCTGCTCCGCCGACAAGATGGCGGCTGTGGAAAAGCTGTTTGCCGACGAGAAAATTGACGGCGTACCAGCCGCAACCCTCAATGTTTCCAACGTCAATACCGGGCCTTCCGGGCTGCTGCTCTCGGGGCTCTATGCCAGGAATGCCAACCTGATGACCCTGGCCATCGAGCAGGGACAGAATATCGATTCCACGGCCGCCGGTCAGGCCGGCAAGGCGACTCCCGAGCAAAAGGAAAGTCTCAAGAAGCTGGGCAAACTCTACTGGCGGTCGCGCACAGCCCCCGTCTTTGAGCGTGTGCATGCGAACCTGGGGCTATTGATGGCGGAGCAGTTGTACGCCAGCCAGATCGTGCCGGTGAAAAACGAGTTGTTTTCAGCCCTGCCGATTGACCGCAAGTTCAGTGCAGAAGAAAAGCTGGACTGGGATCACATCACCGACTTCACTCACCAGAAACTCCTGCTCGCCGATTCGAGCCGGGTGCAACTGGGCGGGCGCAACGTCGAAAATTCCTACCACATGCACCCCAATCCCCTGATCGAAAAGTATGTCTTCATGGACACCGATCTGGTGGCTACGGTGACAGGCGATGGCGGCAAGGTCATCGCAGACGCTTTCGACGGGCTGTGGAACTTCAACCGGATGGTGGCGACGCTGGACGAGGTTCGCACCCATGCACCTAACGATGTGCTGTGGAATCTGGAAGCCTATACGACGGCTGAAAACGCCTGCACCAAACTGAAACCGGGGGCCAAACATGACGCCTGCGTCAATGGCAAGTTCAAACTCGCTGCCATGAGCCTGGATCAGCGGGTCGAAGCGGCGAGCCAGCGAATGGCGCAGAATGCCAAGGCCTACAAGACGGCTTACGCCGGAAAGATCCAGCCAAGCCAGCCCCTTGCCGTCGACCCCTCGGCGCGCCTTTACTACCTGGAGAACCTGCCTTTCGACAAGCGCCTGCCGCCAGCAAGTCGCGTTCGGCTCTACGGAGCCCAGGCTGGCCAAGAGGGCGATTCCGGTAAGCACATCACGGAAATCTGGCTGCAGGCGCTCTCCGGCATCTGCAGCAAAGCGACCGTCGACCAACCCCAGATGGTCATTCTGCACAGTGCCTATTTCTTCCCGCCGGCCAATCTCGCATCCAGCCTGGCCGCCCTCGTCGATGGAAAGCAGGATTGTTCACATGTCACGGTAAGAGTGATCACCAATTCGTTAGCGACCACGGACCTGACCCCGGTCAATTTGCTGGCACGCCATGCCATCAAGGCATTTGCCGAGGTGACCGGCTTGCAGCATGGGTCCAGCCGGGCCGCACGCTTTGAATATTACGAATACCAACCGCCGGTCGGGAACCATAACCTCTCGTTGCACAGCAAGGTTTCACTCTTCGGCGACCAGCTGATCGTCGGCTCGGCCAACGCAGACGTGCGCAGCTACATGATGGACACCAACAACGCCATGCTGGTGAACAACGCGCCCAAGCTCGTCGCGGCCTATCGCAGCTTCGTTGACAACATCCTGGCAACGCCGGGAAGGGTGAAACGGGAAAACAGCTACTTTGTCGGCACGCCCCGCTCGAGCATGATTCAGGAAGACTTGGAAAGCCTGCGCGCAACACTCAAGAAATACCATGTGGACAAGCGTCTTGATAGCGAGCAAATGAAGACGCTGGAAAGCCGTTTCCTGGGATTGCTGGATGCGGCCTACGCCATGACCCGGGCGGCCATTGATCCGAATGCCAGCGAAGCCGCTCGCCGCGACGCTCAGCAGAAATTCAACGACTTGTTCCAGCCGATTTGATCGTCAGGCGATTCTGTTTTTATTTGGCAGGGGTTTCCGCAAGCGCGGAACCCCAAGCCAGTCGAAACTATTTCATTTTTAGCCAAAATTTCCGGTTGACCGTGGGATTGGCCTAAACCGCCTTGCCAACCCGCAAGGCGCTAAAAATCGCCAGCGTCTGCAGGACGGCAATGCCAATCAACACCTCCCCAAACCGCCGTCCATCCATCATCCCGCCAAAGATGACTGGCGCCATCGCCAACCCAAGATCGAGTCCGGAATAGACGAAGCCATAAACCCGTCCATAGGCCGATTTGCCGAAGCGAGCCGTGGCAGCGCGACGCACCAGCAGATCACGCGACGGCCCGGCAGTGCCGGTGCAGAAACCAATGCCGCCCATCAGCGGCAGGATGGCCCAGCCCGGCAATACCCCGCTGGCGAGCAGCACGGCGAGCAGTGCAGCGACGCCGAGGGCGCCGGCGATCAGATTTTCGTGGGCGTTCTTCTGGGCGAGAAAGCCGCCGAGGATGATGCCGGCGGCGCCGCCGACCAGATAGGTCGACAGGGCCAGCGCGGCCGTCGTCAGCGACAGGCCGTAGAGGGCCTGCAGGATGGGGCTGGAGAAGTTCTGGATGGCGCCGAAGGCGGCCGTGATGAGCAGGAAAAAGAGGAAGCACAGCCACACGGCGCGTGAGCCGAGGAAGGCGAAGGTGGGCGATTTCGCTTCGTCGCCTTTTGGGGCGCGATGGTCGTGCGCCTCGTTGATGGCGGCGCGGCGCCAGAAGAGCAGGGCGAGGGCAACGAGGGCGACGAGGCTGGCGCCGAGCGCCGCGTTGCGCCAGCCGTAGGCAGTGGCGATGCCAGTCATGAAAACCGGCGCCGCGGCCCAGCCGAGGTTGCCGGACAGGCCGTGCACCGAAAAGGCGTGGCCGAGCCGGGCCTGCGACACGCGGTGGTTGAGCACCGTGAAATCGGCCGGGTGAAAGACGCTGTTGCCGAGGCCGGCCAGCGCGGCGGTGGCGATCAGCATCGGGTAGCCGGTGGCGAAATGCAGGACGACGCCGGCCAGCGCAAAGCAGCTGATGCCTCCACCAAGCACGCGTGCCGATCCGAAACGGTCGACGAGAAAGCCGGCCATCGCCTGGCCGATACCGGAGATGACGAAAAACACGGTCATCGTCATGCCGATGCCGGTGAAGCTGAGGTCGAAATCCTGCATGAGCCACGGAAAAAGCGGCGGCAGCAGCAGGTGGAAAAAGTGCGAAACGCCATGCACGAAGCCGATCAGGGTGATCACTTCGATATCGCTGCGCTGGGGCGCGGGCAGGGTGGCGGTCGTCATGGGGAAAGTCCGAGTAAAACGTTAAGGATTACAGTCTAGCTTTGCGCCCCATTGACCGTGATGCGACATTCGGACAAAAATTATCGCAATGCAGACAGACCTCTCCTTCGACGCCGTACCCCGCCGCGCCCCGACCGCCGAGTTGCCGATGACCGTCAACCTGCGTTGCCCTCCGGCCGACGTTTATGTGCCGCCGCATCGCCACGACTGGGCGCAACTGGCCTATCCGCTGCGCGGCGGCATCCGCATTTCGGCGGCCGGCATGACCTGGCTGGTGCCCGCCTTGCGCGCCGTGTGGATCCCGCCGCATATCGAGCACGATCTGCTCATGCTCGGCGAAGTCGAATTCCGCACCGTTTATATCGCCCCCGAAGTAGCCCCGCTGCCGCTCGATGCCTGCTCGGTGATCGAGGTTTCCGACCTCATGCGGGCGCTTTTCGAGGCGCTGAGCGAGGCTGACGGCGACGGCCAGGATGCGTCGCTGCGCCAGCGTCAGGTGACGGCATTGCTGCTCACCGAAATCCGCCGCGCGCCGCCGCTTTCGCTCGGTCTGCCGATGCCGCAGGACCGGCGCTTGCAGGCCTTGTGTCAGTCGCTCATCGACGATCCCGCTTCCGCGCTGTCGCTGGCCGAGTGGGCGGCCCGCGTCGGCGCCAGCGAGCGGACGCTGGCCCGGCTGTTCGTCAGCGAACTGAAACTGAGCTTCGGCGCCTGGCGCCAGCAATTGCGCCTGGCCCGGGCGCTCGACCTGATAGGCCGTGGCCGCCCGTACGGCGAAGTAGCTGCGGAACTGGGCTACGCCAGCCAGGCCGCCTTCTCGGCCATGTTCAAGCGCGCCTTCGGCGTGCCGCCGGGGCGCTTTATGCAGGAACGCAGTACACCGTCCACAGGCGAGCTGAACGACTGATCAGGAGATCGAAAATGTTGCCGCCCGCCTGAACTGTCGGTATGCGGCGGACACCGCTACACTGCGCTTTTTGCTGACGGATGAATGACGATGGAACGCTGCCCCTGGTGCGAAGGATTCGACCTCTACCGCGAGTACCACGATACCGAATGGGGCCTGCCGCTACGCGACGACCGCGCGCTGTTCGAACTCCTGATCCTCGAAGGCGCCCAGGCCGGCTTGTCCTGGGCCACCGTGCTCAAGAAACGGGCGCACTACCGGCTGGTGTTCGACAACTTCGACCCGCACAAGATCGCCCTCTACGACGAACAAAAAGTCGCCGCCCTGCTGGCCGACCCCGGCATCATCCGCAACCGCGCCAAGATCGCCGCGACCATCCAGAACGCCAAGGCCTATCTGGCGTTGACCGCCGGGGGCCAATCGTTCAGCGATTTCCTGTGGTCTTTGGTCGGCGGGACGCCGCTGCAAAACGCCCGCTCATCGCTGGCCGAAGTCCCCGCCAAAACCGCGCAATCCGATGCCCTGAGCAAAGCCTTGACCCGCGCCGGCTTCAAGTTCGTCGGCTCGACGATTTGCTATGCCTTCATGCAGGCATCCGGGATGGTCAATGACCATTTGGTCAGTTGCCAGCGCTACGAGGAAGTGCAGGATAGTCTGATTTCGCGCGACGACGCCCGCCAGACCGGCAAATACGCCGGCGTCGACGCTGTGATTGGCCGCCTGGAGCAAATGCTGGCAACCGCCAAAGGCGGCAAGTGAGCTATCAGGTACGGTTTACCGAAGAAGCCGAAGCCGATCTGGTCAGACTGTACGAATCCATTCTGGACATGTGCCAATCAGACTGGTCACAGGCAACCCGCGCCCTCGATGCCATCAAAATGGCATCAAAGGTCTGGAACTCTCACCATTCAGCTACCGGAAAGCGACTCCGGACAACCCGTTCTTGCGGGAATTGATCATTCCGTTTGGCGCTTCGGGGTATGTCGCGTTGATCGAGATCGACAACGACCAGACAGTCACCTTCCTGGCGGTACGGCATCAACTGGAAGAGGATTTCCACTGAGTACTTGGGAATGGACCAGTCGGCAAGCCTACGTTAGGAACGTTTATCGAAGCTAACCCCTTCACCCTTTTTATATTTTCTGAGTTGTATTACAACCAGCACTGGCTACTTACCGTGCGTGTTCTCACTTGTAGTTGCGGCCATTAGACCAATTGCTAGCGCACACTGGCCTAACGCATCAACGGTTTTTTCGAGCGGCTCAAGAAGCTTCGGATTCTCCAGTAGTCGTTCTTTTTGCAGTGCCTTTGCCTTGTCCATCTGGGCAACTAGTAGTGACTGGAATGCCTCAAATTTAATCTGACCTCGCACCAGATTTTCGGCTGCATCTCCCATTCCTTGGAGAATGGGTTGAGCGCGAGGTGCGCTAAGTGCATTCTGGCTCAAAAAAATATTTCCGAAGGCAAACGCTTTGTAAGACCAGCGTTGATTTCCACCTGAAACTCCGGGTTTGCTGTTGATTTCGACAAACCATGTCAGTACTTTGTGAGCCGAGCCAAGCAGCACCATTTCACGCTGAGGCTCCGAAAGTCGGTCGAGGGGACGCAATTGAGTTTCGCAGTGCTTTGTCTGGCTCGACGGTTGCAAAACTTTCGGCCGTTGGATGCCGTAAGAATCCAGTTTGCCAATGTTAGTACCTAGCAAGACAGCACTGGTAGCCCATTGATTAGCAAGTGTTGCCAAGGACGAACTATCTGGGTTGCGCGCCTCAGTAATAAATCTCCCTTGGACTTCCGTGAGGTGCCCCCCATAAACAGTGCCACAAGCAATTTAGTAAAGTCCGTTTTCGAGAAGGAGAATGGACTTGAAGAAGCGGTTTTCAGAAGAGCAGATC
>PHCH01000025.1 GCA_002840785.1 Betaproteobacteria bacterium HGW-Betaproteobacteria-4 | reverse complement strand
CCGGCGCAGCCGGCACCGACCCAGGGTCGCCTTTTCTTTGCTTACTTTCTTTTGGCGAAGCAAAAGAAAGTGAGACGCCCCGCAAGGGCGGAACCCCAAACCAACAAACCAGGAAAGCGCCGAACTACGCACGGCGCAGCCGACAAGGCTCAGCCCCGCGCCACCGCCCCCTTGGCCGGCAAGGCCTCAATCAACTTGATGATGGCCAGCGACAGATTGTCGCCGCTGCCTTTGGCCCTTCGCCTGGCCTTGTCGATGAGGATCTCGCAGGCCTGCCGGGCTGAATTCTGGGCGACCAGCATGCCGAGTTCTTCGTCGTCGAAATAGGCCCAGAGGCCATCCGAGCAGAGCACGAAGGCGTCGCCGGCGACGAGGTCGACCGTTTCGGAGAGGGTGATCTTGGGTTCTTCCTGCCCGCCGAGCGAGGCTAGCAGGACGTTGCGGTTGGGATGGGTGAGCGCCTGTTCGGCGGTGATTTTCCCGGCAGAAAGGAGGTATTCGACGTAGGAGTGGTCGACCGAGCGCTCGACCAGTGCGTTGCCGCGAAAATGGTAGAGGCGGCTGTCTCCGCAGTGGCCCCAGGTGATCTTCCCCGGTTGCAGCAGCAGCATGACGGCCGTGCTGTGCGGGTCCATTTCGTTCATGAAACGCGATGCCTTGACCATCGTGTGGGCTTCACGCATGGCGTTTTCGAGCATGCGCTGCGGACTTTCGTCGGCCGACGAAAACTGGTCGAGATTGGTCTTGGCGGTATGCACGACCTGCTCGGCGGCCAGCGCCCCGCCGGTGTGCCCGCCCATGCCGTCGGCGACGACGGCCAGGGCGACGCCCCGTTTCCGGGCGTGCGGAAGGATCGCGACGCGATCCTGTTGTTCCTTGCGATCCCCTTGGTGCTGCGCCGCGCAGGCGTCGACTGCTATTGCCATCCATCCCCCTTGTGTTGGGAAAGCTTACCACGGAAGGCTTTAGCTACCCTTAACACGGCGTCGGGCGCAGCCATGGTTCGGCGGGTCATGCTTCGCTGGTGCCGTGGTAACGCTCAAGCACGATATCGACGAATTCGGGCAAGGCCTCCTCGCTGAGCCCCAACTCGGGCAACACCTCGGCCTTTACCCGCTCCCACTCGGGGCTGGCGATGTGCTGATCGCGATAGTGGATATCGACGGCGAGCTGGACGATGGCGACCATGCTGCGCGCTTCGTGCTGACCGAGTTCGCCGATGGCGTGGTGGTAGCGGATGGCGTCGCAGATGAATTCGGGCAGATGCCAGTGGCGGGCAACGAGGTAGCCGACGACACAATGATCGGCGTTGAATTTCCGGTCTTCTTCGGCGAGGTCGATCCAGATGCCGGGCGCCCCGAGTTTCATCTCGGCGCAATAGGTCGGGAAGCGCTGCATGAGCAGGGGCACGCCACAGTCGTGGAAGATGCCGGCCAGGTAGGCCTGATCGGGAAAGATGTTGCAGACGGCGACCCGCTCGTCGGCAATCAGCATGGCGAGTTGGCCGATGGCATGGGAACGCGCCCAGAAGGCTTCGTAAACGGGCCGGTTTTTCTTGATCTCGCTCATCCCGGACAGGGCAATGGCCTGGACCAGGTTGAAAGTCTGGCTGACGCCAACGGCATGGAGGACGGCTTCGACCGAATCGAAGGGCTGGTGTTGCCGGTAGGCCGAATTGCCGACGACCTTGAACAGCATCGCCGTCAGCCCCGGATCCTTGTTGATGACGCGGGCCAGCAGCCGGACGTCGAGTTCGCTGCGGTTGATGAGCTGGCGCAGTTCGTCGAGGACGCGCGGCTGGGCGGGCAGCTTGACGCCGTTCTCGAGCAGGCGCTTGATGCGGGCGGCATCGTCGGCGCCGAGCGTTTTGGTGATTTCAAATACGGAGTTTGCCGCGCGGCTCATGCCATTGCCTCGTCAATCAATTCAATCCAGTGCCGGACGGGCAGTGTACTGCCTGCCTGCAGGTGGGTCAGGCAGCCGATATTGGCTGTCGCCGCGAGCGCCGGGCCGCCGGCATTGAGGGCGGCCAGCTTGTTGGCGCGCAGTTTGTTGGCCAGCTCGGGCTGCAGAACGGAATAGGTGCCGGCCGAGCCGCAGCACAGATGGCTGTCGGCGACCGGGGTCAGTTCGTAGCCGGCGGCTTGCAGCAAGACTTCGATGCTGCCGCGAATCTGCAAGCCGTGTTGCAGGGTGCACGGCGAGTGGAAGGCCAGCTTGCCACGTTCCTCCTGGTGGGCCGCCAGCAAGGGCAACAAAGCGGCTTTTTCCCCAGCCAGAATTTCTGACGGATCGCGGCACAGGGCGCTGATTTTTGCCGCTTTTTCGGCGTAGACCGTGTCATCGGCCAGGATGTGGGCGTAATCCCGAACCTGCACGCCACAGCCGGAAGCCGTGACGACGATGGCTTCGATGCCGGCTTCAACGTGCGGCCACCAGGCGTCGATATTGCGGCGCATATCGTTTTTGGCCGTTTCGTGGTCATTGAGATGGAAGCGCACGGCGCCGCAGCAGCCGGCCTTGGCTTCTTCAAACAGCTCGATGCCCAGCTTGGCGAAAACCCGTGCCGTGGCGGCATTGATGTTGGGGGCCAGCGAGGGTTGAACGCAACCGGCCAGGGCCAACATACGGCGCGGGTGGCCGGCCGTTTTCGGCCACGGGGCGCCGGCCGGCTGGGCGGGCGGCAGCTTGTCGGCCAGGCTGGTTGGCAACAAGGGCCGGACGGCGCGGCCAAGGGCGACGGCCGGGCCAAACAGCGCCGGGTTGGGCAACACGGTTCTGAGCAGCACGCGGGTCACGCGGTCGGCGAAACGGCGCGGCAGTTTTGCCTCGACCACGGCGCGCCCGACATCGAGCAGATGGCTGTACTTGACGCCCGACGGGCAGGTCGTTTCGCAGGAGCGGCAGGTCAGGCAGCGGTCGAGGTGGGTGCGGGTCTTTTCGGTCACCGCCTTGCCTTCGAGCAACTGCTTGATCAGGTAGATGCGGCCGCGCGGGCCGTCGAGTTCGTCGCCGAGTAGTTGGTAGGTCGGACAGGTGGCGGTGCAAAAGCCGCAGTGGACGCACTTGCGCAGGATTTCCTCGGCAATCTGGCCGGCGTGGGTGGCGCGGAGTTCGGCGGTGAGTTTGGTATCCATCAGCCTAAAACTCCGCGTACAGACGACCGGGGTTAAGGATGCCGGCCGGGTCGAAAGCTTTTTTGAGGCGGCGATGCAAGGCGAGCAAGGCTGGCGGCAGGGGCGTAAAAGCACCCTCCAGGCAGCGCAGCGATTCCGGCGCGCGGTAGAGCACGGCGTGGCCGCCGAGGCGGGTGGCGGCAGCACGAACGGCCGCGTGATCGCCATCGACTGCGCCGGCATACCAGCGCAGCGCCCCGCCCCATTCGATGGCACGCAGGCCGTCGAGATCCAGGCCCGGCGCGGTTGACGGCACGGCCAGTCGCCACAACGGGCTGGCGGCGAAAGCCGAATGCGTTTGTTCGCGTATCGAAATCCAGTGTTTTTCCGGGTTGACCGTGGGATTCCCACCCAGCTTGGCCGTGGCTGCCTCAACCGCCGCCCGCGCGCCGGAAAGGCGCAACCAGAGCTGGCCGTCGTGCCAGAAGGAAGCTGAAACCGGCAGCGGCTGGCCGCCCCATTCGTTGAGTCGGCGGATAGCCTCGGTCGCATCACAGTCGAAGACTAGCGTCGTTTCGGCCACGGGCCTGGGCAGGACTTTAAGCGTGACCTCGGCGATGACACCGAGCGTACCGAGGCTACCGGCGATGAGGCGCGACACGTCATAGCCTGCAACGTTTTTCATGACCTGGCCACCGAAATTGAGCATCTGGCCGGTGCCATCGACCAGTTTGACGCCGAGCACGAAGTCACGCACGGCCCCGGCCTGTTGCCGACGCGGGCCGGACAGGCCGGCAGCGACGCAGCCACCGACGGTGGCACCACCAAAAAGCGGCGGTTCGAAGGCCAGCATCTGGCCATTTTCAGCCAGCGCGGCCTCGATCTCGTCGAGCGGCGTGCCGCATTTGGCCGTGATGTACAGCTCGGTCGGCTCGTAGGCGACGATGCCGCGATGGCCGGAAACATCGAGCACTTCGCCGGCCAGCAGGCCGCCGTAGAAATCCTTGCTGCCAGCGCCGCGGATGCGCAGCGGTGTACGGCTGTCGTGAGCGGATTTGACGGCGGAGATGATGTCGTCAAGCTGCATCAGAAACGCTCCAGCTCGGGGAATTTCACGTCGCCGTGATGGACGTGCATGCGGCCGTATTCGGCGCAGCGGTGCAGGCTGGGCACGGCCTTGCCAGGGTTGAGCAGGCCGGTTTCGTCAAAGGCGGCCTTGACGCGGTGGAAGGCTTCGATTTCCGGTGTCGCGTACTGGACGCACATCTGGTTGATTTTCTCGATGCCGACGCCGTGTTCGCCGGTGATCGAACCACCGAGCGCGACCGAGAGTTCAAGGATTTCGGCGCCGAAGGCTTCAGCCCGTTCCCAATTTCCGGGCTGCGACGCGTCGTACATGATCAGCGGATGCAGGTTGCCGTCGCCGGCGTGGAAGACGTTGGCGCAGCGCAGGCCGTATTTGCTTTCCATGGCGGCGATGGCCGAGAGCATTTCGGCCAGCCGCTTGCGCGGGATGGTGCCATCCATGCAGTAATAGTCCGGCGTGATGCGGCCGACGGCGGGGAACGCCGCCTTGCGCCCGGCCCAGAAACGCAGGCGCTCGGCTTCGGATTGCGAGACGCGGATGTCGCTGGCACCGGCGGCGTTCAAAACCTCGGTGACGCGGGCGATTTCCTCGGCGACTTCTTCCGGCGTGCCGTCCGACTCGCAGAGCAGGATGGCTTCGGCGTTCATGTCGTAGCCGGCTTTCACAAACGGCTCGACGGCGGCGGTGGCGGCCTTGTCCATCATCTCCAGCCCGGCCGGGATGATGCCGGCGGCGATGATCGCGGCGACGGCCTCGCCAGCCTTGGCGACATCGCCAAACGAGGCCATGACGACCTGCGCCAGTTCCGGCTTGGGCACCAGTTTGACGGTGACTTCGGTGACCACGCCGAGCATGCCTTCGGAGCCGATGAGCAGCGCCAGCAGGTCGTAGCCGGCGGCATCGGGGGCTTCCGAGCCGATCTCGAAAACCTCGCCTTCGATGCTGACGACGCGGATGCGCAGGACGTTGTGGACGGTCAGCCCGTATTTGAGGCAATGCACGCCACCCGAATTTTCGGCAACGTTGCCGCCCAGCGTGCAGGCGATTTGCGACGACGGGTCAGGCGCGTAGTAGAGGCCGAAGGGCGCGGCGGCTTCGGAGACGGCGAGGTTACGCACGCCGGGCTGGACAACGGCCAGCCGCGCGTCACGGTCGACACGCAGAATCTTGTTGAAGCGGGCCAGCGAGAGGACGACGCCCTGGGCGTGCGGCATGGCGCCGCCGGACAGCCCCGTGCCGGCCCCGCGCGCGACGACCGGCACGCCGAGGCTGTGGCAGGTGCGCAGGATGTCGATGACCTGCGCCTCGGTTTCCGGCAGGCAGACGGCGAGCGGCATTTCGCGGTAGGCGGTGAGGCCGTCGCATTCGTAGGGGCGCAGATCCTCTTCGCCGAGCAGCAGGCAATGTGGCGGCAGGAACAGGCGGAGCCGCCGCTCCAGCGTTGCCAGGTCAATGCAAATGTCGTTATTGTCGTTTTGCGCCATATTTGCCATTTTAGCCTATAAGAATGGCCCGAAAATCGTTAACGTTGGTTCGCGTCGGGCCGGTGACCAGCAAGTCGCCGAGTTGGGAAAAGCACGACCACGCATCGTTGTTGGCCAGTCGGGCGCGCAGGTCGAGGCCGGCTGCCTTGGCCCGGGCCGGCGTGGTCGGGTCGATGAAGGCGCCGGCGTTGTCTTCGCTGCCGTCTATGCCGTCGGTATCAGCGGCCAGGGCATGGATGCCCGGTGCGCCATCGAGGGCCAGGGCCAGGCTGAGCAGGAATTCAGTGTTGCGGCCACCGCGGCCGTCGCCTTGCATGGTCACTGTGGTTTCGCCGCCGGAGAGCAGGACACAGGGCGTTTTGGCCGGAAATCCGTGTTGACCGCAGGATTTCGCCATGCCGGCCATGACTTTGCCGACTTCCCGCGCTTCGCCTTCGATGGCGTCGCCAAGGATGAGCGGCGTGATGCCGAGTCGCTGTGCTTCGGCTGCGGCCGCTTCGAGCATCTGACGCGGGCTGGCGACGAGGCGAAAAGCGCTATTGACCAGACGCGGGTCGCCCGGCTTGGGTGTTTCGAGCTCGCCGGATTCGAGACGGCAGCGCAGGTCCGAAGGAATGGCGATGTGGTGAAAATCGAGGACCTTGAGCGCATCGGCGCAGGTCGTCGGGTCGCCGACGGTCGGGCCGGAGGCGATGACCGCCGGGTCATCGCCGGGCACGTCGGAAATCGCCAGGGTCAGCACCGAGGCCGGCCAGGCTGCAGCTGCCAGGCGCCCGCCCTTGAGGGCTGACAGATGTTTGCGCACGCAGTTGATCTCGCCAATGCTCGCCCCCGAGCGCAGCAGCGCCGAGGTGAGCGCCCGCTTTTCGGCCAGCGTGACGCCGGGCGCCGGGGCGGCGAGCAAGGCCGAGCCGCCGCCCGAAATCAGGGCGAGAACACGGTCTTCCACGGTCAACCGGGAAATTTGCTCAAAAATGGAAAGTGCTGCCGCCTCGCCGGCGGCGTCCGGCACCGGGTGTGCGGCTTCGATGATCTTGATCCGTTCACACGGCACGCCGTGGCCATAACGTGTGACGACCATGCCTTCGAGCGGCCCGGACCAGTTCTGCTCGACAGCCCGCGCCATGGCCGCAGAAGCCTTGCCGGCACCGATGACGATGAGTCGGCCACCGTCGTCGGGGGGCAGATGCGGTGGCACGCACAGCGCCGGATCGGCCGCGGCGATGGCGGCGTCGAACAGGCGACGAAGGATGTCGCGCGGGGTCACTTAGGCATCCAGCCCAGCCCAGCCTCGGTCGTCGTCAGCGGCTTGTATTCGCAGCCGACCCAGCCGGCGTAGCCGAGCCTGTCCATCAACTCGAACAGAAACGGATAATTGATCTCCCCGCTGCCCGGCTCATGGCGGCCCGGATTGTCGGCGATCTGGATGTGGCCGATGCGCCCGAGATTGGCCTCGATGGTCCGCGCCAGATCGCCCTGGATGATCTGCGCGTGATAGAGGTCGAGTTGCAATTTGACGTTGGGTCGGGCTATGGCATCGAGCAGACGCAGCGCCTTGTTCACATCGTCCAGCCAGTAGCCCGGCATGTCGATACGACTGTTGATCGGCTCGATCATCACCGTCGCGCCGACGGTGGCGAAACGATCGGCGGCGAATTGCAGGTTGGCGATGTAGGTCGCTTCCAGTTCGGCCTCGCCAACGCCATCGGGACGAAGCCCGGCCATGCAATGCACCCTTTCGCAGTCGAGGACCATGGCGTAATTCAGCGCCTGCTCGACACTTTCGGCGAATTCGCCCTGGCGGTGCGGCAAACAGGCCAGGCCGCGCTCGCCGGCCGCCCAGTCGCCGGGTGGCAGGTTGAACAGCACCTGCTCGACAGCGGCGGCCTTGAGCCATTCCGCGACGTCATGCGCCGGCCAGTCGTAGGGAAAAAGGTACTCAACGCCCTGAAATCCGGCAGCAGCAGCCCGCTGAAAGCGCTCCCCGAACGGCACGTCGGAAAATAAAAAACTGAGATTGGCAGCGAACTGAGGCATAAGGGTGGCTGTCTGTAGTGCGGACCAAAAGTATAATCTGCACTGACTCTGGAGAAAGCACCGTGAACGACACCGAACAAGAACGCAAGGGCAACCGCCTGTCGAAGATCGTCACCCGCACCGGCGACGCCGGCACGACCGGCCTTGGCGACGGCAGCCGGACGACCAAGGACAGCCTGCGCATCGATGCCATCGGCGAAGTCGACGAGCTGAACTCCGGCCTCGGCGTACTGCTCTGCGAAGACATGCCGGAAGCCATGCGCGCCGCCCTGCTCGATGTCCAGAACGACCTTTTCGACCTCGGCGGCGAGCTTTGCCTGCCCGGCATGGCCGTCATGAAGGACGCCCAGGTCGCCCGCCTCGAAGCGCAGGCCGAAGCCTTCAATGCCGAGCTGACTATGCTCAAGGAATTCATCCTGCCCGGCGGCACCCGCGCTGCCGCGCTCGCCCACCTGAGCCGCACCGTCTGCCGCCGTGCCGAGCGCGCCATGGTTCGCCTGCACGGCGCCGAGCCGCTGTCCGACGCCGCTCGCCGCTACATCAACCGTCTGTCCGACCTGCTCTTCATCCTCGGCCGCGCCCTCAATCGCGCCGGCGGCCGCGGCGATGTGCTCTGGCAAAAGGGCAAAAATGCTGCCTGACACGCCCCGGCCGGCCATCCACGCCATTTCTGGTTAAACCGTGTACCGCGTCAAGACCACCTACCGCACCGGCACCGACCGCCCGATCATCGAGCACGGTCCCTGGCACGACTCGCGCAAGGTCGCCGAGCACTGGGCCGAACAACTGCGCATCGCCGGCTACGCCGTCAGCATCGAGAGCCAGAACATCCATACCGGCGGCGGTGGCGGCGGTGACGACGACAACGCCGACCTCGCCGCAGCCCTGGCCGGGATGGCCTGAGCGGGCGGCCTGCGCCGGACAGGCTTAAGATCGGCAAACAATCCAGGCCGCCGGAGACAAGCCCATGACCATCCCAGAATTCACCACCCTCGCCGTCACGCTCGACGATCACGTCGCCGAAATCCGCCTCAACCGGCCGGACAAGTCGAATGCCATGAACGCGGCGATGTGGCAGGAAATCCGGCAGGCTTTCGACTGGGTCGATGCCACGCCGGAAGCCCGCGTCGCCATCCTGAGCGGCGAAGGGAAGAACTTTTGCGCCGGCATCGACCTCGCCATGCTCGGCAGCATCCAGCAACAGATTGCGCACGCCGATGGCGCCCGCAGTCGCGAAACCTTGCGCCGGCTGATCCTCGATTTGCAGGATTGCCTGAGCAGCATCGAACGTTGCCGCAAGCCGGTTATCGCCGCCATCCAGGGCGCCTGCGTCGGCGGCGCGCTCGACCTCGTGACCTGTTGCGACATGCGCTACGCGGCGCCGGATGCGGTTTTTTCGATCAAGGAAATCGATCTCGGCATGGTCGCCGACGTTGGCACGCTGCAACGCCTGCCGCGCCTGATCGGTGAAGGCATGACACGCGAACTGGCGTACACCGGCCGCAATGTAGACGCTGCCGAGGCGGAAAAGCTCGGCCTGATCAATTTCAAATTTGGCGATTTTTCCCGGTTGACCGTAGGCATCAGGGAAATCGCCCAAACCATCGCCGCCAAGTCGCCGCTGGCCGTTCGCGGGACCAAGGACGTGCTCAATTTCAGCCGCGACCACTCGGTCGCCGACGGCCTCAATTACGTCGCCGGCTGGAACGCGGCGATGCTGCTTTCGGCCGACCTCGGCGAGTGCATCGCCGCCCAGCGCGAGAAGCGGACAGCGCAGTTCGGGGACTAAGTTACCCGGCTTGCCTGGCTGGATAGAAAAAGGGAGGGAATAATCCCTCCCCCATCGGCGCCGGGGAATTGCCCCCTTAGCCGCCGAAGAAGCCGATCGTCACCAGCACCAGCAACCCGAGGCCGACGCTGATCAGCACGATGCCGAGGATCACCGAGCCGAGATGCATCTGCTTCGACGGCGCATCGACCAGATATTTTTCCAGCTCGCCGGTTTCCACCATGCGCCGATAGTGCGCCGGGTGATCCTTGCGGAACTCGTCGATGGTCTGGGTCCCGGTGAACATCACGACATCCGGCGGTGGCAACTTGTCCGGCCGGAAGTGGTTGTTGAAGAAATGCACCGTAAAGAGGAAGACAGCCGCCAGGAAGGCTTCTTCACCGTGCACCAGCGTTGCCACGTTGAACACCCAGCCCGGCAGGTAGGCCGCCGTGACGTGCGGCAAGGCCAGCATCAAGCCGCTCCAGCCGATGATATTCACCCCCCAGAACACGGCCCAGTAGTCGAATTTCTCGAAGTAGGCCCAGCGCTCGAACTGCGGCTTCGGTCCCTTGCCGAAGAACCACTTGAACATGCCCCAGCAATCGGCGAAGTCCTTCCAGTTGGGGATCAGCGAATCCGGCCCGAACCAGCGGAAGGTCTTGTCGCGCAGGAGCTTCTGCATGACGTAGACAAAGTGGATCAGGAAGATGCTGACAAAGAGTGCCGCGGCAACCCGGTGGATCAGGCCGAGCACCTTCGGACCGCCGACCAGTGCCGCCACGTGCGGCGCCCAGCTACTGCCCGAGAACATCGCCGAAGTACCGGTCAGCACCAGCGTCATGGTCACCAGCGCAAAGACCAGGTGAGCGAGGCGCCAGCCCCAGGCGAAGCGCTGGAAGTGTTTTTCGGGCTTCAGGCCGAGGGCTTCGGTATCGACGTGTTTGGTGACCAGATGGCCGCCGCGTTCCTGCCATTCGCGGTAGTACCACAGGGCGCAATGCACCCAGAAGAAGGCGAAAACGCCGATCAGCAAGGCCACCATGAACTTGGTGGCGATCCACATCTGCGGATACTTCTCGAAATCGTGGCTGTTGGCATGCGGCCCGAATGAAATAAAGCCTTCAGTCGCCAGCGGCAGCCCCTTCTTCTCGTTGTGGCATTCGCGGCAGGTTTTCAGGCGATTGTTGACATGCACCTTGGAGGCCGGGTCATCGACCTTGGCAATGCCGTGGCTGCCATGGCAGTTCGAACATTTGGCCGTGTAGGTATAGCCCAGCTTGTTGACCTGGCCATGGTAGGTGTCACGATAGCTGTGCAACTCCTTTTCGTGGCAGTCGCCGCAAGCCTCGACGTTGTTCAGCTTGAAGGGGTCCGACGAGGCGCCCTTGATTTCGTGCGTCGTATGGCAGTCGATGCAGACCGCCCCTTTCGGGTCATCTTTGCCCATGACCAGGGCGCCATGCACCGATCCCTCGTAATCCTCAAGCTGATCTTCGTGGCACTTTTCGCCGCAGGTCTTGGGAATGCTCAGACGCCATTGTTCGCGCTCCGGCGTGCCCTTCTTCGGCACGGCGAAATCATGTGTCGCATGGCAATCGCCGCAAGTCGCCTTTGGCCGATCCGGGAAATCCGCATCCGGGCGGGCATGGAATGAAGCCTGGTAGGCGGCAATATTCTCCGCGACCACACCAAGCCGCTCCTTGCCGGCCGGATTGGCCTTGGCCTCCTCCCACAACTTCGTATGACAGGTCGCGCAATCCGGCTTGGCCACATTCTCGGCCTTGGCGTGTTTTTCCTGGGCATCGACGATGTCGGTATGACAAGCAACGCAGGCTATCCTGGCATGCACGCTTTTTGCCGTATTTTTCGGGTTGACCGTAGCAAGCGAACGCTTCCCGTCATCGCCATCGGGCACTTCGATCTTGTGCTTTCCCGCCGCGTGACAAGCAAGACAGGCGGCGTCGGTCAGCCCCTCGGCCTGTACGCTCGTTTGCAACAACACGCCGGCGACAAGCGCCAGCAATGCCTTGAAGTAGACTCGGCTATCCATTTTCTTTTCCAAAATACAAAACAGGCTTTGTTTCGTGATCCGCGTTTTGCCGCAAGCCTGAGTGCCCGGCAAAGCAAAAGGGGGCTTGGTGCCCCCTTTTGCGACCTTCATTTCCAGCCGGCGACCATTACTGGAAGCTATAGACGTAAGAGGCGCCAAGGAAGCTGACTTCGTAGTTCGGCGCTTGCTCGTTGGTCGGCATCACCCGGTTCGGCGTATAGCCGTACTGGTAACCGTTGTAGTAATAATCCGAGCTGGTCAGGTTCTGATAGAGATAAACCAGCGCGACCTTGGCATGCTTGTCGATCCGGTAACTCCCCGTCAGCTTGAAGGCGACCAGTTCGGCCTTGATGTCCGGCGTGTCGCCACAAGTCAGCGTCCCCGTTGCACCGCAAGTAGCCAGGTAGGGCACCTGTGTCGAATAGTGCGACTTGTCGAGCGAGTAGGAGAGATCACCCAGCAGTTCCAGCTTGCCGCCGAGGAAGGCATGCTTGGTATTCAGGCCGATACTGCTGCCATCCTGTTTCAGCTGGTTGCTGAAGATGTTGGTCGGCGCCACCGTCACGCTCGGCGCCGGAACCCCGCCAGCCGCCCCCGCCGACAGGTCGCGCTCGGAATTCTGCCAACTGACATAGGCTGAAACGCTGGCGTTCTCGCTGTAGGTGTAAGTTGCATCCAGATTGAAACTGGCTGAACTGCCATCCTGCACGCCCAGCGTGGCTTCATATTCGTCAAATGAATAACGACCGCTGACACCGAAATCCAGCCTGTCCGTTGCTTGCCAATTGAGCCCGGCCTTGACGATGTTCTGCGTCCGACTGGCGTAAGGGTAAGCAAGGTAGCCGGCGTAGTCGCCGCCGTTGATCGTGGCAGCAACCGCATAGTTGCCGGTATTCGCCTTGTAGAGATGGTTGAATTCAGCGTTCCGCTTGGCGTAAGCATAGCCGACATTCAGCTTCACGTTGTCGCCGGCTTTCAGGCGGTAGGTCAGGCCAAGCTTGTCCTCGTCGCTGGACGGGCTGGCCACGCACTCGGCCCCGCCGACCACGTTGTTGCACCAGCGTTTGATGTACTCGTGCTCATAGGCCAGGCGAAGGCTCTGCTTTTTGCCGATGCGGTAATCACCGGCCAGCTCGAGCTGTGCTTTCCTGTTGCTGTAAGGCGTATTGACCCCGGTGTAATTCGCATTATTTTGGGCCAGGTAGTTATAAGTATTCGACGAGGTGCGGTTGTCGCGCTCGTTGTACTTGAAACCGGCGCTCAGCAACAGATCCTTGGTCGTCCGGTTGGTCAGCTTGAGGTTGGCATGCGTGCTGATCACCGACCCATTCAAGGAAGACTGCGGCAAGACGCCACCTTGCATCAGGTCATTGATATAACCGACATTCTGTTCACTTTGCCCATAGGACAGGCCACCAACCAATTTCGTCGCCGACGAAAAGGCATAGCCGCCAGACAGGTTCAGTTGGTGGAAACTGTTACTCGGCGCCGTACTCAGCGTATTGGTTTGATAGGTACAGGAACCGCCCGAAGCGCAAATCGTCGTACCGTTGCTCACCATGGCATTTTCCCAGGTCACACGGTCATAGCCGTCCCGGAAAATCGACCCGTAATAGCCTGCGGTCAGGTGGCCCTTGTCGCCGACCCAGTTCAGCGCCAGATTGAAGCTATCCGTTTTGTAATTGGTCGGATTCATCAATATGTTATTTGATTCGGCCCGCCAGGTCGCACCATACGGCGTAGCCTGCCCACCCTGGGCCCCAGTCCCGATCAGTTTTGCTCCAGACTGGTCGAGATGGTTGTAGTCAAAGCGAATGCTGAGCTGCGGAGAAAAATGATAACCGGCCCCCAAGGACGTGTTCTTGCGGGTGCTTCCCACTTCCTCGGTATGAAATGCGGCAAGCTGGTTGGCGTCCAACGTCCGGGTACTCGGATTTGACTGCGCGTTCACCGTGCCGAAAGTCGCCGGCATGGTGAATCTGTTTCCACCCATGCTGCCCACCTGCGGTGTCTGGAACGTATCCGAAAGGTTATGGCGCAGTTCGTCATAACCGATACGCACATCCCAGGAACCCTGGCTGCTGACCGAGGCGCCGAACTCCCTCGACGTCGTGCCGAGATCCTGACCGTTCATCTCCCAGCGCAAAGTGCCGTTGCCACCATCGTAGGCGTCGTAGGCACTTCCCCCGCCAATGTTGAAATTGGCAATTCCGTATGCACCGGAATCGTTGAGGCCGTTGTATTCGCCAAACTTGGCTGACTTTTCCGACACGCCGGCAACGCCGACTTCGACCGAACTGGTCGGACGAGTCAACACGCTGACCTCATCGTCGGCCGCCATGACCATCAGCGGCATGGCAAACATCGCGGCCAGAGCGCCATGGACGGCAAGGCTCAGGGCGCTGCGTTGCAGTTTCTCATTTCGCGTTTTCATAATAATTTCCCCGATGTCCAGGTTAGCGGTGCAGCAACGCGCCAGCAGGATGATTCGAACCGTGAATTACACTGTGGCAATTCATGCAGCCACGGCCGGTGTAGTTTTCGCTGGGAACCGCCGTCAGTCCGGCTTGCGTGCCGCCAGCATTGGCCGCAACCGGCACCTTGCTGTTATGCGGACCGTCGTGGCACTCGGTACAAAGGAAGGGCGCCCGAGACTTCAGCAACGGAGAAATGTTCGAGCCGTGCGGGGTATGGCAATTGCTGCAATCCTCGGTCGCGGCCTGATGCTCCCAGAGGAACGGGCCGCGCTTTTCGGCATGGCAGGTAAAGCAGGTTTCGTTCAGCGTGTTCTTCTTCAACAGCTTGGGACCGGCCGAACCGTGCGGGTTGTGGCAATCGGAACAGGCAATCTTGCCCTCGGCCACCGGGTGGTGAGACATCTTGCGACCTTCGGCACGCTGCTCCTTGTGGCAGGTATAGCAAACTTGCGGTTGCGTCGCCTTTTTCAGAACCTTGTCCTGATGCGTGTGGTTGGTGTGGCAACTGACGCACGAAACGTCGCCGCTGTCATGCTGGCTGGCTGTCCAGTGCGTGCGCTTGTCGCCCTTGTGGCAACCGGCACAGACTTCGCTCTGCTCACGGGTACTTAGTGTCGATTTGGCACCAAAAACGACGTCGACCGCACCGCGCTTGCCACCGACCTCGCCCTTTTTCGGACCATTTTTGACGTGCGCCTCGCTGGCGCCGTGACAGGTCTGGCAACCCGGAGTACGGCCATCGGCCTTGACCCCATGCTTGCCTTTGTAAACCGCGAGAACGGCCTTGTTGTCATTTTCATCGTGACATTCGGTACAGACCTGATCGCCCTTCAGGCTACGATCAGCCGCCTTGGCCATCGCCCCATCGTTGCCTGCATACGCCGCGCCAAACTGCCCCAATCCAGCTATCGCCGCGCCGACGATCAATAGTTTTTTCCAATGTTTCATTGCTACCCCCTGAGTTACCTGCCCAACACCTTGAAACCGGACGCGCTCTTAGAGCGAGAGGATCCAGTGCACCAGATTCTTGATTTCGGCCTGATCGGTGGTATCGATGATCTTGTGGTCTTCCTCCGAGCCGTCCTCAAGCTTGACCTTGGGACCGGTCGTGATGTTCTTGATCATCTTGGTTTCG
Source organism: Betaproteobacteria bacterium HGW-Betaproteobacteria-4 (assembly GCA_002840785.1). Lineage (GTDB taxonomy): Bacteria > Pseudomonadota > Gammaproteobacteria > Burkholderiales > Rhodocyclaceae > Azonexus. The sequence continues at coordinate 31,045 of PHCH01000025.1, read as the reverse complement.
CCCTCGGCTTCCTTGCCTTTGTACTTGGTGGCGATTTTCTTGTAGGAAGGCCCCTTCTTGGTCTTGTCGACGGCGTGGCACTTGAAGCAGTCGTTCTTCTTGGCCAGTGCCCTGGCGGCGCCTTCATCCACGGCCGCCACGGCAGCACTGGAGATCATGAAAATTGCCGCAGAAGCGGCAAGCAGAGAAGTACGCGCAAAGCTGAAGTTCACTTTCTATCCCCCAAGCAATACCGGGAACACCGTGCTCCCATATCCTCAATGACTAAGCATCAAGGCGTATTTGTTGGATAGAAGTTTAGAGGGCCGACAATCCCCACAACATCAGCACGGGATTAAAAGAGGGGTAGGAAAAATCCTATTCGCTATTTCTAATATTCGCTCTGCTCGGCCAATCCGTGGGTAATGGCGTAGCGAATGAGCTCGCCGCTGTTGGCCAGCCCCATCTTTTGCAGGATGTGCGTTTTGTGAGTGCTTATAGTCTTGACGCTCAGCGAAAGCGCCTGGCCTATATCGGTCAACCCCGTTCCGGCGACCAGCATCTGAAAAACCTGATACTCCCGATCCGAGAGCAGGTCATGGGGCAAGGTTTCGACCACGGGTCGAATGCCTCGCACCATCAATTCGGCAACTTTTTCACTGATATAGACGCCGCCAGCAGCGACCCGACGAATCGCCGCCAACAGTAATTCGCTGTCACTTTCCTTGGTCAAATAGCCGGATGCTCCGGCATGAATGGCCCGAACAGCGTACTGCTCTTCGTGATGCATGCTCAGGATGAGAATGGGCAGCCCCGGCTTTTCGTCCTTGATCATGCGGATGAGATCCAGGCCGCTACGACCGGGCATGGATATGTCGAGAACCAGCACCCCCCAGTTCCGCTCGCGCACCAGATGCATGACATCGATACCGTTTGCCGCTTCGCCGGCAACGACGAGATCGTCGGTATCGGACAGTATCTGCTTCAAGCCATCGCGAATGATGGCGTGGTCGTCGGCCAGCAGCACCTGTGTTTTTTGCATCTTTTCCTCGCTACGACAACTTGGCAGGAAGACGAACTTCCAGCCGCGTGCCCACGCCGGGCGCTGTTGTCAGGTTAAAGGCGCCGCCAAGAATCTGCACGCGTTCCCTCATGCCGATCAAGCCTATACCCTCGTGCTTGGCTGCCTTGTCGTCAAAACCGGTGCCATCGTCGCTGACCGAGAGTAGCCAGTGATTTTCGGAAAGACTGAGCTGAATATCGACGCTGCCGGCATTGGCGTGCCGGGCAATATTGGTCAGCGACTCCTGCAAAATCCGAAAGAGTGCGGTGGCAATGGTGCTGCCATTTTCCGGGTCCTGCTCAGGGAGTCGCAAATTGACACTGGCCCCGGTTCGTTCCGAGAACTGTTTGACATACCAGTTCGCGGCCGCCGAGAAGCCGAGATCATCGAGCACCAAGGGCCTGAGTTCGGAAGAAATTCGGCGCACCGAGGCAATGCTCCCGTCGATCAGCTTCTTGATGGCGCCGACCTTCTTCTCAAGTTCGGGCTGCTCGGCCAGGAGACGGCTGCCAAGCCAGGAGACCTCCATTCTGATTCCGGTCAGGGACTGGCCTAATTCGTCGTGCAGTTCTCGGGAAATTCGCAGGCGCTCTTCCTCCCGCACATTTTGCTGGGCGGCAGAAAGCGCCTGAAGCTGTCGATTGGTTTCAATCAATTCGTGCTCGGCCCGCTGCCGCTCGGAAAGATCACGGAATACCGCCGTCACGAGAATTTCGCCGCGAAAAGTCGTCGACGACAGGCTTAACTCGACCGGAAATTCCCTGCCCCCTTGCGCCAGAGAAATGAGGCCGAGCAGGGCTAGGCCGGAAGATGATTGCCGACCTTCATTGAGATAGCGCATGAAGCCCTGCGCCAAGGCTCTCGGCTGGCTTTTCGATAAGACGTCCTCGATCTTGCAGCCAAGCACGTCATTTGCCCGAAGACCAAACATCTTCTCGGCTGCCACATTGAACAAGATGACGTTGCCGGACGAATCAACGGTCAGGATGGCATCGCGCACCGATTGAACCATGGAGCGGAGCTTTGCATCACTCTCCTTGAGCGCCGTTTCAAGATGCTCTTTCCTGAGGAGGCCGAGAATCAGCAGTCCCGTTGCCAGCAATATGAAAGCCACGACCAGGAGAACGCCACCCACCATCGGCAGCGCAACTCGCCGCCAGGGTATCAGCGCATCGTTCTCATTTACTGCCGGCGAAACCATGAGGGGATAACCGTTCACCATTTGATAAGCGACATACCATCGCCCGCCCTGAGCATCGAAACTGGTCATGACCAATTCGGCCGTCGGCTGGTCCTTGATCTGTTCCAACAGGCCGGGTTGAACGATAGCTTGCCCGAGCAGCGACTTGTCCTGACGCTGGCCTGCCATGAGAATTCCGTCCCGATTAAGCAACAGGATGCGGCTGACAAAATCCAGGCGAATGCTTTCGTACAACGACTCAAAGTATTCGATGTTGATGGCCGCCACGAGAACACCCCGGAAATCTCCGGAAGCATCGACAAGCCGGGCAGCGAGGTAATAGGTCCATTCGCCATCGATTTGCGCCCGCTCCGGCCGGGAGATGAATATTTCATCGTTCGTCGCCTTGATGAAGTGGCGAAAAAAATCCCGATGGCCAACCGAAAAAGAAGAAGCAAAGTCACTTCTCGACGAGTTGACCGCCATGCCGTCACGGTCCACCACGAAAATTGACTTAACCTGCGGCAGCCCGGAAGTCCTGGCGCGAAGTAAAAGCCGAACCGGCTCACTATCCAGCGCAAGTCCCTGCCCGACCTGATCCGAAAGGCGTTCCTGCCCGGCTCGAATCGACAGGGAGATTCCGTCAAATGCCCGCGTTGTCTGTTCGGAAAGAATCCGGCTCAAGCTCGCCATTTCGCTTTTGGCGTGCGCCAGTTCTCTGGTGTGCAGATCAACCAACAGTATTGCCGAGCCGATGATCAATGCGGCGATCATGGCCAGCGAAAGCAGCACCACAGCCTTGACCGACTGGCTGCGACGCAGCATGCCTATGGCCTGGACGAGGCTTTTCACCTACCCGCCACTTTGCGCCATCAGGTCATCCTCTGCCGGCTCGGCACCACCCTGCCCTACTCGGCGGCTTCCGCCACCCGCCGGGCGCGCACGGCGGCGGCCAGCTGATCGAGTACCTTGACGCTGTCTTCCCAGTTGATGCAGGCATCGGTGACGCTCTGGCCGTAGGTCAGCGGCTTGTCCGGGACGATGTCCTGGCGGCCTTCGACGAGGTGCGATTCGACCATGACGCCGACGATGCGGTCTTCACCGGCGGTCAGCTGGGCGGCGACGCTGTCGCAGACTTCCATTTGCAGCTTGAACTGCTTGCGGCTGTTGCCGTGCGAGAAATCGACCATGAGCCGGGCGGCGAGGCCGGACTTGGCGATTTCGGTGCACGCGGCATCGACGCTGGCGGCGTCGTAGTTCGGTTCCTTGCCGCCGCGCAGGATGACGTGGCAGTCCTCGTTGCCCGTCGTCGACACGATGGCGGTGTGGCCGGACTTGGTCACCGACAGGAAATGATGCGGCGAATTGGCCGAGCGGATGGCGTCGACAGCGATACGCATGTTGCCGTCGGTGCCGTTCTTGAAACCGACCGGGCAGGACAGGCCGGAGGCCAGCTCGCGATGCACCTGCGATTCGGTGGTGCGCGCCCCGATGGCCCCCCAGGCGATGAGGTCGGCGGTGTATTGCGGCGTGATGGTGTCGAGGAATTCGGTGGCGCAGGGCAGGTCGAGCTCGTTGATTTCGAGCAGGATGCGCCGGGCCAGGCGCAGGCCTTCGTTGATGCGGAAGGTGTTGTCGAGGCGAGGATCGTTGATCAGCCCTTTCCAGCCGACCGTCGTGCGCGGCTTTTCGAAATAGACGCGCATGACGACGATGAGGTCTTCGGCGTATTTCTCGGCTTCCTTGGCCAGCTTCTTGGCGTAATCGATGGCCAGGTCATGGTCGTGGATCGAGCAGGGGCCGATGACGACGAGCAGGCGGTCGTCGGCGCCATGCAGGACGCGATGGATCGCCTGGCGGGCGGCATAGGTCGTCTGGGCGGCGCGGGTGGACACCGGGTATTCGCGGAAAACGTGGGCCGGCGGCACCAGTTCCTTGATTTCCTTGATGCGCAGGTCGTCGGTGTTGGGTTTGCTCGTTTGCGTGCTGTGCTGCGTCATGGCCAGTCTCGTCCAGAAATGCGGAAAGCCAGCATTCTAACGGATGGCCATCGAAGATTCAGAGCCGGGCGCCCCTCAGCCAGCCCAGCCCGGGCGGCAAATCAGCTACTTCGGCAACTTTTCGTAAAGACCAACCGCCCATTCCATTTCTTCGAGGATGCGTTCGCTGGTCGTCGCCACGGCCAGTTGCGCCCGCTTGTCGCCGCCGATTTTCTGGTTGAGGGCGCTCTCGAAGAAAATCCATTGCTGCCTGACGAGGTCCAGGCTGTCCTTGATCTGCGCCGTGTTGGCCGGCGCCACGGCCAGTTCCTGCAAGGCATCGGAGAATTCCTTGCGGACCTTGCCCAGACTGGCCGTTCCGCCGTTGTCGGCGATGCCCCACGAGGCCGCCTGGTAATACTTGGCCATGCGCTGCGACAACATGCGCTGGCGTCCGGAAACATTTACCAGACGGCCGGCATTCGAGCTTGATTTCTTTTCGAGCATGACGGTTGCCTGATGCGCGAGGACGAGGACATCTTCGGAAATGGCCAGGACTTTTCGCCCGTTTTCCGGCGATGGCGTGGCCCCGACCAGAACATCCTTGTAGGCCAGCCAGGATTTTTCGAGCTTGAGGTAGATGTCCTTGATTTCCGGTGTCGGCGCGTAGTTCTTCAACTCGACATGCTGCCGGTCGAAGACGGCAATCGAGGCATCGAGGATCTTCCTGCTACGGTCGACGTCGATTTGTTGGCCAATTTGAAAATAGGCCTTGGCCATGCGCTGCGACAGCATCCGCTGGCGCCCGGCCTTGTTGATCGCCGAATTAATGTCGCTGATCTGGGCCAGCGCATCGTGGCCGGCCAGACAAAGGAAAAATGCGAGCAGCGTAGACAGTACGGTCTTCACGAGGCCTCCCGGGATGGCTTTTTTCGAGCCAGGAGGATAGCCGCGGCATTTGCCGCAAGACCATGATACGAATCAACAATGTCGCATGACGGCCAAGCCGTCGCTCAGGGCATCTGCGTCAGGTAGTTGGCGATGGCCGTGATGTCTTCGTTCTTGAGCGGGGCCGTGGCAATGGCCATGAGCTGGTTGTTGCGCACGCCGGTCATGTCGCGATAGCGGGTGATCGAGGTCTTCAGGTAAGGCACCTTTTGCCCGGCCAGACGGGGGAAAAGCTCGTTGCCTCGGGCCTGCTCGCCATGGCAGCGGACGCACAGCTTGCTGAACAACTCCTTGCCGCGCGGCACCTGGCCGTTGTCGGCAGCCGACGGGGCAACCTTCATGCTGGCGTAGTAGGTGGCCACCTGCACCCGCTCTTCGTCCTTGAGCACCTTGATCAGGCCTTGCATGAACTGATCCTTGCGCTCACCGGCGCCGAACTTGCGAATCTGTTCGAGCAGGTAGGCCGGGTTCTGGCCGGCCAGGTTAGGCACATCCGGCGTCTTGCTGATGCCGTCTTCGCCGTGGCAATTGGCACAGAAAAAGGTGGCCTTTTTGCCGGCATCGATCGCCGCCCGCAAGGCGACAGGATCGGCGCCGAGCGCTTTCAAGCGTTCCTGCGCGGCGCTTGCCAGAGGCGTCGATTGAGCCAAAACCGAAGCAGACAGCAAACAGCCAGCAAGAAAAATCAGTGCGCGCATCGAAAGCCCCCTCAACAATGTGACTAGATATTATGCAGTACCCCCCACCGTCAGTCCATCGATACGCAAGGTGGGCTGGCCAACGCCGACCGGTACGCTTTGGCCGTCCTTGCCGCAGGTACCGACGCCGGGGTCGAGTTTGAGGTCGTTGCCGATCATCGAGACGCGGGTCATCGCCTCCGGCCCGTTGCCGATCAGCGTGGCGCCCTTGATCGGGCGCGTTACCTTGCCATCTTCGATGAGGTAGGCCTCGCTCATCGAGAAAACAAACTTGCCGCTCGTGATATCGACCTGGCCGCCACCGAAATTAGCGGCGTAGATGCCTTTCTTGACCGACTGGATGATTTCCGCCGGGTCGTGCTCGCCGGCCAGCATCATGGTGTTGGTCATGCGCGGGATGGGCAGGTGGGCGAAGGATTCGCGGCGGCCGTTGCCGGTCGGGGCGACGCCCATGAGGCGGGCGTTCAGGCTGTCCTGCAGGTAGCCCTTAAGGATGCCGTCCTCGATCAGCACGGTGCGCTGCGTCGCGTTGCCTTCGTCGTCGATGTTCAATGAGCCACGGCGGTCGGCAATCGTGCCGTCGTCGATGACGGTGACGCCCTCGGCGGCGACGCGCTGGCCGATCCGGCCGGAGAAAGTCGAGCTGCCCTTGCGGTTGAAGTCGCCTTCGAGGCCGTGGCCGACGGCTTCGTGGAGCAGGATGCCGGGCCAGCCGGCACCGAGCACGACCGTCATCTGACCAGCCGGGGCGGGCTCGGCATGGAGGTTGGTGACGGCCTGATGGACGGCTTCCTTGGCGTAGCGCTGGAGAATTTCGTCGTCGAAATAGCCGAAGTCGAAACGCCCGCCGCCGCCCGACGAGCCCTGTTCGCGCTTGCCGTTTTCCTCGACGATGACCGAGATCGAGCAACGGACGAGCGGCCGGATGTCGGCGGCCAGACGACCGTCGGAGCCGGCAACGAGGATCACTTCATACTCGCCGGCGAGCGAGGCCATGACCTGTTTGATGCGCGGGTCGAGCGCCCGGGCAAAGCCTTCCAGACGTTCGAGCAATTTGACCTTGGCATCGGCCGGCAGCGAGGCAATCGGGTCGTGCGGTACGTAGAGCGACCTTGCTACGGTCGACCGGAAAAATTGGCCAAAACGGGAATCCTGCCCGGCCGCGCCAATCGCCCGCACGGCGTTGGCGGCGTCGCCGAGGGCCTGCGCACTGATGTCGTCGGAGTAGGCGAAGGCCGTTTTCTCGCCGGACAGGGCGCGCACGCCGACGCCCTGCAGGATCTGGCCGAAGGTTCGCGACAGGTCGCCTTCGCTGAGCGAGAAGGGGGCCAGCAGCAGGGATTCGGCCTGGGCCAAGGCGCTGTTCTGAGTCATCAAAGCTTCCTTAAAGTTTGCGATGGGCAAGGGCCGGCAGGCTCTCGCGAATTTCAGCAAGACGCTGGTGATCGAGATCGGCGATGACGACGCCCGGCCCCTTCAGTTTGCGGTCGAGAATCTCGCCCCATGGGTCGATGATCATGCTGTTGCCGTGCGTCATGCGGCCGTTTTCATGGCGCCCGCCCTGTCCGACAGCGAGAAGATAACACTGGTTCTCGATGGCCCGGGCGCGGAGCAGGATTTCCCAGTGGGCACGCCCCGTGGTTTCGGTGAAGGCGGCCGGCACGAGGATCAGATCGACCGGCGCCAAGGCCCGGTACAACTCGGGGAAACGCAGGTCGTAGCAGATCGACAGGGCGACCTTGCCGAACGGCGTGTCGACCGCCACCGGCGTTTCGCCCGGCTCGATGAAGCTGGCCTCGTCGTAGGACTCATCGCCCTTGTGGAAGCCGAACAGGTGGATCTTGTCGTAACGCGCGACACACTTGCCAGCCGGGTTGAAGACTAGGCTGGCGTTGCGCATCTTGTCGGGTTTGCTCGCGGTCAACGGCAGGGAACCGGCAAAAATCCAGATGCCGTGGCGTTGCGCGGTTTCAGCCAGCCAGGACTGGATAGGCCCGACGCCGAAATCCTCGCGCGCCCGCACGCGGTCGGCATCGACTGCGCCGATGATGGGGAAATACTCGGGCAAGACGACCAGCTGGGCGCCCTGCCCGACGGCCTCGGCGATGAGCCGGCCGGCCGTGGCCAGATTGTCGCCAACGCGCGGCCCGGAAATCATCTGCACGGCGGCGATACGGCAATTCTCCTTGGTCATGGCTTGCTCTCCACGGGTTGGCCGCCGACTTCCGGCGGCGACGTTGCCTCCGGCGCCGATTCCCCGGTCTTGTCGACCTGCGGATCGGCCCAGGTGCCGGTGACATGATAGCGATAGCTGAACAGGCGATTGAGCGGCTTTTGCAGCACCGTGTTGGCGACCAGCGCCGCCGCACCGACCACCGGATTGACCAGTGCCGCCGCGCCGACCGCCGCCAGCCCGCCCAGCTCGGGACGGACGACCACCTGCATGTCCTGCGTTTCAGCCTTGAGATCGGTTTCGCCCTGCATTTCGATCTGCGCCGACGGCCCGTAAATGCGCAAGGGATCGACGGTACGCATGACGCCCTGGCGGATGGACAGCTTGCCTTCGATGCTGTCGAAAGCCAGGCCATCGCTGAAAATATCGCGAAAGTCCAGGGTCAGCCGACGCGGCAGCGACTGCAGCGAAATCAGCCCGAGCAGCTTGCCGACACCGGGTTCGAGCTTGTTGAACTGGCCCTTTTCGGCCTCGACGGTCATTTGCCCGGTCAGCGACGGATAGTGAATGTCGGTGAGCGGCCCGTTCCATTTCAGGTCGCCGGTCATTTTGGCCTTGCCGCGGCGCACCGAGTCGGCGTAGCCGAGCCGGTCGAGCAGCTTGCCCATGTCCCTGGCGTTCAGCTCGAAATCAAGCCGGGTGTGGCTGGCGCCGGTGTTGTTCCAGACCGCCTTGCCCTTCAGGCCGCCGTCCGGGTTTTCCAGGTTCAGGTGGTCGAGGTGCCACGCCCCCTTGTCGTTGCGCGCCTTGAGTTCGAGCCGGCCGAGGGCCTTGTCGCCGACAAAAAAGTTGTCTACCGTCAGGCTCATGCCGGGCAGCGTATTGATCAGCGACGAAGTGCCCTCGGCGGCCTCGGCCGCGGGCCGCACAACGAGACGCTTGAAATTGCCCTCGACCCAGCCTTCGCCGGCGCTCTTCCAGAAAACATTGCCGACCGCCTCGCGGGTATTGAGGCCGATCTGCCAGCCGCTGTCTTGCGGGCGCAGACTGACCTCGACCTGGTTGTAATCGCGGTCGAAGAGATGCAGCTGCGGTGTCTTGAGCGTCACCACGCTGAGCGCCAGGCCGTTGCCATCGCCCCCGGCAGCCCCCTCGGGCAGGAAATTCCGCCAGGCATCGGCGTCGATGCGCGGCGTTGCCACGCGCACCGCCAGCCCTTTATCCGGCAGGCGCAGTTCCCCCTCGCCAACGGCCAGGACGCCGCGCTCCCAATTGCCCAGCCGGCGAACGACCAGCCCCTGGCCAACCTGGCCGAGGGTGATCCGATACTGCTCGCGCTCGGCATCCGGCGCCGTGCGCTCGATGCGCAGAGGCAGCGCCGTCATCGCGTTCTTGTTGAGCGGCTCGGGCAACGGCGAACTGATTCCCAGCAGGTCGGACTCCACCACCACGTCGGCATTGCGCCGACGGATGCCGATGTCCGCTTTCCAGGCCGCGTTGCCGCTCAGATGGTTGATCAAGGGCCAGCCAAAATGCCGGCTCACCTCGCCGATGGCGGCCGTGCCGGTGGCCACTACAGCCACCTTTTCGGCGGCACTCCTGACCTGCACCTTGAGCGGACCGCCAAAGACCTGGCCGGCAATATCTTGCGAGGCCACGGTATTTTCGGTGAGCAGCAGGCGGCCGTTGACCTGGGTCAGCGGCGGCAGCCCGGCGAGCGGCTGCAACTGGTTGTTGAGGAAGCGATAGTCGCCGCGCATCCGGGTGTCGAGGGCGTGGCGCAGGGGAATGTCGAGCTCGAGCTTGAGGCTGCCGTTGCCGGCGGCCTTCATGCCTTCGGTGAAGCGATCGATTTTTTCCGTCACCGGGCTTTCCTCGATGAACCGCAGGAACTCGCCGGTCGGCCCGCGGGCCGTACCGCGCACGAGCAACATCTCTTCGTGCGCTTCAAAATCGGGAATATCGACCTTGACGTCGGCCAGCGTCGCGCCAAGGATGCGCCCCTTGCTGGCCTTGATCCGCATGCCGGTGTCGAAGCTCATGTCGGCATCGATGTCGTCGATGACCGGCCAGCCGTCGGCATAATCGACCTTGGCGCCAGTCGCCTTGGCGGTGACGATGAACCTGCCGCCCTTGCCGTCGCGGAAAGGGAAATCCTTGAGATTGCCCTTGAGAATGAGCTTGCCGTCGTAGCCGCGACCGCCGACGATGCCGCGCCGGATCCAGTTGCGGGCCGCGGCATTGACGGCGTGCGGCATGTAACGCCAGACGGCGCGCCCCTCGCCGCGCTCGATGCTCGCCGTCAGATCGATTTCGCCCGGCCCATCGCCGGTGTAGCGATACGTCCCCTGGGCCGAACCAGCCGCATCCGGCCCGGCAAATTCGAGCTTGTCGAGTTGGATGTCGGTCCCGTGCGGCGAATTTTTCCAGCTCGCCTTGACCTTGAGGGCATCGAGCGCGATGTCCGGCTCGGGGAAAATGGCCGGCAAGGACAGGCTCGAAACGCCTGAATCGAGCCGCAGATCGCCCCCCTTTTCAGTCAGATCGATCGATCCCGAAACGCCACCGGCGCCGGGAAAATAGCGGTCGGCCTCGATCCCCATGTCGCGAAAGCCGGCTCGCAGGCTGTAACGGCTGAGCTTTTCGCCCTCGAGCGTCCAGCTTGCCCGCAATTCGGCAATCCGCCCCTGCGGCCGGTGGCGGAGGAGCAGCCCGCGGCTTTGCGCATCGAGCGGCAAATAGGCGGCCAGGCGGCCGAGCACGGCGAGGTCGAGAAAACTGGCACTGGAATTGCCGTTGACCGTAGCAGTCGCCGCATCACGTTGCCATTCGACCTTGAAATCGCTCGGCGCGATGCGGATGCCATCCTGCGTCTGCAATTCGACCTGGTGCCCGGCAACCATCCAGGCATCGGCCTTGTATTGGCCGGCGATCCGGCCGCGCATGCTGGCCAGTTCCAGTTCAGGCAACTGCCGGCCAAGGCGCATGTGCACATCCTCGAGCGCCACGTCGGCCGTCAGCTTGCCGGTCCCGTCGCCGAGATCGCCCCAGACGCGCAGCGCCCCCCGCCCGCGTGGCAGATGCACGGGATAATCGAGCCAGGCCCGCCAGCCGGCCAGATCGGCGTAATCGAGTTCAACAAAAAGCCGCCCGGACAAATTTTCGAGCGCCTCGCCGAGATCGCCCTTGACCTCGCCCCGGATGTCGACGCGGGCGGCCAGTTCATCCGGCGGCGCGGCCGACAGGCCGAAGCGATGGCGGCGCCCGCTGTTGTCGAGGGCAAGCTGCAGGTCTTCGAGAACGAGCGGCGGCGCCTTGCGCAGGCGGTCGTCCCAGACAATCGTCGCATCGCGGATGCGAATGCGCCGCTGTTGGAGCACCCACTCGCCAAAGGCCGGATCGCTCTCGCCTTCGGTGTCGACGCCGGCCACCGTGATCTTGCCGTTGGTTTCGCGCCGGATGTGGAGGACCGGGCGATCAAAAACGAGCAGGGCCAGCGTCGGCCGCAGGCGCCACAGGGTGTGCCAGGAAAGGACGCCTTCGATGCGGGCCAGCGTGAAGGCCGGGGCACCCTGGCGGTCGGCAACCATCACCTCGTCGAGCACCAGATCGGGATTCAGCCCCCGCCAGCGCGCCTCGATGTGGCCAATCTTGACCGGCAGCCCGACGGCCTGCGTTACGGCCCGTTCGATCTCGCTCTGGTAGTCGCCTATCTTCGGCAGAACCGCGTAGCGCAGGGCCAAGATCAGAACGACAAAGGCCAGCCAGGCGGCGAACACCCCCCAGCCGAGCAGGCGGATGCCACGACTGGCAAGCACCGGCCACAGCCAATGCAGCCGGTGATACAGCGCGATACGCACATCGGTCGGAATTGCCGGGGGATTCGGCAGGTGCAGCTTACTCACGCGTCAAGCCGCTTTGCCAGAGGGGGGAATAGATCACTACAATCGGATACTGGATAAAAACGACATTCTACGATCCCCGCTGGCAGGCGGCCGTGCACCACAGCCGCTACCTGGCCAATCTGCTCCAGGCCCACCCGGAACTGATCCCCGAACTGCATGCCACCTGGCTACAGCCGCTCAGCGAAGCGATGCTGTTGGCGCCGCTGCAACGGGATTTCGTCGACGACGAGGCGGTCAAGTCCGCCCTGCGCCGCCTGCGCCATCGCGCCATGGCCCATCTGGTGTTGCGCGACCTGGGCGGATTGGCGCCGCTGGCCGAGATCGTCGAATGCATGACGTTGCTCGCCGACGTGACGACCAATTTCGCGCTCGACCACTATCACCGCCAGCTCGTCGCCACTTACGGCGAACCGCTCGACAAGGCCGGCCAGGCGCAGCGCCTGCTGGTCATCGGCATGGGCAAGCTGGGCGGACGCGAACTGAACGTGTCGTCCGACGTCGACTACATCTTCGTTTACCCCGAAGACGGCGACACGGCCGGGCCGAAAAGCATCGAGAATTTCGATTTCTTCACCCGCCTCGGCAAGCGCATGATCAGTGCGCTCGGCGATTTGACGGCCGACGGCCAGGTTTTCCGCGTCGACATGCGGCTGCGGCCGAATGGCGACTCCGGCCCGCTGGTCTGCTCGCTCGACGCCCTGGAAAATTATTTCATCACCCAGGGCCGCGAATGGGAACGTTACGCCTGGATTAAGGGCCGCACCATGAATGCCGGCGACAACCTGCAGCCGGCGTGGGTGACGGCCATGCAGAAAATCGCCCGGCCCTTCGTCTTCCGCAGCACGCCCAGATCAGCCGCGAAGTGGCGCGCAAGGACATGGCCGACCACGTCAAGCTCGGCCCCGGCGGCATCCGCGAAATCGAGTTCATGGCCCAGGTCTTCCAGCTCATTCGCGGCGGCCGCGACCTCGGGCTGCAAATTCGCCCGACGCTATCCGTCCTCGCCCTGCTTGTCGACCGCAAGCTCATTCCGGCCGAAACCGAGCAGGAATTGCGCGAAGCCTACGTCTTCCTGCGTCGCCTCGAACACCGGCTGCAATACGTCGAGGACAAGCAGACGCACATGCTGCCGGTCGACGCCGAAAATCGGCACATTATCGCGCTCAGCATGGACTTCCCGGACTGGCCGGCGATGCTCGCCGTGCTCGACAGTCATCGCGAAAAGGTCAGCCAGCATTTCGGCGCCATCTTTTCCGACCCGGAAGCCGGCGAACATCCGCTGACCGGCCTGTGGCAAGGCCAGCTCGACGAAGACACGGCGATCGAAGCCTTCGGCAATCTCGGTTTTCGTCACCCCAAGGAGGCCATCGCCCGCCTTGCCGAATTGCGTGCGGCCAGCCGCTACCTGCAGTTGCCGGCGACCAACCGGGCCAGGCTCGATGCCGTCGGCCCGCGCCTGATCGAGGCGGCCGGCGCCACCCCCGCCCCCGACACGACGCTGGCCCGCGGCCTGAGTTTCCTCGAAGGCATCGCCCGCCGCGGCGCCTACCTCGCCCTGTTGCAGCAATACCCGATGGCGCTGCGCCGGGTCGCCGACATGATGTGCGCCTCGAACTGGGCGGCCGATTACCTGAACCGCCATCCGCTGCTCCTCGACGAACTGCTCGACCCGCGCCTCTACGAAATCGCCACCGACTGGACCGGTTTCCGCCAGATCCTGCGCGACAACCTGGCGCAATACGCCGATGACACCGAGCGTGAGATGGACATCCTGCGCGAAATGCACCACGGCCAGGTTTTCCGGCTGCTGGCGCAGGATCTGGCTGGCCTGCAGACCATCGAACACCTCTCAGACCACTTGACCGAACTGGCCGACACCATCGTCCAGGAAACCCTGCCGCTGGTCTGGAGCAAGATCCGGAACCGCCATTGCGAGGTGCCAAAATTCGCCGTCATCGGCTACGGCAAGATGGGCGGCAAGGAACTCGGTTACGCCTCCGACCTCGACCTCGTTTACCTCTATGACGACGACGATCAGGACGCCCCGGAGAACTACACCCGCCTCGGCCAGCGTCTGAACTCCTGGCTGTCCAGCCAGACGCCGGCCGGCATCCTGTTCGAAACCGACCTCCGCCTGCGCCCGAATGGCGATTCCGGGCTGCTCGCCGTATCGGTCGACTCCTTCCGCGACTACGAACTCAAGAACGCCTGGACCTGGGAGCACCAGGCCCTGACCCGGGCCCGTTTCTGCGCCGGCGATCCGGCCGTCGGCCAGCGTTTCGAGGCAATCCGCTGCGAAATCCTGCGCCTGCCGCGCGACCTCGCCAAGCTCAAGGAGGAAGTCGTCGCCATGCGCCAGAAAATGGTCGATGCGCACGGCTCGAAGAGTGACACCCTGTTCGGCCTCAAGCACGACCCGGGCGGCATCATCGACGTCGAATTCATCGTCCAGACGCTGGTCCTCGGCTACGCGCACGAGCACGCCAGCCTGACCGGCAACCTCGGCAACATCGCCCTGCTGCGCATGGCCGGCGAACTGGGTTTGATCGATCCGCAACAGGCCGAAGCGGCCGGCAACGCCTATCGCGAATACCGCCGCCTGCAGCACGCCCGGCGGCTGTCGGCGACGCCCAAGGCGCCGATTGCGCGCGACGAGGTGGAAAAGCACATCGCCGCCGTCCGCCGGCTGTGGGGGGCGGTTTTCGGTAGCTGACGGGTGGTCAGGTCCGACTTGGGGCAGAACAGCCCGCCGCTGGCCATGTCGATTTTGGCCGTTTTTTCCGGTTGACCGTAGGAATCGCCGGCCGCCATGAAAAAAGGCCGCGCAAGGCGGCCTGATCGGAGCGAAAGGCGATTACTTCTTGAGCGAATCGCGGATTTCGCGCAACAGCATGACATCTTCCGGCGTCACCGGCGCTTCCGGAGCCGGCGCCGGGGCTTCGCTGCGCAGGCGGTTGAGCTGCTTGACCATCATGAAGATGATGAAGGCGAGAATGATGAAATTGACCAGGATGGTCAGGAAGGAACCGTAGGCAAAAACGGGAATGCCGGCCTTCTTGATTTCGGCGAGGGCGACGAGGTTGTTCGGGTTGTCGCCGAGCACGACGAACAGGTTGGAAAAGTCGAGCTTGCCGACGATGCGGCTGACCAGCGGCATGATCAGGTCGCCAACGATGGAATCGACGATCTTGCCGAAAGCGCCGCCGATGATGACGCCAACGGCGAGATCCATCGCGTTGCCCTTGACGGCGAATTCCTTGAACTCCTGAACAATACTCATGTTTCTCTCCTTGGGTTTGTTTTTGATCGGCCGATTATTTGTCTTGCGGCGCGAGACGGTCAAGCAGTTTTCATAAATTCATTTTTCATTACAAAGCTTTACACCAACGCTCCGCAACACCGAATGCCGAGGCCAGTGACTGAGCACTGGCTTCCCGGATCATTCATTCGACGAGGGTCGAGGAAGAAAACTCGCAAAGCGGCTCATTGCAGGCCGGCAGATAATAGACGCCAAGGCAATTACCGTTTTCTATGACGCATTCTCGATTCCAGCGTGACTTCATTTTGTCCGGAATCAATATCGACATACTCAGCATATTCAACCATCGTCTTTACCCGGTAGTTTTGATTCTGATAATGTGCGACCTCTGCCGAATATATGCCGTCGGACACCACGCTCGTACCACTTCTGACCGCCTCTGTCCCGGAAGAATGAATATCTTGCGGCGGCACGTATAAATAATATTTTCCAGGCTTTATATTCTTGAAAACATAACGTCCGTGACCATCTGTTTTTGTCATGCGTGAATATTTATAAAGTCGTTGATCCGGAATTATTTTCTTTAACTGCTTTTTCTCGCTGATCAACGCAAGCGTAAATCGGTTTCTGTTACTTTCTTCCAAACGGTTTAACTCAACCAAATGCGCTGTCACCGGGTAGAGATAGACTTTAACGCCGGATAAGAACGTCGAAGGCGCCAAGGTGATTGTCGTGTCCTCTCCGGCATATTTTCCGCCGTTTCTCACTTTGTGATAAAGCACGCCCCTCAGGGTCGAATCACCCGGCAACATTGCCGCCTTCGCTTGCGGCTCATTAAAAGGGACCGTTACATTTTCATCTACAGGCGTATCAAGCTGCTCATTTCTTGCCGCCCAATCCGCCTGATCCAAAGTACTGGCACAACCAACAAGTGCACAGACAAACAAACCACCAACAAATGCCGACTTGATATTCACGACCCACTCCCTGTTGTTTCGGCAATTATATCCAAAATGGGTTTTTTAAGCCTATGCAAAATCGCTGGAGTGATTACGCATGAATGCTGGCGTGGAGCTGATGTTCCCTCGGCTTTTTTGCCCTTCAAAGGGCGGTTTTCATGCAGCCAGCTTTTCCGGATGCTGCTGTCTGATCCGGTTTTACAGGAACCGAATTGGCGATTGATAACCAAGGGGCGAATGTTGCAGCTTCCGGTTGTAGAAGGACTCGATGTATTCGAAGCTGACGGCCTTCATCTTTTATTACAAAGCCTTACGGAGGCGCTCAGCGGCAGCCTGGAGCGTATTTTCCTGCTTGGCGAAACAGAAGCGAACCACCTTGTCGTCGCGCCCGTCGGCATAAAACGCCGAGACCGGAATGACAGCCACGCCAACTTCGCGCGTCATCCATTCGGCAAATTCCCGGTCAGGCAAATCCGAAATGCGGTCGTAGCGTGCCAGCTGAAAATAGGTGCCGCGACAGGGCAGCAGTTCGAAGGGCGTGGCGGCCAGCAACTGGCGGAAAAAGTCCCTTTTTTCCTGATAGAAAGCAGCCAGCCGCAGATGGCGGTCGGCGTCCTGCATGTACTCGGCGAGCCCCAGTTGCGACGGCGTGTGCACGGTGAACACGTTGAACTGGTGGACCTTGCGGAACTCGGCCATGAGCGCCGCCGGGCCGACGACGTAACCGATTTTCCAGCCGGTGATGTGGTAGGTCTTGCCAAAGCTCGAGACGACGATGCTACGCGCCGCCAGCTCCGGACGAGCGCACAGGCTGGCGTGCTGCTCGCCGTCGAACAGGATGTGCTCGTAGACCTCGTCGGAAAGCACGACGATGTTGGTTCCCAATATCAGTTTTGCGAGTTTTTCCCGGTCGACCGTGGACAACAGGCTGCCCGTCGGGTTGTGCGGTGAATTGACGATGATCATCCGAGTTTTCGGCGTGATCAACTGTTCCACCTGCGCCCAGTCCGGGACGTAATCAGGAAAGGTCAGCTGGGCGTAGACCGCCGTGCCACCGACCGTTTCGATGGCCGGCACGTAGGAATCGTAGACCGGCTCGAAGACAATCACCTCATCGCCCGGCCGAACGAAGGCGGCGATGGCCGTGAAGATGGCCTGCGTCGCGCCGGCCGTCACGGTCACTTCCGACTCGACGTCGTAGCGCACGCCGTAGAGCGCCGCCACCTTGTCAACGATGGCCTGGCGCAACTCCGGCATGCCGGCCATCGGCGCGTACTGGTTGCGCCCGGCCAGCATGTGGCGATGCACCGCATCGAACAGCGCCGGCTCGGCCTGAAAATCGGGGAAGCCCTGCGACAGATTGACCGCCCCGCATTCGGCGGCAAGGCGCGACATCACGGTGAAGATGGTTGTCCCCATGTTCGGGAAGCGGGAGTCGATACGGACAGGCGTTTGCATATGGCGAACGAATTACAGTTTGGCAGCCATCGTCTGCAGGGTGTCGAGGCGGCCGAGCAAGGTGTCGAGAACGGCCATGCCTTGCGTCAGATCCTCGACATTGGACAGGCTTTGACTGACTTGGGCATGCTCCCGCTCGGCATCCGCATTCATTTGGCGGATCTGGACCGAAGCGGCTTCGCTGGTCTCGATCAGGGTGTCGATGGCAGCAAGCGTTTCCCCGGCAATGCCGCGGATTTTGGAAATCGTCTGCACCGCTTCGCGGATGCTCGAGGCGGTTTCATCGGCCTGTTTTTTGGCCGACTGGGCGAGCTTGCGCACCTCGTCGGCAACCACCGCAAAACCGCGCCCCGCCTCACCGGCCCGGGCCGCCTCGATGGCGGCATTGAGCGCCAGCAGATTGGTCTGGTCGGCAATCGCGCTGATACCGCCGGTAATCGAGCCGATGGCATTGGACAGCCGCTCGAGATCGTCCAGCCCGGAACCGAGGCTGGCCTGGGAATGCTGCGAAATCTTGGCTGATTCGCCGACCGAATTCATCAGGCTCATCGCCTGCGAAAGGGTCGCCGTCTGCTGGCGAAAACCATTGGCCAGCAAGGGCAACTGATCAATCACCGGCTGCACCGAACGCTCGTAGCTGACCACCCGGTCGACCATGCCACGCTGCATGCCGTTGAGCGTTTCCCAGCGTTGCAGCGCGCGCTGGGTGTAGTGCATGGAAAACGCGGCGTAACCGACCGGGAAAGCGCTCATGAAGGCGTCGCGGTAGGTCGCCGAGTCGCGGAAGAAGACCAACGCCGACAGCGTCTGGTTGATCGGTATGCCCAAAATCTCGCCAAACGTCGAAAAACCGGCGGCCGGCGTATCGGCAAAGAAAGCGGCGCGCCCGAGCACGCCGGCATTGCCGACCCGACGCAGGACGCAATCGTTGAGCAGCATGGCCTGCGGTGCGCCCTTCCCGTTGAGGAAAGTCTGCCAGTCGCGCTGGGTGGTCTCGACAAAGTCGGTGACCTTGAGGAGATGCAGGCAATCGCCGAACTCGATGTCGCAGAAAAACGAGGTCTTGTCGGCGCCCAGGGCCGCTACCGAACGAATGAACATTTCGCCATCGACCGAAACGGCAAACGTGTGGCCGGCCAGGCGCTTTTCGACTTCGGCCTCGGGGCAACCAAAATGGGCCGCCAGGGCGCTCAGGAAGCCGGTCGTCTGGCCATCTTCGGCAAAAACGCTACTCACCGTCCGGGCCACCGGGTCGGCATCGGCGATCAGCCAGCTCTTGCCGGCGGGCACGAAATTCTGTGACTTGAACGGCGAGAAACGAATGCCCGGCTTGACCTTGCAGAAAATCAACATGGCCCGCCCGGTCAGCGTCCGCTGGCCGTCGTGCATGTAGGTACCCGAGAAATCGAGCTTGCCGCCGGCCGAACCGCCAATCGCCAGACAGGGAAAGCGTTTGCTCTCGTACCAGGCGCGCATCAGGAAGCCCTCCGACGCCGACAGGCCGTCGCAAAAGATCAGGGCAAACGTATCCTGGGCGTTGATCGGAAACGAGGGATTGACGCTCTTCAGCTCCCGCGCAATATGCGCCACACGCTCACCAACGGTGGTGCCCTGCCCCAACTTGAGATCGATGGTCACCAGTTCGCAACGCTCGACAATCTCGTCGGAAAGCCACAGGAAACTACCTTCCCGATCATGCGTATCGGCTCCGCAATAAGTCGTCGCCCCGCCGCTGCACAGCGCACCATTGGACGAAAGCGCGGCAAAAACGGTGCTCCCGGCAGCGGACGAGGCGACAGTGCGCGCCAGGCCATCGGCCACGCCTTGAAAAGCCGCATGCGGGGGAACAAAGCCGATGAAAAGTCCGCCCCCGGCATCGGGCAAGCCGAGTGCCTGCCGGTTGGCGGGAAGCCGGTCCGCGTTGAAGCGGCCGGACAAGGCCAGCGCGGTTGATGTGGATGCCTTGCCAGTCGACACTTCGGCAGGTCTGGACTTGAGAAATGAAAACATCGACAGCTCCTCGGTATGAATGGCCGAGTGGCACTCGGCTGGCGTTTTCGACAATTTTCGCAACTATAGCTGAACGGTAACGGCAACTACATCGGGTTTTGCGGTTCGCCGAGAGCACGGAGCCGGGAAAGTGCTGGAACCGTGCTGAACAAGCAGCAGTTAGCAAAAAGGTTTAGTATTACATCCGTTATAACAACATCGGAGCCCAGGCATGTTCGCCCTCAAACTGACCCAGATCGGCAATTCGGTAGGCGTTGTGCTGCCCAAGGAAGCCTTGGCCATGCTGCATGTAGACAAGGGCGATACGGTTTATCTCGTCGAGTCGCCCGAAGGCTTTTCGATGACGCCCTACGATCCGGAAGTTGCCCGCCAGGTCGAAGCCGGCCGCGACTTTATGCGCGAATTCCGCGACACCTTCCACGAACTCGCCAAGTAGCATGTTCACCTGGATCAACCGGCGGGCATTGCTGCTCCTGCACGGTGAGAGCCTGGTCCTGCATGGCGGCGCCCAGGGTATCCGCGACGAAGGCTTGCAGGATTCGGCACTGGCCCGACCGGAAAACCTGCTCCACTACGGTAGCCCCGACCTCTTTGACTGCGCTGCAGCCTATGCCTTCGGACTAGCCAAGAATCATCCCTTCATCGACGGCAACAAGCGCGCCGGCTTTCTCGGCGCCGGTATGTTCCTGCGTTTGAACGGCTACCGACTGACCGCCACCCCGCAGAACGCCACCCTGACCATGCTCGCCCTCGCCGCCGGAGAAATCAGCGAAAGCGATTACGCCGCCTGGCTACGCACCCACACCAAACCACTCTGAACCATGAACATTGACGGCATCCCCACCCGCACCCTGCGCGCCCATCCTGAACAACGCGCCATCGACATCATCGACCAGACCCGCCTGCCGCATGCGCTGCACTGGGTTCGTGTCGCCTCTCTCGACGAAGCCGCCCATGCCATCCGCGCCATGCAGGTGCGCGGCGCGCCGCTGATCGGCGCCACGGCCGCCTACGGGCTGGCCATCGCCCTCGACTTCGAAGCCTCCGATGCCCGACTGGCCGAGGCTGCCGCCCTGCTGCGGTCGACGCGCCCGACGGCGGTCAATCTGCACTGGGCGCTGGCCCGCATGGAAAGCGTGCTTCAGCCGCTGCCGGCCGAACAGCGCTGCGCCGCCGCCTGGATCGAGGCCGCCGCCATCGCCGAGGAAGATGTCGCGCAGAACGCCGCCATCGGCCAGCACGGCCTCAAGCTATGGAACGAGCTGATCGTCGCCGACGGCCAGACGCTTAACGTCATGACCCACTGCAACGCCGGCTGGCTGGCCACCGTCGACCACGGCACGGCCCTGTCGCCGGTCTATGCCGCGCACGACGCCGGTGTGCCGGTGCATGTCTGGGTCTCCGAAACCCGGCCGCGCAACCAGGGCCTGCTCACCGCCTGGGAACTGGAGCAGCACGGCGTGCCGCACACGCTGATCGCCGACAATGCCGCCGGCCTGCTCATGCGCGCCGGCAAGGTCGATGCGGTGATCGTCGGCGCCGACCGCATCGCAGCCAACGGCGACGTCGCCAACAAGATCGGCACCTACCTCAAGGCCCTGGCCTGCGCCGACAACGGCATTCCCTTCTACGTCGCGGCGCCGCGCTCGACGCTCGATTTTGCTTGCGCCGATGGCGCCGACATTCCTATCGAGGAGCGCGATGGCGACGAATTCCGTTTTGTCCATGGCCTGGATAACCACGCCCAACCGTCTGCGCTACGCCAGTTATCGGCAGGCGAAGACGTCGCCAACCCGGCCTTCGACGTCACGCCAAACTGGCTGGTCAAAGCCATCATCACCGAACGCGGCGTCTGCCCGGCCAGCCGTGAAGGCTTGCTGGCGCTTTATCCGGAGGAAAACCATGGCTGACCTGCGCAGCGAACTGATCGCCACGGCCCGCGCCATGCAGCCGGCCGGACTCAATCGCAGCACCGCCGGCAATGTCAGCGTGCGCAGCGGCGACGGCTTCTACATCACGCCGACCGGCATGGCCTATGACGCCCTGATCGAAGACGATATCCCGCTCATGGCCCTCGACGGCTCGCACATCGGCAGCCGCAAGCCGTCGTCCGAATGGCGCTTCCACCGCGATCTCTACGCCAGTCGGCCGGAAGTCGGCGCCGTGCTGCACGCCCACTCGCCCTTCGCCGTCAGTCTGGCCTGTCTGCGCCTCAACATTCCGCCGTTTCACTACATGATCGCCCGCTTCGGCGGCGACACGATACGCTGCGCCGAGTATTCCATTTTTGGCTCAAATTCCCTGTCGACCGTAGCAATGGCCGCCATGGCCGACCGCCGGGCCTGCCTGCTGGCCAACCACGGCATGCTCGTCGCCGGGCGCGACCTCGACGAGGCATTGGCGTTGGCCATCGAACTTGAAGAGCTTTGCGAGCAATACTGGCGCGCCTGCCAACTCGGCCAGCCGGTGCTGCTCTCGGCCGATGAAATGGCCGCTGTGCTGGAAAAATTCGCGAGCTACGGCCAGCAATGAGCAACCACGACCTGACGCGCTGGGCGCACAACCATCGTTACTCGACCGGCAACGCCGCCGCCGAACGCGGCACCCGCCTTGTCCTGTGGATCACCATCGCCACCATGCTCGTCGAGATCGTCGCCGGCTGGTGGTTCAACTCGATGGCCGTACTTGCCGACGGCTGGCACATGAGTTCGCACGCGCTGGCCATCGGCCTTTCCGCCTTTGCTTACGGCGCGGCGCGCAAATACGCCGCCGATCCGAGCTTCGCCTTCGGCACCTGGAAAATCGAGGTGCTGGCCAGCTACACCAGCGCCATCTTCCTGCTCGGCGTCGCCGCCGCGATGATTTTCGGCTCGGTCGACCGGCTGCTCGCCCCGCAGGAAATTCACTACGCGGAAGCCATGGCCATCGCCGTCCTCGGCCTTGTGGTCAATCTCGTCTGCGCACTGATTCTCGGCCAGGCCCACGACCACGGACACGATCATGGTCACGCCCACCACCATGAACACAGTCATGATCACGACGACCTCAACCTCAAGGCCGCCTACATCCACGTCGTCACCGATGCCGCCACCTCGGTGCTCGCCATCGCTGCGCTGGCTGGTGGCTGGTTCTACGGCTGGGCCTGGCTCGACCCGGCGACCGGCATCGTCGGCGCCGTGCTCGTCGCACTGTGGGCGAAGAACCTCATCGTGCAGAGCGGCCGCGTCCTGCTCGACCGCGAAATGGACCACCCGGTCGTCGCCGAAATCCGCGACGTCATCGCCCAGCTACCGGCCGATGGCCAGACCGAACTCACCGACCTCCACGTCTGGCGCGTCGGCACCGGCGCCTACGCCTGCGCGCTGAGCCTGCTCACCCACGACGCAACGCTGACGCCGCTGAACATCCGCGATGCGCTGGCCGTGCATGAAGAAATCGTCCATGCGACGGTCGAAATCCATCGCTGCGACATTTGTTAGGGCTTATTTGGCCAGCAACTCGTGCCGCTCGCGCTCGACCTTGGCGATGTAGCGCTGGATACGGTTTTCCTCGGCCGGCGGCATGTTCTCGAAGTGCAGGCCGATGCGCCACTGTTGCACGCCGGTGCGCCCGACCTGCGGCGTGATGTGGCGCAAGGTCGCGCTGAAGAAAAGCTCGTGCTCGTCTTCAGGCAGGGCGAAATGGCAGTTTTCCAGGCGATCTCCGGGGGCCAGCCCCTCGGGCAGGCTGAGAGCCGTCATGCCGATGCCGGCCACCGAGATATCGTGCGCCGGACAATTCAGCAACGCTCCGCCGGCCAACCGGCCGAAGAACTGCAGCGGCTTGCCGCGCGGCGTTTCGATCCGGAAAGTATCCCGGCGCTGCAGGCGGACGATGTGCTTGGGCAATGGCACGGCAAATGCCTTGCTGCCTTCGAAATTCACTTCCGTGGCCTGCCCGGTGGTGAATTGGACATGGATGCCGCCTGGCCGGCCGGCAAACACGTTGCGACGGCTTTCGAGAAAACGACGGTTGATGTCGGCGCTGCCGCTGCAATCGAGGATCAAGCGATCGCCGGCCGGCTGGGCATCGAGCAGCGTCGTCAGCATCATGTCCTCGCTGCCGAAGGACACCGTGAATTGATCCTTGGTCCGGGCAAAACCGACGAGCATGAAGGCAATCGGCAGCGTCCCGGTGACGTGAAAGCGCTCCTCGATCTCGGCTTCGGAAAGTTGGGCGATCTGACTCATGCCAGTTCCAGCACGCGCAGCAGCGAAGACGTATCATCCCGCCCCCAGCCCTGCGCCACGAGGGCATTGAGTTGCTGCGCGACAACCGCCGTCAGGGGCACGGGCACGCCGCTCTGCCGCGCCGCGTCGAGGACCAGCCCGAAATCCTTGTGATGCAGGCGGGCTTCGATGCCGGCCGAAAAATCGCGGCTGACCATGCGCTCGCCCATCACGTCGAGCACCCGCGAAGCAGCCGAACCGCCGGCCAGGGCCTGCCTGACCTTGGCGCAATCGACGCCGGCACTGGCCGCCAGCCGCATCGCCTCGGCCGCCGCCTCGATGGCCGCCACCATGATCATCTGGTTGCACGCCTTGGCCACCTGTCCGGCGCCATTCGGGCCGATATGAACGATGCGCTGGCCTAGGCATTCGAGCAGCGGCCGCACGCGCTCGAGCACCGCCGCCTCGCCACCGGCCATGATGGCCAGCGTCGCGGCGATGGCGCCCTGCTCGCCGCCGGAAACCGGGGCGTCGAGAAAATGAATGCCTTTTTCGCCCAGCTTGCCGGCGATCTGCCGCGCCACGTCGGGGGCGATGGTCGAGCAATCGACGAGCACCGAACCGGGCGCCATGCCGTCAATCAGGCCATCCGAACCAAGCGCGACAGCTTCGACGTCAGCACTCGAGGTGACCACCGTGAACACCACCTCGCAGCACCGGCCCAATTCGGCCGGCGTCGCGCAAACGCGGGCCGGCAGGTCGCCGACGCTCTCCGGGCGACGCGCCCAGACAGCCAGCTCATGGCCGGCGCGCTGCAGATGGAGAGCCATCGGGCGCCCCATGGCACCGAGGCCGATGAAGCCTATGTTCATTCTTGTCCCGACAGCCGTTCGAGCAGTTTGAGCACGGCAATCGAATCCTCCTCGCCGAGGCCGGACCCGACCATGGCGTTGAACATCTGCGCCGTTGCCGCCGAACCGGGCAGACAGAGCCCGAGTTCGTGCGCCGTCTGCATGACGATGTTCAGATCCTTTTCGTGCATCCAGCTCTTGAAACCCGGCTTGAAATTGCGGTCGAGCATGCGCTGGCCGTGATTTTCGAGAATTTTCGAATAAGCGAAGCCACCGAGCAGCGCTTCGCGCACCTTGCTACGGTCAACGCCGTTTTTTGCCGCAAATGCAAATGCTTCGGCGACGGCCAGCACGCCCATGCCGGTGACGATCTGGTTGGCCGCCTTGGTGACCTGCCCGGCACCGCTGGCGCCGACATGCACGATGTTCTTGCCCATGCATTCGAAGGCCGGTTTGGCCTTGGCAAAACCCGCTTCAGAACCGCCGGCCATGATCGACAAGGTACCGGCGATGGCACCAACTTCGCCGCCGGACACCGGCGCGTCGACAAAATCGACACCGGCTGCCGCCAGGTCTTCGCCAATCTTGCGCGCTGCGGCCGGCGCGATGGTGCTCATGTCGACAGCGACCAGCCCGCGCTGGCCGGCACTGGCGACGCCACGCATGACTTCGGCGACGTCCGGCGCATCAGCCACCATCGAAATGACCAGTTCGTTGCCGCGGGCGGCATCGGCCGGGCTGGCGGCGTCTTTGGCACCGGCAGCGAGCAAGGGCTGCATGGATTCGGCGCGGCGCGCCCAGACGGTGACATCGTGGCCACCCTTGATCAGGTTAAGCGCCATCGGGCGCCCCATGATGCCAAGGCCGATAAATCCGATCTTCATACTGAACTCCGTCGCGAGAAGGCGCCAATTTTAGCCTTCAACGCCGCTCGCACAAACAAACTCAGGCCGGCAACGCGGCGTAGTCCTCTCCGCGACCGAGGCCGACGACCTCATCGGCCGATACCGGCTGGTAAAAATGGAAGCCCTGCACGCGTTCGCATTCAAGCGTGCGCAGGTGACCAGCGAAGCGGCATCGGCGTCGGTATCGACATCGGCCAGGAAGGAGCGGTCGATCTTCAGGCGATCAAGCGGGAAGCGGCGCAGGTAGGAGAGCGACGAATAGCCGGTGCCGAAATCGTCGATGGCCAGCCGGACGCCCATGGCCTTGAGCTGGGCCAGGGTCTGAATCGCCGCATCGACGCCGTGCATGACCGTGCTTTCGGTAATTTCCAGTTCCAGCCGGTTGGCCGGCAGGCCGGTTTCGGCGAGCACGCCTTGCACGGTCTGGACAAAATCGGGCTGGCGGAATTGATGGGCCGAAATATTGACGGCCATCTCGCCCATGTCGATGCCGGCATCGAGCCAGCTGCGAACCTGCCGGCAGGCGGTCCGCAAAACCCAGTGGCCGAGCGGCAGGATGAGGCCGCATTCTTCGGCCACCGGAATGAATTCGGCCGGGGCGATCATGCCGCGCAGCGGGTGGGCCCAGCGGACCAGCGCTTCGACGCCGACGACCTTGCCGCTCAGCAGATCGATCTGCGGCTGATAGTGGAGGACCAGCTGATTCTCGGCGAGCGCCCGCCACAACTCGCTTTCCAGATGCAGGCGCCGGTTGGCAGCGGCGTTCATCGACTCGACAAAGAACTGGTGGTTGTTTCGCCCGGCCGCCTTGGCCGCATACATCGCGGCATCGGCATTGCGGATGAGCGTCAGGCCGTCGCGGCCGTGCTCCGGGTAAAGGCTGATGCCGATCGACGGCGTGCAGTGCAGCGCGTGATCGTCGATGTCACAGGGCTGTCCGATGGCCCGGACCAGACGATCGAGCAGCCCGGTGAGCGCTACGTTGCCGTCGAATTGCTCCTGAACGACGACGAACTCATCGCCACCCAGGCGGAAGAGGCGCGTCGTGCGGTCCATTTCGCCGCTCATCCGGCGGGCGATCTCGGCCAGCAGGCGGTCGCCGGCATGATGGCCGAGCGAGTCGTTGACCGTCTTGAAATTGTCGAGATCGATGATGAGCAAGGCCAGACGGTTGATACCGGGCACGGCGCCGTCGAGCAAGGCATCGAGATGGCCGTCGAGCGCCAGGCGGTTGGGTAGGTTGGTCAGCTGGTCGTGGTGGGCGAGGTAGTCGAAACGTTCGAGCTGCGCCTTGGCTTCGCTGACATCGGCAAAGGTAGCGACAAAATGTGTCGTCTGCCCAGCCTCGTCGCAAATCGTCGCGATGCGCATCTGCTTGGGATAGATCGCGCCATCCTTGCGCCTATCCCAGACTTCACCCTCCCAGAAGCCGTTCTCGGCGACGAAATCCCAGATGTTGCGATGGAAATTGAAGCCCTGATGGCCGGCGCTGAGCCGGGTTGGCGTCAGGCCGAGCACCTCGCTGGCGGCGTACCCGGTAATCTGCTCGAAAGCCGCATTGACGCTCAGTATCCGCTGCGCGCCATCGGTCAGGACCATAGCCACCGAGGCATGGTCGATGATCCGCCGTTGCAGGGCGAGCTGGGTTCTGGCCTGATCACGCAGGCCGAATAGCTGGCGACAGCCTTCGACGATCACCAGGGTGACGACTAGGCCGATGGCAAACAGCAGGAAGCGCCACGACGGGGAGGCCGCGCCGATGAACTCGCCGGAAGAAGCCCCCCAATCGACCGAAGACTGCCGATCGACCGACCACCAATCGAGGCCGAGAATGGCCCAGATCAGGAGGATCGCCGCCAGGGCGAACAAAACGAGTTTTCGGCCGGCAAATACCGGAATCTGCTGCACGGGTCGAACTAGGCCTTTAGTTATACAAAAGCCAGTTTAACCTAACAAAAACAATGTTTCACAAAGTTTTTCTAAAGCCGATTCAAGGAAAAATCAGCCTTCATATCGAGGGACTTTTCGCGCCTGCTTAGTCCCTGATCCAACAATGAATTTACCGCAATTAACTTAACTGCAGCAGGACCCGTTGCCGCGCTTGACACCCATTTTGGCCAGCAGCTTTTCCGGTGGGCAGAAGCCGGTAAACCCGCTCTGCAGCAAATTGAAGCCGACGAAGGCGGTAAAGGCGAGGAACCACTCCGAAACGAAGATCCAGGGAAAGAAGAATGAAGAAACCCGCCATGATGCGGATGATGCGTTCGATGGTCATGCTTGATGCTCCTTGCGGAATGCCGAGAAATAGAGAACGGGGATAACGACCAGGGTGAGCAGTGTGGACACCATGATGCCGAAGATCAGGGCGAGGGCCAGGCCGTTGAAGATCGGGTCGTCGAGAATGAACATGGCGCCGAGCATGGCAGCCAGCGCGGTCAGGGCGATGGGCTTGGCACGCACCGCCGCCGACTGGATGACGGCCTCGCGGAAAGGCATGCCGGTCGCCACCTGCAGCTTGATGAAATCAACGAGCAGGATGGAGTTGCGGACGATGATGCCGGCCAGGGCGATCATCCCGATCATCGAGGTCGCCGTGAATTGCGAGCCGAACAGCGCGTGGCCGGGCATGACGCCGATGATGGTCAGCGGGATCGGCGCCATGATGATGAGCGGCACGAGATAACTGCCGAAGTGGGCGACGACCAGCAGGTAGATCAGGATCAGGCCGACGCCGTAGGCGATACCCATGTCGCGGAAGGTTTCGTAGGTCACCTTCCACTCACCGTCCCATTTGACGCTGTAGCCGGCGTAGGGGTCGTTCGGCTGGCGGATGAACCACTCGTCGAGCGTGCCACCCTCCTTGAGTTCCATGCCGTTGATCTTGCTGCGGATGTCAAACATGCCGTAGAGCGGCGAATCGAGCTTGCCGCCCATGTCGCCGACGACGTACACGACCGGCAGCAGATCCTTGTGGTAGATGGCCTTTTCACGGGCGGCATCGCGCACTTCGACCAATTCCGAAACAGGCACCAACTGGCCGTCACGCGAGCGGACACGGAGCTTGAGCAGGGCATCGAGGCTGGATTGCTTCTCGGCCGGCAAGGTCACGCGGACCGGGATTTCGAACTTCGATTCGGTGTTATGCGCCGGCGTCACATCCTGCCCGGCCAGGCCCATGCTGACGACCTCGATGATGTCGCTCTGCGCCACGCCGAGTTGCGCCGCCTTGCTCTGCAGGACATGCAGGATGACTTTGCGTGAATCGGCTTCGATGTAGTCGTCGACCGCGACGATGTCCTTGGTTTCCGCGAAGACCTGGCGCACCTGTTTGCCGACACTCATCTGACCGGCCATGTCCGGCCCGTAGATTTCGGCCAGGATGGGCGACATGACGGGCGGACCGGGCGGCACTTCGACCACCTTGGCGACGCCGCCGTTGGCTTTTCCGATGGCCTCGATGCGGTCGCGCAGCGAAGCGGCGATTTCATGGCTCTGCCGCGAACGATGGTGCTTGTCGGCCAGATTGACCTGGATGTCGCCTTTTTCCGGCAAGGCGCGCAGGTAGTACTGGCGGACCAGGCCGTTGAAATTGATCGGACTGGCCGTGCCGGCATAGGCCTGATAGTTGGTGACGTCCTTTTCGAGCGCCAGTTCGGCGCCGATTTCATGCAGCACGCGCGCTGTTTCCTCGACCGGCGTACCGACCGGCATGTCGAGGATGACCTGGAATTCGCTCTTGTTGTCGAAGGGCAGCATCTTGAGCACGACGAGCTGGAAGTAAGCCAGCGACACCGAACCGAGGATGAGCAGGACGATGGCAATGGCCAGCTTGACGCGCATCGCACCGCCCTTGATCGGGTCGAGGAAAGGCGTCAGCAGCTTGCGGAAGGTGCTGTCGAGTTTGGCATCGAGTTTCGATGGCTGATGGGATTCATGTGAGTGACCATGCGACTTCATCATCCGCGCCGCCAACCACGGCGTGACGACAAAGGCAACAGCCAGCGAAATGGCCATGCCCATCGACGAATTGATCGGGATCGGGCTCATGTACGGCCCCATCAGGCCGGTCACGAAGGCCATTGGGAGCAGCGCGGCGATGACGGTCAAAGTGGCCAGGATGGTCGGACCGCCGACTTCATCGACGGCCGGCGGGATGATCTCGAGCAGGCTTTTTTCCGGATACAGGCCCTGCCAGCGATGGATGTTCTCGACCACCACGATGGCGTCATCGACCAGAATGCCGATCGAGAAAATCAGCGCAAACAGCGAGACGCGGTTGAGCGTGAAACCCCAGGCCCAGGAGGCGAACAGCGTTGCGGCGAGGGTGAGCGTCACGGCGACACCAACGATGACCGCTTCGCGTTTGCCGAGGGCAAAGAAGACGAGCAGTACGACGAAGGCCGTGGCGAAGATCAGCTTGCCAATCAGTTTCTGGGCCTTCTCGGTCGCCGTTTCGCCGTAGTTGCGCGTCACGGTAACCTCGACACCGTCCGGAATGACGGTGTTTTTCAGGTCATTTATCCGGTTGACCGTAGCAGTCGCCACATCGGCTGCATTGACGCCGGGTTGCTTGGAAATCTGCATGGTGACGGCGGGAAACTCACCGCTCTGATCGCCGAACCAGGCGTAGCGTTTGGGCTGGTCCGGGCCATCCTCAACGGTCGCCACATCGCTCATGTATACCGGCTTGCGCTGGCCGGCTTCGCCGCGCACGGCAACGACCAGTTGCTTCACGTCGGCGGCCGATTCGAGATAGGTGCCGGTCTGGACCAGCACTTCGCGGTTGCCGGCAGTCAAATTGCCGGAGGATTGCAGGGCGTTCGACACTTTGAGCGCGCCGGCGATGTCCTGCGGCGTGATGCCGAAGGCGTTCATGCGCTCAGCATCCATGAGCACGCGGATGGCGTGATCGGGGCCGCCGATGGTCGAGATGTCGCGCGTCCCCTTGATCCGTTTCAGTTCGATCTCGACGGCGCGGGCGACCTGTTGCAGGTCGAAGGCAGAACGCGACGGATCCCTGGTCCAGAAAGTCAGCGCGACAATCGGTACGTCGTCGATGCCGCGCGGCTTGATGACCGGCGCCATGACGCCAAGATTGGCCGGCAGCCAGTCGCTGTTCGATTGCACGGTGTCGTAGAGGCGGAGCACGGCGTCGTTGTATTTGACGCCGACGTCGAACTGCACGGTGATGATGGCCATGCCCGGGCGCGACACCGAATAGACGTGCTCGACGCCGTGCAGGCGCGACAGCACCTGTTCGCCGGGCCGCGCCACCAGATTTTCGACATCCTTGGCCGACGCGCCGGGGAAGGCGATCATCACGTCGGCCATGGTCACGTCGATCTGCGGCTCTTCCTCGCGCGGCGTGACCAGCGTGGCGAAGATGCCCATCAGGAAGGCGACCAGGGCCAGCAGCGGCGTCATCCGCGAATTCTGGAAGGCGGCGGCAATGCGCCCGGAGATTCCCATC
>PHCH01000024.1 GCA_002840785.1 Betaproteobacteria bacterium HGW-Betaproteobacteria-4 | reverse complement strand
AACCCGGCCTGTCGTCCTCCAGTCTATCTGCCCAAGCCAGCCCCCCCGCCGGCGGTCAAACCGGGCACCTACCGCGCCAGCGGTTTAGTCCAATCGGCCTCAGCGGTCATTGGGTGCCATCTGCATGAGCGACTGGTGCAAGCTCCATTGCAGCCGTTCAAGTTTGGCCAGCGAAACTTTAAGCCTGATCAATTTGAGCAGTTGCTTACTGAAGTGCAATCAGGCTGTTTGCATCGCTCAGTTGGGCCTGACCAGGACATAGGAGCTGCGAAATCTTACTCCTTTGATTTCCGATACATCGAAGGAGCTTCCGGGCGTGACCAGTTTTACACGCCCGACAGCCTCGGCAATCCCGCCATCCGTCGTTGTTTCCTTCATCTCGACAATGAGCGGTTCAGGCGCTATTAGCCGCAATTCAAGGGTCGTATTTGGAATGCCTGTTGGTGAAAACTTGACGGTGGAATTGGCACCAAGAAAAGAGATGGACTGGTTCAACTGACCAGCCAGGTAAATGTCAATTTTGGCCACGTCTGCAGCAACTGCATGGATGGGGACCGCCAGCAAAGCGGCAAGGGTCAGAGGCAGGTATTTCATTGTGTTGTTCCGGTTATGAGCAGGTAGTGTGCTGGGCAGCAGTCAGGACTAATTCAATGCGGTATTGCGGAGAGGACAGTTTCGCTTGCAGGCAGGCTCGTACCGGGGCGCTCCCTTCTGGCAACCAGTTTTCCCAGACAACATTCATGGCATCGTAGTCAGCCATATCTGCCAGATAAATTGTCACCATCAGCAGTCGGGACTTGTCACTGTGAGCCTCAATCAATTGCTGCTCAACGCTGGCCAACAGGTTTTCTGTCTGCGCGGTGATGTCAGCATCAAGGTTGGCTGGTACTTCGACCAGGTAAATGGTGCTGTTGTGGGCGACCATATGGGAGTAACGGCGTGTGGTGCCGTAGCGCTGGATATTCATGTGAACTCCTGAAATATTGAAGCTCATGCAGCACAGCCATGAGCTTCTCCGATATCAGCCCTGACGAAATTGCCCAAGGCCGGTCGTATAACACCTTGCATCAAGCTTTTTTGACAAACTCCGACTTCAACTGCATGGCGCCGATGCCATCGATCTTGCAGTCGATGTCATGGTCGCCGTCGATCAGGCGAATGTTCTTGACCTTGGTGCCAACCTTGACGACAGAGGAGGAGCCCTTGATCTTCAAGTCCTTGATGACGGTGACGCTATCACCGTCCTGGAGCACGTTGCCGTTCGCATCCTTCCAAACCCGTGCAGTTTCGACATTCGCTGCGCCGGCATCCTTGCTCCATTCATGGGCACATTCAGGACAGATGTACTGGCTGCCATCTTCGTAGGTGAATTCGGAATTGCACTGCGGACAGTTGGGTAGTTTGCTCATCTTAAAAAACTCCATTTTGGAAAAAATATTGTTCAGTGCGACTCTTCAATCGCTGATTCCCAGCAAATCGAGAATGCCGCTAATAAAGGAAAGCGGGTGGGTTGGGCAACCCGGGACGTAAAGCGCCGGCTTGAATTTGTCGAGAAAGGCGCGATCCACTTCGTTGCATTCAGCAAAAATGCCGCCAGAAATCGCGCAAGCACCTACCGCAATCACCAACTTGGGTTCGGGAATGGCATCCCAGGCAATTTGCAAGGCGTCCGCCATATTCCGGCTGATCGGGCCGGAAAGGACCAAACCATCGGCGTGTCGGGGCGAAGCTACCATGTCGATCCCGTAGCGGCCCAAATCGAAATTGACGTTGCTCAGCGCGTTGATTTCCATCTCACAGCCGTTGCAGCCACCCGCCGAAACAGAGCGCAGTTTGAGTGAGCGACCAAAGCGCTTGTGCAGTGCTTCGGAGACCTTGATCGGGTCGATGTCGGGGTGCGCGGAGCTGATGGTCAGAGCATCACGGTCAGTGCTGGCTAGTTTGAAATCGTTGTTGAAGCTGAGTTTTTCACTTGGGCAAACCGGTTCGCAGTCACCACACAAAACACAGCGCCCCATGTCGATTCGTACGGGATCGAGGGAAATGGCACGACTGGGGCATGCCGCTAGGCAAGCGTTGCAGCCGTTGGCACAGGCAGCCTCGCTGATCACCGGCTTGCCACGGAAACCGATGGGATTGGCGGCGCGCAGATCCGGGATGTACTGGCTGCCTTGGGATTTTCGGACGAGAATGGATTTGATCATGGCGATGGCTAAAGATCGTTGCCGCAGTAGGAAAGGTCGAAACTCTTGTTGCAGATGGGGAAGTCCGAGATGTCGTTGTCACGGAGGGCCATGGCCAGACCAAACCAGTTAGGAAGCGACGGGTCTTGCACCTTGTAGTGCAGGAGTTGTCCTTGCGATGAGGTTTCGAGTACCTGAACGACCGGCCCTCTTGTGCCTTCAATCAAGGAAAGGCAGAGCGTCTCAGGGGCCAGGGGCTTGCCGAGGGCGTCCGGAGCGGCACTGCCGCTTAAGTCGAGCGCAGTATCTCCCAGTACCTTCAGAAGCCATTGCACTGAGGCATCGGCTTCACGCATGCGCTGCTTCATCCGCGCCCAGCAATCACCAGACGATTCGGTAATCAGCTCTGCGGGAAAACGCTCATAAACCCGGCCCGGTAACTGTACGCGCGTGTCGATCTCGACACCACTGGCCCGCGCCACGACGCCGACCAAGCCCAACTCTTGAGCGGTCTTTGTGCTGACAATACCAGTACCTTGAAACCTGGCTTTCACGCTGAGACTGGCCAGCATGAGTTCATTGATTTCGGTGAAGTCACGAGCAAACGCTGTCAGCGTTTGAATCAGATCCTGGCGCAGCACCTCGGACAATTCACGGGCTCGTCCGGGTCGCAACCAGCCACGCCCGAAACGGTTGCCGCAAACCCGCTGGGTGGCGTTGATGATGGCCGTGCGCAACCGGCCGTAAGTTCCCCCGCCCTGCAAGAAGGCAACATCCGTCGCCAATCCGTTCAGGGTGGCGACATGCATGGCGATACGTTCCATTTCCAGGGCGATGCCGCGTAGCAAATCTGTTTCCAGGCTGACCGGCGAGTTGGACAGTGCCTCTACGGCGGCGCAGTAGCCCCAGGCGTAAGCGACACTCGAATCGCCACAAATGGACTCCACGATCGAGGCCAATGCCATGGGAGGCCGGCGGAGCAGCAAGGCTTCTACGCCACGATGCTGATAGCCCAACTGAATTTCAAGATGGTGGACCTTCTCACCCAGGCACATGAAGCGGAAGTGTCCCGGTTCGATCACGCCAGCGTGAATCGGTCCGACACCGACTTCATGGACCTCACGGCCACGCACCTTGAAAAATGGGTAGTCCGTCATCCGTTGCTGGCGTTCGCCCTCGAAGCGGACCGGCTTTAGCCAGGGGTGACCGTCGGGCTGCAGGCCGGTCTGCTCCCACAGTTCGCGCTCAAAAATTTGCGCCACAGGATAGGTATGGGTCAGTGACGGGTAATGCTTCCCATCTTCCGCCTGCCCTCTGAATACCTTCAATTCACCAGCGGTCGTCTGAAATACGGCCGTGACAATCGTTCCCCAATGGCGATTGCTTTTCTCGTGACGGCCAAAAAGCGTGATCAGGTGATCCCCTGCGTCCAGGCTGTCGGCACAGCGGTGGGAAAATTCGTACGACGACTTGGGTGGGGATGAACGCAAGTCCGCGATCAATACCGCTTTACTTGTTCTCATCAAATGCCCCCAATCGATTGCGCCACGGCGCGCAGTAACTGGGTGACGGGTTCCGGCGTATAGGTTCCCAGCATGCTCAACACCCCGACAAACCCGACTTTCGGGATGATGGCGACCATCGATTCCTTCACGGGCGGTAGCGCCTGAGTCGGTGTTCCCCAAAGCATGGGAAACACCGTGCGGCCCGTTGCCACAAAAATGACGGTCAGCATCACGCACATCAACGTGAAAGCCATCAAATTCCCCGCTTGAACAATGCCCGACAAAATCAGCATTTCTGCCAGGAAACTGGCGAATGGCGGGAAACCCAACAGGGCAAAAATCCCCCCGGCGAACAATAGGCCAGCAAATGGCAAGACGCGAATAACCCCGTTGAGTGCAGCCACTTCGTTGGTGCCATAAACTGCGCGCATCCGGCCGGCTGTAATGAACAACAAGGACTTCACGAAAGCATTGCTGACGATATAGAGCACCACGCCATACGCGGCGGTTTTGCCGACGGACAAGCCCAGGGCGATCACTCCGGACGAGCTGATGCAGGCGTAGGCAATCAGCCGCTTGTAGTTGCGGGCGGCCATGATTTGCACGGCGGCAACGATCAGGGAGACGTAACCCATGACCAGCAGTTCTTGCGAAACAAAACTTGCATCGAAGCCGTGAAATATTTGAAACACGCGGAACATCGCGACCACACTGATATTGAACTGCACCGCCGCCAGGAGTGCGCTGGTACTGGTCGGTGCTGCCTCATAGGTTTCCGGTAGCCAGCTATAGAGCGGTGCCAGTCCCAATTTTCCGCCCAGGCCGAAGAGCATGAAGGCCAGCCCGAGGCGTTGCCAGCCATCCTTGGCGGTTGTCAGGGACGCACCGAGTTGATCTACCTGAAAGCTGATCTCGACACCGCGCAGGCCTGCCGACTGAACCAGGCACATGAAGCCCAGAAAAGTGATGGCCAGCGTCATTGACGAATAGAGCATGTAGCGCCAGGCCACCGGCTTGGGTGCCCCGAATTCGCCACAGACCATCATCAGTGCGGCGCACGCCGTGCTCACTTCGATCAAGGCCCAGAGCAAGATCAGATGGTTGGCCATCACCCCGATGTTCAGGACCAGCATGAAAATCAGGGTCAGGGCGGCACGCGTGCGTATGTCCTGGGTCAGCTCGGGCGAGCTGCGCTCCCGGGAAAGCATGTACACGCTGATGCCCAGAAACACCGTATTGATGACCAACACGAACAACAACGATGTTGGGTCAAGCACCAGGTAACGATGGGCAAAATATCGCGGCAACTCGGCCAGGCTATGTGTTATGAATACTGTCACCGAGATCAACCAGCCCACAAGGGCAAAGCCGACCAGCGCTGGGGCAATCCAGCCTCCACCGCCAATCAGCGGGCGGGAAGGCGCGGCGATGTTGGGCATGGTTGCGGTGTGAGTTTCGCTCATGGCACTTGTCTCGATGGTTCATCACGGCTGGCGGCGGCATCTTCGCGAACGAGCCAACTGCCTACGGCCACAGTGAGGATGTAGACGCCGCTGACGGCCAGATGGACGGGTAATGGCCAGGGCTCGGGCAGCAAGGACTCAAACAAGGCCAAGGCGTTTTCCATGAACAACACGGCCACTAATTGGGCGCTGGGCTCGTGGTTAGTGGCCAGAATCAAAAATGCAATCATGGCGGTCGCCGCTGCGACACCCAGGGTCAATGCCCGTACATCGCCCCGGGCGCCATCACCGAACTTGAAGGCAAGAATGATCAAGGTAATGGCCACGCCCCAGGCAAAAAGATTGGATGGCATCAGGCTTATTCTGGCTTGGCGGTTTTTGTGCAGTGCGCGATGCAGCAGGTAGGGAACCAACAAGGCGCGAACTAGCAGCACTTCCAGTCCGGCCAGAATGACGTGCAGTGAAAATCCGTCATCGTCGAAAAGGGTAATCCAGAGCAAGGTCAGCGCCTGCAAACTCAACCAGGTGGGCGCGGCCGATATTCGGCTGAAGAAGACCGGAATAACGGTGGCGGTCAAACACAAGATCAAAGCCAAAGTCATACGCCGTTCGCTCCCAAACCGATGACCAGCATGCTGCCCAACGCGGCCACCGAGGCAATCAATAAATAGGCAGGAACCCAGCGCATCGGGAGGCGGGCACTGAGCGATTCAATGCAACCGACGACGACTGCTACTGTCAGCATCAGTGCCAGCGATACAAGAACGCCACCCACTGGATCGGCCAACGGATTGAATGGGTTGATCAGCGCAGCAATCAGTCCGGCGTACAGGGTCATCTTTAGCGCGGCAGCGTATTGCATGGCGGCCAGTTCCGGGCCGCTGTGATCGAGGATCATGACTTCGTGGATCATGGTCAGTTCAAGGTGAGTCATCGGGTCATCCACCGGAATCCGGGCCGCTTCCGCCTGCAACAGAATCAGCAGTGCTATCGTCAGGGGCGCAACGATGATCGCGTAATGCGGCGTGTTGTGCAGATGGCCGATCAGATCGGCAAAACTGGTCATGCCGGTTGCCGCACTGGCCGTTCCTATCAACAGAAACAAAGCCGGTTCGGCAAAGGTGGCAAACGAGGCTTCCCTTGCTGCGCCCATGCCTTCAAACGAGCTGCCAACATCCATCGCCGAAATCATCAGGATGATCCGCGCCAGGCCCAGCGTGTAGGCCACCACCACGAAATCATGCGAGAACTGGAGCGGGGCAAACTGCCCAAGCAAGGGAATCATGCTGGCTGCAAGCAAGCCGCAAATCAGGACGACGTAAGCGCCGGCACGGAATAAGGGGCTGGCGGTGGTGCTCACCACAGGACGCTTGCCAAGCAAACGCCACAGATCGTAGGCGGACTGGAACAGTCGTGGCCCTTTGCGCCCCACCCACCAAGATTTGGTTCGGTTGACCAGTCCGACCAGCAAAATGGGCATACTCAAAACGATAGCCCAATGTATCAACGCCAAGCCGATATTCATGGAAGAACCCCTTCTGCCAGCAGTACCAGTGCAGCAATCACCACGAGAGCCGCCAGGCCAGCTGAAAACGCCAGGCGCGGGTCGTCTTCCTGCATTTTTCGCGATAGGTCTGTCGCCGTTTCATCGCCATGGCTAATCACCGAATACAACCGCCGTTCGACTGAATCCACACAATCCGTGATGACATAGCTGTCATCGGGAAAGTATCCGGCGGGTGCCTTTTTCCGTTTGATCAACACCATGATGTTCTTGAAATGTGCGGCGAAGTCAGTTGAAAAGCTGGCCCCGGTGTATTGCATGCGTGGTGTTGGCGCCCCATAGCCACAACCCCAGGTGGCATTGAGCATCGGTTGCGGCGTTTTTGGGGACTTGAGGCGCCACCAGATGACCAGCCCGATGCTGAGTACCAGTGCGCCCGAGATCAGGCCGATCCGGGTCAGGGTTTCCATGGTCGATTGCAGGTTGACCGTAGCAACTCCGTTCGGCATGGCTCGCATCAACAAGGCAGTTGGTCCGGCAACCATGGCTAAACCGAGTACAGGCACCACACCCAGCACAATCGTGCCCACGGCATGTATGCCCATCGGCACCAACATCCAGCGACTGGCCTCACGTCCTTCCGGCAGGCTTGAGTCACGTGAATTGCCGAGAAAAATCACCCCGAATGCCCGAGTAATGCTGAGCGCCGAAACCGCCCCGACAAAGGCCAGCGCCGCAGCGACCAGGCCCAGTGTCAACTTCGCCCAGACACCGATGCTTTCACCAGTGAACAAACCCGAGTAAATCATGAACTCGCTGGCAAAGCCGTTAAAGGGCGGCAAGGCAGAAATGGCAATGCCGCCGACGACGAAGCATAGGGCAGTAATGGGCATCAGTTTGAACAGACCGCCCAGACGCTCCAGGTCGACAACATGCTTGACCTGATAAACGCAGCCGGCGGCATAAAACAACTGACATTTGAAAAATGCGTGATTGAGCACGTGCAGCAAGCCACCACCGAAGCCGAGGGCGACCAGACCGGGACTGTCCCAGGTCAAACCGAGACAGCCGATGCCGAAGCCGATGCCGGCGATACCGACGTTCTCGGTAGAGGAATAACCAAGCAGTCGTTTCAGGTCGCGCTGACCAACGGTGTACAGGCCACCGACCAGTGCCGAGATGACTGAGAAAACGATCAGGAACCAGCCCATCCACTCGTCCGGCTTGCCGAGAAGAAGGATGAAGCGAACCAGCGCATACAAGCCCGCTTTGTGAATAACCCCGGACATCAGTGCCGAGACATGGGCGGGAGCCGCAGCATGTGCCCGAGGCAGCCAAGAGTGAAAGGGGAAAAAAGCCGATTTCAGGCCAAAACTAGTAACCAGTAACAGAAAAACCGTATTCCGCAAGGTGCCCGGGTTGTGGCTCATCCAGTCGCCAAAGTCGTCAAGAAACCAGGAATGGGTGCGGGTGTAGAGAATCATCACCGCCGCCACCAGGAAAATCAGCCCGATGTGGGTGGATACCAGATAGTTGAAGCCGGCGAAACGGACTTTCTCGTTGGGGTAGTCCCAAATTACCAGTAACCATGCCGCCAGGGCGGCGATTTCCCAGCCGAACAGGAAGGTCACCGTATGCTCACCGGTATAGACCAGCAAAAACGAGACGGAAATCATGTTCAGCAGGGCAAAATGGACCCCCAGATGACGCGGTGTGCTGAAATATTTGTCCATGTAGCCGACGGCATAGACGCCACCCAAGAAGGTCATCGGCAATGACCAACTCAGAAAAAATGCGCCCAGCGCATCGAGCCGAAAATGCAGGTCGCCAATCGGATAAGCCCAAGGCATTTCGCCGGTAATGTCCGGTGCACCCAATAACACCGGGATGACCACTGACCAAGCCACCAGCGTGGCAACCGCCTGCGAAACAAGGCCAATCCCGGTTCGGGTGGCGTTTCTAATCGGCAGAAGGCAGAGCCCCGCGCCCAGCATCAATATCAGAACCGCAAGAATGAGCTGATTCATTGGGGCTGCTTTCCTCGGACTGCTTTTTTGATTTCCATCAGCACGCCCTGCGAGCCGTCTTCGAGCATGTCCAGGACAAGGTCAAACGTGTGTCCCAGGCTGTAATAGGGATCGGGCACTTCGTCGTCCTCGAAATTGGCCGAGTAATCCATGAAAAGCTTGATCTTTGCTTGCTGCTCAGGCGAAGCGATCCGGCGCAACTTGTCCTGGTTGGTTTTATCCATGGCCAGGATCAAATCGAAGTCTTCAAGATCTTGATAGACCACTTTGCGAGCCCGGTGCCGGGAAAGGTCGTAGCCGCGAGAGGCTGCCGCCTGTTTGGTGCGTGGATCTGCACCTTCTCCAAGGTGATAGGCATGCGTACCGGCTGAATCGATTTCGACTTTATTGCCCAGTCGCTTTGACTCAACCAACCGCTTCAGCACTGCTGCAGCCGTTGGCGAGCGGCAGATGTTGCTCATGCAAACTAGCAGTACACGAAAAACGATATTGGGTGTTTTCATCTGGCGGCATTGGCGGTTTGCCGGCCGCCATCAATTTCATAAGTGGAAATGAAGGATGGAATTGAAGGAAACCATTTCAGTGCATTGCCATCTGCGGCCAGCCTGCCAAATATCTGGCCTGGGTCGCCACCGCAAAACACAATCTTCGTTGATTGCCGGATGCCTTGTTCCATTGCTGCGGTGCAAATGTGTTTCTCATCCTCGGTCAATTTTTTTGCGAGGATTGAAAGAACCATGACCTGCCCAGACCCTCTGGCCATTTCCGCGTTGAGAATTTTCATGGCCCGCTCCGTTGACCGTCCTAGCACTCGAAAAATAGCGAGTGTTTTAACAGGGGCCGGTTTATGAACTTCGTCTCCCGCTCCGCCCATTTCACAGCAGCGAACGGTGATGCGAGAAATCAACTCCATCGGAAACCACCTTTTCTGAGCAATTCCTGAACTGATTATTCCGAGTCGTCGGCGCGCTGCGTCCCACGGATCAACCAATCCGGCAGTTCAATGTTGCCGGCGTTATCGACCATGTATTGACGGACCAAACGTCTGACAACCTGCGAAGGCGTGAGGTCTTGTTGCGCGCAAATTTGGTCAAACAGCGCTTTTTTTCTCGGGTCAATCAGGACTGTCAAACGTGCAGTTCTGTTTTCCATAATTGGCATTTGCTCCACATGTTAATCAAATGATAATTGCTATATCACGCTATCTGCCTATAATTCTAATCCCATACAGACAATATTCGCACTAATAATTTATAGCATGTGTGTTTGATTAACATGCCGTGCGCGAACGGCTCTGACCACTCATGAACCGGAAAGAGAGATCGTGATTGAACAGACAACAAATCAGGCGAGCGCCATCGAATTGGCCGCTTGGTTAACCGCAAAAAATCCGGTTGTCAGCAGCATTCATCACCAGATCATTGTGGCGGGGGTCGTGGAGCGCGATGGGCGCTACCTCGTTATTGAAGAGATGGCCGAAGGTCGTCGGGTCATCAACCAACCCGCCGGACGCCTGGAAAAGGATGAGTCCGCATCTGACGGCGCCATGCGTGAAACCCTCGAAGAGTCTGGCTATCTATTCATGGCAGAGGCACTGGTCGGTCTGTACCACTGGTTTCATCCGGAAAAAAACACGCTCTATTTGCGCATGGCGTTTACCGGGCAACTCATTGATCAGGGTGAGGTTAAACCGCTTGATCCCGAAATCCTGGCTGTTCGCTGGATGAGCATCGCTGAACTCGAAGCCGAGAGTGAACGGTTGCGTAGTCCATTTGTTCTCCAATGCATTCGCGATCATGCGCAAGGAATACGTTTTCCCCTAGATGTTGTTCGGTACTTCCCGAATGACTACGCACAATCTTGACAGTGATTGTGCCCTCTCTCGTGGAGCACGGAGTCCCCTCCCGACTCCTAGCGTCCAGGCTCTTCACGAGTTCCATGGCGGTCGCCTCCTTGCGGACGGTGACCGCCATTTTTTTGCAGAGTGATCATGAATAACAAACAGCCCCCCAGCCAAGCCGACCTGAGATCATCAGCCCTCTACTATCACCGGGAACCCAGCCCGGGAAAGATCGCCGTTGTTCCCACCAAGCAACTGACCAACCAATATGACCTGGCTTTGGCGTATTCGCCCGGGGTGGCGGCTGCCTGCGAAGAAATCGTTGCCGATCCCAGAGAGGTCTCCACCTTGACTGCCAGGGCCAATCTGGTTGGCGTGGTGACCAACGGAACTGCTGTCCTTGGCTTGGGAGCAATCGGGCCGTTGGCTGCCAAACCGGTGATGGAAGGCAAAGGCGTCCTGTTCAAGAAGTTCGCCAATATTGACGTTTTCGATCTGGAAATTGATGAGCGTGATCCGGATAAATTCATCGACATGGTGGCTGCATTGGAGCCAACGTTCGGCGGCATCAATCTGGAAGACATCAAGGCTCCGGAATGCTTCTATATCGAGAAGAAGCTGCGCGAACGCATGAAAATCCCCGTGTTTCACGATGATCAGCATGGCACGGCCATTGTTGTCGGCGCCGCGATCCTCAACGGTCTTCACCTTCTGGGGAAAGACCTCAAGCAAGTCAAAGTGGTTACTTCCGGGGCCGGAGCGGCAGCGCTGGCCTGCCTGGACCTACTCGTCATGTTGGGCATCCCCGTTGAAAACATCTGGGTGACTGACATCAAGGGCTTGGTGTTTGAAGGTCGAGTCGAGGAAATGGATGAGATCAAGGCGCGCTACGCCAAACGAACAGCGGCACGCACCCTTGGTGAAGCAATTGAAGGTGCAGACGTCTTTCTCGGTTTGTCTGCCGGTGGCGTATTGAAACCGGAGATGGTTGCCAAGATGGCAGCCAATCCCATGGTGATGGCGTTAGCGAATCCGACCCCGGAAATCATGCCGGAGCAGGTCAAGGCCGTGCGTGATGACGCCATCATCTGCACCGGCCGTTCGGACTACCCCAACCAAGTTAACAACGTTCTGTGCTTCCCCTTTATTTTCCGTGGCGCCCTTGATGTGGGGGCCAGCACGATTACGGAAGAAATGAAGATTGCCGCCGTTAAGGCTATCTCCGCACTGGCTCGGGCTGAGCAGTCTGACCTGGTTGCCTCTGCCAATGGTCATAAAGTTGGCGGTTTTGGTCCCGAGCACCTGATCCCCAATCCATTTGATCCGCGACTGATAGTCAAAATTGCGCCTGCAGTTGCCCGCGCAGCCATGGACTCTGGTGTGGCTACTCGTCCAATCATCGATTGGGATGCCTATTTGGCAAAACTCGACGCTTTTGTTTACCACTCCGGACTGATCATGAAGCCGGTGTTTTCGGCGGCACAGGCTGCGCCCAAGCGTATTGCGTTTGCCGAAGGCGAGGAAGAACGGGTGCTGCGTGCCGTCCAGGTCATTCTCGATGAAGGATTGGCCCGCCCTGTTCTGATCGGCCGGCGAGAAGTCATCGCGGCGCGCGTAGCCAGTGCCGGATTGCGCTTCGACGTTACAAGCGATGTCGACGTTCTTACCCCTGAATCCAATCCTGACTTTGAAGCCTATTGGCAGGAATACTATCGTCTGACGATGCGAAAAGGCATTTCACCTGAGTACGCCCAGCGTGAAGTTCAGAGGCGAACAACTTTGGTCGGCGCGCTCGCCGTTCGCCTGGGGCACGCCGATGGCTTGATCTGCGGCACGGTGGGGCGTACGGAGATCCATCGAAACTTTGTTGCCCAAGTGATCGGAACGGCAACGGATGTCAGCAGCTTGTATACGCTCAACATCCTGATGCTTCCTGGGCGAACCGTATTTATTGGCGACACCTACGTCAACTATGACCCGAGCGCAGAACAACTGGCGGAGATGGTGCAACTCGCTGTGCCCGAAATCCAACGTTTCGGGATGACTCCCAAGGTTGCCCTGATTAGCCACTCCTCATTCGGGAGCGAAGACTCCCCATCCTCCAAAAAAATGCGCCGAGTCCTGGCGCAGTTGAATGAGCGTATGCCGGAACTGGAGGTTGATGGGGAAATGCATGCTGATGCGGCGCTGGATGAACGCATCCGTCAGCAGGTATGTCCTGGTTCTTGCCTGAAAGGCCAGCCTAATCTGCTGGTCATGCCCAATCTGGATGCCGCCAACAGCACTTACAACAGCCTCAAGGTAGCCGCTGGCGACAACCTGACAATTGGCCCCATCCTGCTTGGCACAGCCCGTCCCGCACACATTCTGACTTCTACCGCCACGGTCCGTCGCATCGTCAATCTAACCGCGCTGACTGTGGTGGAGGCTGGCGTCAAGTGAGCATCCCCCATAAGGAGCTGTGCATGTTTAGAATCCTTACCAATTCGGATGAGCAGTGAGCAAACTGCAAGCGCAACCGTTGGTAAAAGTCCTGATCATCAGCATGGGCATGACTTTGGCCGAGAGCATTCTTGAATGTCTCGGCCAGTTTGAGGCATTTGCAGTTTTGGATATTTGTCGCAACGGGGTAACTGGATTGAAGGTAATTGCTTCCCAGCTTCCCGAGTTGGTATTTATCGTCGCACCGTTACCTGACAGGATGCTTGCACATGTCATCAAGGAAGCGAAAAGAAAACACCCTGGGATGCGGATGATCCTTGTCGCCGACTGGACAGAGTTTGCCGGATTTGCCCGTGCCAACCAGAAGGGTGCGGACGGGTTTATCTC
This sequence comes from Betaproteobacteria bacterium HGW-Betaproteobacteria-4, assembly GCA_002840785.1. Taxonomy (GTDB): domain Bacteria; phylum Pseudomonadota; class Gammaproteobacteria; order Burkholderiales; family Rhodocyclaceae; genus Azonexus. The sequence goes on along the minus strand of PHCH01000024.1, from coordinate 9,123 downwards.
GGCTCGACTGCTATCCAGAGAATTGCCTTTGGTCCTTGCCCAATACCCCCATCTTGCCGCCACGTGGGGTCGGCGTTTTTCTCCATGGAAGGCTGGCTATGGCATGGCCTGACAGTATTCGCCCAACCTTGGAAACATCATGCTGAACTGGCTTTCCATCGATGTCGTCCTACTGGTCATCACCATTTGGCTGGGGATTGGTGTTGCCGGGGTTATTGCGCTAAGGCAATTCGGCTTTGTCGCCCGTGTGCTCTTCCCGCTCGGCGGGATGTGTTGTCTTGCTCTGGCCTGGGCAGCATTACAGATGATCGGTAGCACGCCGGAAACAGCGGTATTGCCCCTGGGGTTGCCGCAACTGCCGTTTCATCTGCGACTGGATAGTCTGGCCGCGTTCTTCCTGCTGGTGATCGGCGCAGTCGGTGCCGGCATCTCCATTTTCGCCGCCGGCTATTTCCGCAAAGGTGCCGGAACGCCGCCCGGGCTTCTGTGCCTCGAATATCACGTTTTTCTCGCCAGCATGGTGCTCGTCATCCTGGCCGACGATGCCTACGCCTTCATGGTCGCCTGGGAAACCATGGCCCTTTCATCGTTTTTCCTGGTCACTGCCAACCACAAACTGCCCGAGGTTCAAGAGGCTGGTTTCCTTTATCTACTGATTGCTCACGTTGGCGCGATAGGCATTTTGCTGTGCTTTGGCGTCTTGCAGGCCAATTCCGGCGATTACACCTTCGCCAACATGCGCATCCAGTCGCTGTCTCCTTTCTGGGCATCGACAGCCTTCATCCTTGCTCTTTTTGGTTTCGGTGCAAAGGCGGGGATGTTACCGCTCCACGTTTGGTTGCCCGAGGCCCATCCGGCAGCGCCGTCGCCGGTTTCCGCACTGATGAGCGGCATCATGCTGAAAACGGCAATCTACGGCTTGCTGCGTATTTCTTTCGACCTTCTTCACGTCAATGTCTGGTGGTGGGGCGGCCTGCTGCTGGCCTTGGGCTTGGCTACAGCCTTGTTCGGTGTGGTTTTTGCCACTGTGCAAACTGACATGAAACGGCTGCTTGCCTATTCATCGATTGAGAACATCGGCTTGTTGCTGGCGGGGATAGGCCTCGCATTGATCTTCCACGCCTACAACATGTCAGCTCTCACGGCCTTGGCCCTGACCGCCGTGCTTTACCACGTGGTCAGCCACGCATTTTTCAAGAGCTTGCTGTTTCTCGGTACCGGAGCCGTGCTGCATGCGACAGGTGAACGCAATCTTGGACGACTGGGTGGCCTCATCCGTTATATGCCCTGGGTTGCATGGTTGATGCTGATCGGCGTCTTCGCCAGCTCCGGACTTCCACCATTTTCCGGCTTCGTCTCGGAATGGCTGCTGCTCCAAAGCTTCCTATTTACGCCAGGTTTGCCAGACTCCTTCCTCAACATGTTCATCCCCATCGTTGCGGCCGTCATCGCCTTGGTCGCTGCACTCGCCGGCTACGCCATGGTGAAGTTTTTTGGTGTGATCTTCCTCGGGCAACCACGTGAGGAAAAGCTGAAAGAAGCGCACGATGCGGGTTTGTGGGAAAAAATCGGGATGTTGTGGCTGGCCGCATGGTGTATTGCCTTGGGGCTATTCCCGAATTTTCTGATCCGCCTGATTGATTCGGTCACCGTATCACTGGTGGGAGCCGGACTCGGACGACATACCACGGAATCCAGTTGGCTCTTTTTGGCCCCCAGCTCTATCGAGCGGGCCAGTTTTGCGCCACTGCTGTTCTTGCTGGGCGTCACAATTGGCTGCCTTGTCGCATTTGCCTTGGTCAGAATTCTCTACCATGGTCGTTTGCGCCGTACTCCGCCCTGGGATTGTGGTCACCCATGGCAAACCGCCAGAATGCAGGACACCGCCGAAGGATTTGGTCAGCCTATCCGGCAGATTTTCGAGCCGTTTTTCCGTATGAAGCGGCACCTACCGACACCGATGGACCGCAACCCCAGCTACAAAGTTGAGGTCGGTGATCATTTCTGGCATTGGCTTTACCTGCCAATTGCACGACTGATCGAATTTTTAGCCGGCTTGGTTGGGCGCCTTCAGCAAGGGCGAATTTCGATCTACTTGCTCTATAGCTTTTTGACCCTTTTATTCATGCTTTTCCTGGTGCAGCGATGAGCATTTCAGGATTCTTATCCCAGCTTCTCGCCATCGTCATGGCTTTATTCCTGGCTCCCTTGCTGATGGGCTGGGTCAACCAGTGGCGTTGTTGGCTCCAGAATCGCTCGGGGCCGGGCGTGCTCCAGCCTTACAGGATGCTGCACAAACTTTTCCACAAAGAGTCGGTCGTTGCTGAGCACGCCTCATCGCTCTTTCGCATGGCGCCCTATATCGTGTTCGGTTGCATGGTGCTGGCCTGCGCCATCATCCCAACCTTATCAACCGATTTGCCGCTTTCTCCAGCGGCAGACGCCATTGCCTTGGTCGGGTTGTTTGCCGTGGCCCGTGTCTTCATTTCCCTGGCGGCCATGGATATCGGAACGGCCTTCGGCACCCTGGGGGCACGGCGGGAAATGCTGATCGGCTTCCTGGCCGAGCCGGCATTGCTTTCCGTTTTGTTCACCGCCTCACTGATCAGCAACTCAACCGCTTTAACCAGCATTGTCGAATATCTGGCCCACAAAGAATTCGCGATTTACCCCAGCCTGGCCTTTGCCGGGATTGCCTTCACCATGGTTTCCTTTGCCGAAAATGCCCGCGTTCCTGTAGACAATCCGGCAACCCACCTCGAACTGACCATGATCCACGAAGCGCTGATCCTGGAATATTCGGGACGGCATCTGGCTTTGATCGAATGGGCCTCGGCATTGAAGCTCTTTGCCTACTCCTGCATGGGATTGGCCCTGTTCTTCCCATGGGGCATTGCCGAGGCTGAGGCACCCTTGGCCTTGATCTTTGCCATCCCTGCGCTCGTTTTCAAATTGGCGATTGGCGGATTTCTGCTGGCGCTGATTGAAACCCTGTCAGCCAAGATGCGTATTTTCCGGGTGCCCGAGTTCCTTGCCTCCGCCTTCCTGCTGGCCGTGATCGGCATGCTGGTCCACTTTCTGCTGGGGGCTTGAATGAATGCGCTGATTTCCCAACTGATCAACCTGTTTGCTTCAGTCATTCTTATTCTGGCGTTCGCGATGTTGTCCCAGCGCCGCATCGTCAACCTGATCCATCTCTACACCTGGCAAGGCTTGGCGGTGGTGGGCTCGACGGTGGTCGTCGCTTACGTTACCCATCAGCACCATCTTTTTTATTCGGCTGCATTGACCTTCCTGCTCAAGGTGATTCTGATTCCCTATTTTCTGCATCGGCTGATCAACCGGCTCAACGTTCGTTGGGACATTGAAACCTTGTTCAATATCCCGACCCTGATGATTATCGGGATCATCCTGGTGGTCTTCGCCTTCAATGTCGCACTGCCCATCGCGAAATTTTCCGACACCGTGGCTCATGGCACTTTGGGTATCGCTCTGGCGTGCATTCTTCTCTCGTTCCTGATGATGATCACCCGGGCCAAGGCGGTACCCCAGGTTATCGGCTTCCTGGCCATGGAGAATGCCCTGTTTCTGGCCGCGACTTCCGCGACGTATGGCATGCCGATGGTGGTTGAACTGGGTATCGCGCTCGACGTGCTGGTCGGCATTCTCATTCTGGGCGTCTTCATGTTCCAGATCCGGGAGCAGTTCGACAGCCTGGATATCCGCCACCTGGAAAAGCTCAAGGAAGACTGAACAGAATGAATCCGCTTTATTTTGTTTTCGGCACTCCTCTGCTTGGTGGCGTCGTCCTCGCCTTGATCGGGCATCGCAGCTATGCGCGGGACGTCAATGTCGCCTTCAGCGCCGGGAGCTTTATTGCGTCCTGCGTATTGACGGTACAGATCATCGCTGATGGCCCGTTGTTTGCGCTGGAAAAACAGTTTTTCATTGATCCACTTAACGTCTTTCTGGTCACCTTGACGGCCTTTGTCGGCATGACCACATCGATCTTCTCGCGCCCTTACATGCGCGTCGAACAGGATCACGGAAAAATGACCCCCGGGCGCATGCGGCTCTATCACAGCATGTATCAGTTCTTCGCTTTCACCATGCTGGTCGCCCTGACCACCAATAACATGGGCACGCTCTGGGTGAGCATGGAGGCCGCAACGCTGACCACGGTGCTGCTGGTTTCCGTTTACCGCACCCCGGCCAGCCTTGAAGCCGCCTGGAAATACTTCATCCTCTGCGGCGTCGGTATTGCCCAAGCCTTGTTCGGCACCATCCTCCTTTACATGGCCGCCGACCGGGTGATTCCAGACGGTGTTGATGCGCTGCTGTGGACCAACCTGGATGCCGTCAAAACCCAGCTCAATCCAACCATCATTTCACTGGCCTTCGTCTTTCTGCTGTTGGGTTATGGCACCAAGGTCGGGCTGGTTCCCGTGCATAACTGGTTACCTGATGCTCACGCCGAAGGCCCGACACCGATCTCTGCCGTGCTTTCCGGCTTGCTGCTGAACGTTGCGCTCTACGCCGTCCTGCGTTGCAAGATCCTAACCGACGGGGCGCTGCAAAGTCAGTTTGCCGGTGAACTGATGATCGGTTTCGGACTGCTCTCCGTCGTTGCCGCATCCTTTTTCCTGTTCCGGCAAAAGGACGTCAAACGGATGTTTGCCTATTCCTCCATCGAGCACATGGGGTTAATGACCTTCGCATTTGGTATGGGTGGTCCGATTGCCAATTTTGCCGGCCTGCTGCACATGACGCTGCATTCCCTAGTCAAGTCGGCGATCTTCTTTTCGGTTGGTCACGCCACGCAAAAGGCTGGCACTCAGCTCATGGAAGACATTCGCGGCTTGATCAAGGTCAGCCCGACCGTCGGCTGGGGCTTGATGCTGGGTTCGCTGGCCATTCTCGGCATGCCGCCCTTCGGCGTATTTGCCAGTGAGTTTCTGATCCTGACCACGGCCATGCGCGACTTGCCTTGGGCGACGCCCTTGCTGCTGCTGGCCTTGGGAATTTCCTTTGCGGCGATCTTCAGCCGGGTCCAGCCGATGGTTTTTGGGGTGACTTCTGTCAAACCGCTGGCCCATCCACCCGCCCTGGTCCCCGTCTTCGTTCACCTTGGGCTGGGATTGATGCTCGGCTTTTACATTCCGCCGTATCTCAACGACTGGTATCTGCAGGCAGCACGCCTGATCGGAGGCCAATAATGCAGATCGCTGATTTCACGTTCGAACCGGAAAGGTTGGCGACACCGGTGCCAATCTGGAGAGCCACTTGCCCGGTTAGTGACTGGCAGGAAGTCGCCCACGCTGTGGCGGCCAGCGGTGGTCGCCTGGTTAGTTTATGGGGCAGTGACCGACGTGTTAGAAAGGCCGGTGGCTACGTCATCTCTGCGGCCTATGCCACCGCGGAAGGCTTACTGTGCCTGGAACTGCGGCTTGGTCAGCAAGGGGAGAGCTATCCGGATATTTCTGCCAGCTTCCCTTACGCCAACCGTATGCAGCGAACCATTGCCGACCTGCTGGGCCTCGTTGCCGAGGCGATGGAAGATCGCCGACCCTGGCTAAATCACGGCGCCTGGCCTGCCGACTATTTCCCGCTCCGTCACGAAGTGACCGGAAAGGAAGCCTTCCCGGCCTGCGAACTCCAGGATTACCCCTTTGTTCGCGTCGAGGGCGACGGCGTACACGAAATCGCGGTGGGGCCTGTGCACGCCGGCATCATCGAACCGGGCCACTTCCGTTTCTCGGTGGTCGGCGAGAAGGTTCTGCGCCTGGAAGAACGGCTTGGCTACAAGCATAAAGGGATCGACAAACGGTTTGAAGAAATGCCGGCCAAAGATGGCTATCGCCTGGCCGGTCGGGTTTCCGGCGATTCGACGGTAGCCTTTTCCTGGGCTTACTGCATGGCACTGGAGAGCATTTGCAATACCCGAACACCGGCGCGAGCCCGCTGGTTAAGAGCCCTGCTGCTGGAACGCGAGCGGGTTGCCAACCATCTCGGCGATTTGGGTGCGCTGGCCAATGATGCGGCTTTTACCTTCGGGCTGACCCAGTTCATGCGCCTCAAGGAGGATTGGTTGCGCCTCAATCAGCACCTGTTTGGTCACCGCCTCCTGATGGATGTGGTCATTCCCGGTGGTGTTGCGGTCGACCTCGAAAATACCGGAATTTCCGAGTTGCTTACTCAATGCCAAGGGATTGCAAAAGAGGTCAAAAACCTCCGCGCGATTTATGAAAACCATGCCGGACTTCAGGATCGTTTCATTGCAACTGGGCGAGTCACCAAGGAACTGGCGACGACGCTCGGCCTGAATGGCTTTGCCGGGCGAGCCAGCGGTATTCCCGTCGATCTTCGGGCCGACTTCGGCATGGCGCCCTATGGCGGCCATGATTTCAAGAAAGCGGTGCACCGGAATGGTGATGTGGCGGCCCGGGTAACCGTGCGCTTCGATGAGATCGCCGAATCACTGCGGCTGATCCGGCTCTTCGCTACCGAACTGGCCCCGGGTGAAATTGTTGTACCACTGGAAGCTGTCGCCGAAACAAAGCTGGGTGCGGGTTGGATCGAGGGATGGCGAGGTGAGGTATTTGTCGCGCTGGAGTCCGATGGTGAGAAGATCCAGCGCTGCCATTGTCATGATCCATCCTGGCAAAATTGGCCCGTCCTGGAGCATGCAGTGATTGGCAATATTGTTCCGGACTTTCCCTTGATCAACAAATCCTTCAATCTCAGTTATGCGGGGCCTGATCTCTGATGTTGAAAACACTCTTTCAAATTGGCAAACAGGGGATTTGCACTGAACCCGCGCCCGACTTGGGCTCGGACTTTCTCTTGCCGGCGCATCGCCTACGGAATGAAATCCTGGAAGTTCTTGGCCGCTCGCTGACCATCCGCGAGGTCGATGCGGGGTCCTGCAATGCCTGCGAGTTGGAAATCCACGCGACCAACAATCTCTACTACAACCTGGAAGGGCTGGGCATCAAGTTTGTCGCCAGTCCGCGCCACGCCGACATGCTACTGGTGACCGGGCCTGTATCCAGAAACATGGCGATGGCGCTGAAGCGAACGTATGACGCGATGCCTGCGCCCAAAATAGTCGTCGCGGTGGGCGATTGCACCATCAACGGCGGTATTTTTGGCGAGAACTACGCCTGCTGTGGCGGGGTTGGCAAAATTCTGCCGGTTGATCACTTTATCCATGGGTGCCCGCCACCGCCCATAGAGCTGCTGAAAGGCATTCTGACGGCTGTTCGTCTGCGCTATGGCCATCCAATCGTCCAAGGCAAATAGGCGATTGCGGACGCTCGATCATCATTACTTCACAAAAGCTTGCCTTGAAATCATTCCAACCACATATCTTGTCAATTCCGAGTCCATTTGCTTTTGATAATGGGGTGGTCAAGGTTTTGGAACCTCCGGAGACTGATCAGCCTACCCTGGTCAATCGCCTGCTGGGTGGCCGATACGAAAAGCCCTATGTCGTCGATGATGGGTATTCACGCTCGCTCTATTTTTCATTTGCGTTCGTGCAAAGCGCCATGCGGGTGAGCAAGCCAAACTCGCTGGAACTAGCCTATACGCGGAAAATGATGAGTTTTCTGCTCTTTCAGCCGCATCCCAAAAGCATCCTGATGCTTGGCTTGGGCGGTGGGTCTCTGGCCAAGTTTTGCTACCAGCATTTGCCGGATACAAAAATTACCGTCATTGAAATCAATCCGCATGTTCTGGCCTTCAGGAATGAATTCAAAATTCCAGAAAATAGTGAGCGTTTCCAGGTGATGCTGGGCGACGCAGCCGAATATGTCGCTTCTTGCCATTCAAACTACGATGTGATCGCCACCGATGCATTCGATAAACATGGCTTTGCAAGCTCAGTTTGCAACCGGGAGTTCTACGAGAACTTGCGCCGTTTGCTCGCGGACAACGGGCTGATCGTCTCGAACATGGCGGGGCTGAGGGAAGAAAAAATGGCCCACTTTAAAATGCTCAGTGATATTTTCAGCAAACGAACGCTCGCAGTGCCGGTTGGTCGTGATGACAACCACGTTGCGCTTGCCTTCAACCAACCAGATTTTGAACCTTGTTGGCAGACTGTCCATGGACGAGCCAAGTTACTAGGCAAAAGTGTCGGCCTCGATTTTGAAAAATTTGCCCGGAAATTCGAGCGGAGCAAAAAGCTGGATTACGTCAAACGATCCTTTCTGTCGTCCATCGGGTTATCCAGCGATGCATAAGTATGCTTGCCTAGACGGTTTGGAAATCTCACCAGAATCAATGGTATGACCCGTAATAGCCAGAAAATCCGTTTTCTTCGGCGGCATATCCCCGAATTTGAGTGCGAGCCAGGTTGCCACGATTGCTGCGGACCTGTAACGGCTTCCAGTTATGAGATGGCGAGACTTCCGATGGTCAGCGAGGAAAAGCGATCAACTGCCTTCGATGCGCTGAATTGCACATATCTGGGTGAAACAGGTTGCACAACCTACACAGAACGCCCGCTGATTTGTCGATTGTTTGGAACAACTCCGAGGCTGGCATGCCCAAACGGTAAGCGCCCTGACGAGATGATTGACGCTCGTATTGAACAGCTAGTGCATGGATACTTCACAGAAGCGCGGCATGTCCTGCTCTGACCGGATGCTATCTGGGGGCATACGGACAGTGAAATAGCGATGATGGAAGATGGAAGTCGCTGTCAGGGGTTGTAAGCCGGAACCCCAGAAATTTCCGTCACCGTCGCATCACCCGCTCGCAGGGGTAGACCCAACAGTCGTTTCACCAGCCGCCATTGAGTTAATCCGTGCTATTGACTCCAAACAAGTGGGTTGTTTCAGAATACGGGAAATATAGGGCATTGAAAGCTAATGGAATTATATATTGTGCAATGCGATAGAGAGTGACACTTGATATTGGTCCAGCCCGAGCGTCGCTTCGGTGCCCAAAGGCGACGTTCGAAAGTGTCGAGGTTCAACGGCCGGTTTCTGAAAGCTGCCGGAAAGCCTAAGCGAGCAATTCGGCCTTGGACTAAACCGCTGGCGCGGTAGGTGCCCGGTTTGACCGCCGGCGGGGGGGCTGGCTTGGGCAGATAGACTGGAGGACGACAGGCCGGGT
>PHCH01000023.1 GCA_002840785.1 Betaproteobacteria bacterium HGW-Betaproteobacteria-4 | reverse complement strand
AACGGCGAGATCGCCAATTTCGTCGCCATTTTTTCCGACATCACGGTCATCAAGCAGCACCAGCAGCGCCTCGAGCACCTCGCCCATTACGATGCGCTGACCCAGTTGCCCAACCGCATGCTACTCGGCGACCGGCTTCAGTTGGCCATGGCGCAGACCGAGCGCAGCGGCAAGATGCTGGCCATCTGCTACCTCGACCTCGACAATTTCAAACCGATCAACGACCAGTTCGGCCACTCGGCCGGCGATTTCCTGCTCATCGAAGTCGCCCAGCGTCTCAAGACCTGCGTCCGCGCCGGCGATACGGTGTCACGCCTGGGCGGCGACGAGTTCGTCCTGCTCGTTTCCAACCTCGCCGACCTGCACGAATGCGACTACGCGGTGAGCCGCATCATCAGCGCGCTGACCCAGCCCTTCCGCGTCTCCGAGCACAACATCACCATTTCGGCGAGTATCGGCGTCACCCTCTACCCGCACGACGGCTCCGATGCCGACACTTTGCTGCGCCACGCCGACCAGGCGATGTATGCCGCCAAGCAGGGCGGACGCAATCGCCATCACCTGTTCGACCCGGAAAACGACCGGCGTACCCGCGTTCGTCGCGAGGAACTCCTGCGCATCCGGGAAGGTCTGGCCCGCGGCGAATTCGAGCTCTATTTCCAGCCCAAGGTGAACATGCGCAAGGGCCGTGTCACCGGCGCTGAAGCGCTGATCCGCTGGCAACACCCTGAGGAAGGCCTGCTCCTCCCCGGCCGCTTCCTGCCCGTCATCGAGGACAGCGAACTCGACGTCGAACTGGGCGACTGGGTCATCCAGGAAGCCCTGCGCCAGATGGAAGCTTGGCATGCCCAGGGCGTCGACCTGCCGGTCAGCATCAATATTTCCGGCAAGCACCTGCAGCATGAAGGCTTTACCCGGCGCCTGGCCGAACTGCTCGCCGCCCACCCGAACCTGGCCCCCGGCCTGATCGAGCTTGAAGTGCTCGAAACCGCGGCGCTTGAAGATATGGCCAATGTCGCCGAACTGTTCGGCGAATGCCGGCGCCTCGGCGTCAGTTTCGCCCTCGACGATTTCGGCACCGGCTATTCGTCGCTGACCTACTTCCGCCAGTTGCCGGCCGACGTGCTCAAGATCGACCAGTCCTTCATCCGCAACATGCTCGACGACGCCGACGACCTGGCCATCGTCGAAGGCGTCATCGGGCTGACCCAGGCTTTCCGCCGGCAGGTCATCGCCGAAGGGGTGGAAACCGTCGAGCACGGTCTCGTCCTCCTGCTCCTCGGCTGCGACATGGCGCAGGGCTTCGGCATCGCCCACCCGATGCCGGCGGCGCTTCTGCCGGAATGGATCCGGCAATTCACGCCGGATGAACTGTGGGGTCTGGCCACCGCCTTCAAGTGGTCACACGAGGATTTGCCCATGCTGATCGCCGATGTCGACCACAGCCGTTGGAGAAAATCGCTGTATGCCTACCTCGACGACACCACCGGGGCCATCCGTCCGCCCGAACTCGACCACCATCAATGCCGTTTCGGCCGCTGGTACTACAGCCAGGACGGCCAACGCTATGCCGGCGCCGACGCCTTCCGCATGATCGAAGACCTGCACGAAAAGCTGCACGATCTCGGCAGCCAGCTACGTCAATGTCACGATACCGGCGAAAACGGCGCCATCGAGGCATTGAAACAGGCCTTCGAACAGCAGAACGCCAAGCTGACCGAGTGCATCCAGCACATTCAGGCCGAAGTGCTGATGAACACTCAGACCAGCAAGCGATAGGCCGGCGAACGGAGCCCCCGCACGGCGTCGAGCAACGCTGGCGCCCCCGTTTTTCTTGTTGGCGTTTATTTGATTCCCGTTAATCTGCCGTTAAACTTGCGCGTCCATAATTTGTGCCTGATTTCTTTCGGTTTTCCCCCTAATGCTTGAAGCTGACAATCTGGAATGCGTGCGCGGCGAGCGCCGCCTGTTCGCAGGCCTCGGCTTCAAGCTGGAGGCTGGAGAGCTGCTTTACCTGCAGGGCAAGAACGGTTCCGGCAAGACCAGTCTGCTGCGCATGCTGATCGGCCTGTTGCCGCCGGAAACCGGCGAAATCCGCTGGAAGGGCGAGTCGATCAAGTCCGACGAATTCCGCGCCGACCTGTGCTATCTCGGTCACCTGAACGCCATCAAGGAAGAATTGACCCCGCTGGAAAATCTCCTCGCCTCAGCCCATCTGGCCGACGAAGCCTTGTCCGAAGATGACGCGCTGGATGCACTCGAACAGGTCGGCCTGGCCGGGCGCGAGGATCTGGCCTGCAAATACCTCTCGCAGGGCCAGAAGCGCCGGGTCGCGCTGGCTCGCCTGGTCAAGGAAAAGCGGCCGCTGTGGATCCTCGATGAACCTTTCGTCGCCCTCGATATTGCTGCGGTCGACTGGCTGGCCGGCATCATTTCCGGCCACCTGCAACGCGGCGGTCTGGCCGTCATGACAACGCACCAGCTGGTCGACATCCCGGCCGGTACCGTGCGCGAGCTGCGGCTTTCCTGATGTTCCGGATCATTGCTGCGGTCATCGGCCGCGACCTCAAGCTGGCCATGCGCCGCCAGGCCGACATCGTGTCGGCGCTGTTTTTCTTCATCATCGTCGTCAGCCTCTTCCCGCTCGGCATCGGACCGGAGCCTGAGCTTTTACGCAAGTTGGCGCCCGGCGTCCTGTGGGTCGCCGCCTTGCTCGCCACCATGCTGTCTCTACCGCGAATGTTTGCCGACGATCATCGCGACGGCACGCTCGAACAACTCGCCCTTGCACCACACCCGCTCGGGCTGGTCGTTACCGGAAAAGTGATTGCTCACTGGCTGGTTTCCGGTCTGCCGCTGGCCCTGATCGCCCCGGTCCTCGGCATCCAGTTCGATCTATCCACCGACGCCCTGATCGTGCTGACCTTCGCCATCCTGATCGGCACCCCGGCGCTGTCCGGCATCGGCGCCATCGGCGCGGCGCTGACCATGGGTTTGCGCGGCGGCGGCGTGCTGTTGTCATTGCTTGTTCTGCCGCTCTACATCCCGGTGCTAATATTCGGCGCTGGCGCAGTAGATGCGACGGTGTCCGGGCTCGGGGGAGAAGGTCACTTGTCATTGCTCGCTGCACTTACCTTTGCCTCACTTGGCTTTGCCCCCTGGGCATCGGCCGCTGCCTTGAAGATCGCCCTCGAATGAAAGATCGCTTCAATCTCTACCGCTTCGCGTCGCCGGCCACGTTTTATCCGTTCGCCGGCGCGCTGATTCCCTACTTCGTCGCTGTCTCGATCGTTTTCGGCCTCGCCGGGCTGTGGCTCGGCATGCTCGTCGCGCCGACCGACTTTCAGCAGGGCGAGGGTTACCGGATCATCTTCATCCACGTCCCGGCTTCCTGGATGTCGATGTTCATCTATCTCGTCATGGCCGGCTGGGCGGCCATTGGGCTGGCCTTCAACACCCGGCTGTCGGGCATGATGGCGCAGGCCCTGGCGCCGACCGGCGCACTCATGGCTTTCCTCTCGCTGCTCACCGGCGCCCTGTGGGGCAAACCGATGTGGGGTGCCTGGTGGGTCTGGGATGCCCGCCTGACTTCCGAACTGATCCTGCTTTTCCTCTACATCGGCTACATGGCGCTGACTGCCGCCATCGACGATGCGCGCCGGGCCGACAAGGCCGGTGGCCTGTTGCTGCTGGTCGGCGTCGTCAACATCCCGATCATCTATTTCTCGGTCAAATGGTGGAACACCCTGCACCAGGGTTCCAGCGTCAATCTCGCCAAGTCGTCGATGGCCACCACCATGCTGTGGGGCATGCTGCTCATGGCCATGTGCTTCTGGATGTATTCGATTGCCATCGCGCTGATGCGGGTGCGGACCATCATGCTCGAACGCGAGCGGCACACCGACTGGGTCAAGGCTGAATTACTGGGCAAGGCAGGAGACGAAAAATGATCCACTGGAACAGTTTTTCCGACTTCATCGCCATGGGCGGCTACGGCTTTTACGTCTGGGGCTCGTTCGGCGCCACGGTTTTGATCATGGCCATTGAACCGATCGTCGTCGCCCGCAATCGAAAGACCACCATCGCTCGCCTCAAGCGCCAGTTGCGCGCCGAAACAAGGAACACCGCAGAATGAAATCCCGTCACAAGAAACTCGCCCTGATCGGCGGCGCGCTCGCCATCATCGGCATCATCGCGGCGCTGGTTCTGAACGCCCTGAACAGCAACATCGCCCTCTACATCACGCCGACCGAAGTGGCTGCCGGCAAGGCGCCCAAGGACAAGCTGTTCCGCATCGGCGGGCTGGTCAAGGATGGCAGCATCCAGCGCCAGGCCGATGGCGTGACCATCAGCTTCGCGATCACCGACACCGAAAAGGAAATCCCGGTGCATTACAAGGGCATCCTCCCCGACCTCTTCAAGGAAGGCAAAGGCGCCGTCGCCCAGGGCAAGCTGAACACTGAAGGCGCCTTCATGGCCACCGAAGTGCTGGCCAAGCACGATGAAAACTACATGCCGCCGGAAGCCGCCAAGGCCGTCGACGACGCCCAGGCACGCGCTGCCAGCAAGCATGTTTCCCCCTCATCCTCCGGCGACAGCCCGAAAGCGAGCTACTGAGCATGATTCCCGAACTCGGTCATTTCGCCCTGATCCTCGCCGCGCTGGTCGCCCTGATCCTCGGCACCCTGCCGCTGATCGGCGCCCATCAGAACCGCATGGCCTGGGTTGCCGTCGCCCGTCCGGCGGCTTCAGCCATGGCGCTGCTCGTCACTTTCTCCTTCGCCTGCCTGACGCAGGCCTTCGTGACCAACGACTTCTCCGTGGTCTATGTCGCCCAGCACTCCAATTCGCTGCTGCCGCTGCAATATCGCGTCGCCGCGGTGTGGGGCGGCCATGAGGGTTCGCTGCTGCTGTGGATGCTGATGCTGACCTGGTGGGCCTTTGGCGTCGCCATGCTGTCGAAGCAATTGCCGGAAACGATGGTGGCCCGTGTCCTCGGCACCCTCGGTCTGGTTGCCTTCGGCTTCCTGCTCTTCATCCTGATCACTTCCAGCCCGTTCGAGCGCCTGTTGCCGGCTGCGGCCGAAGGGCGCGACCTGAATCCGCTGTTGCAGGATTTCGGGCTGGTCATTCACCCGCCGCTGCTCTACATGGGCTACGTCGGTTTCTCGGTCGCCTTCGCCTTCGCTATCGCGGCCCTGCTTTCCGGCCAGTTGGACGCCGCCTGGGCGCGCTGGTCGCGGCCGTGGACGATGGCCGCCTGGTGCTTCCTGACCCTCGGCATCGCCATGGGTTCGTGGTGGGCTTATTACGAACTGGGCTGGGGCGGCTGGTGGTTCTGGGACCCAGTCGAAAACGCCTCGTTCATGCCCTGGCTGGTCGGCACGGCGCTGATCCATTCGCTGGCCGTTACCGAAAAACGCGGCAGCTTCAAGAACTGGACGGTGCTGCTGGCGATCTCGGCGTTCTCGCTGTCCTTGCTCGGCACCTTCCTCGTTCGCTCCGGCGTGCTGACCTCGGTCCATGCCTTCGCCACCGATCCACGGCGCGGCATTTTCATCCTGATCTTCCTCGTTGCCGTCATCGGCACCTCGCTCGCCCTGTTCGCCTGGCGGGCGCCCAAGGTTGGCCTGGGCGGCCGCTTCGGCCTGGTGTCGCGCGAATCCTTCCTGCTCACCAATAACGTGCTGCTGGTTGTCGCCTGCGCCACCGTGCTGCTCGGCACGCTCTACCCGCTGCTTATCGACGCGCTCGGCGTTGGCAAGATTTCGGTCGGGCCACCGTATTTCAATGCCGTCTTCGTGCCGGTCATGGCGCCGGTGCTCTTCCTCATGGGCGTCGCGCCTTTCGCCCGCTGGAAGGACGCCTCGCTGACGGAAATCACCCGCGCCGTGCGCTGGGCGCTGCTCGCCGCCGTTGTCGTCGCCATCGCCTTGCCGCTGCTTTATGGCCAATGGACGGCGCTGACTGCACTCGGCATCCTGCTCGCCGCCTGGGTTACTTTCACGACACTGGCCGCCTTCATCGAACGCGTCCAGAACACGCGCGCCGGCCAGTCCTTCCTGAGCGCGGCGCTCAAGCAGCCGCGCAGCTTCGTCGGCATGTGCGTCGCCCACTTCGGCATCGCGGTTTTTGTTGTCGGCGTGACCATGGTCAGCAGCTTCCAGGATGAAAAGGACGTCAAGATGGCGCCCGGCGATAGCGTCGATGTGGCCGGCTACCATTTCGTGTTCAATGGCGTCCGCGAAGTGCAGGGGCCGAACTACGTGGCGGCGCAGGGCGACTTCGATCTTACGGTCGACGGGAAATTTCGCCTGAAAATGAAACCGGAAAAGCGCAACTACGCGTCGTCCGGCATGCCGATGACCGAAGCTGCCATCGACGCCGGCATCCTGCGCGACGTCTATGTCTCGCTCGGCGAGCCGATCGACCGCGAGCGGCCGGAGGGCGAATGGGCCGTCCGTGTCTACTACAAACCCTTCGTCGACTGGATCTGGGGCGGTTGCGTGCTGATGGCGCTGGGCGGCCTGCTGGCCATGCTCGACCGCCGTTACCGCGCCAAATCCCGCGCCTCGTCCGCTGTTCAAACCCCGGCTGGAAGCCAACACGCATGAACCGTTATTTCTGGATCCTCGGCGCCTTTGCCGCCCTCGTCGCCCTGCTCGCCGTCGGTCTCGGCCTCAACCCGCGTGACGTCCCGTCGCCTCTGGTCGGCAAGCCGGCCCCGGCCTTCAACCTGAGCATCCTGGCCACGCCGGACAAGACGCTCGGCCCCAAGGACATGCAGGGCAAGGTCTGGTTGTTCAACGTCTGGGCCTCGTGGTGCGTTTCGTGCCGCGCCGAGCACCCGGTGCTCGTCGAATTCTCGAAGAACGCCAACGTCCCGTTGGTCGGACTCAATTACAAGGAAGTGCGCGGCGACGGCAATTTCGACATGAGCAAGATGCCGGCCGATGAAGAAAAGAAGCTGGCCTTCCAGCGCGCCGAGCAGTGGCTGGCCCAGCACGGCAACCCGTACACGCTGACGGTCATGGATATCGACGGCCGCGTCGGCATCGACTACGGCGTCTATGGCGTCCCGGAAACCTACGTCATCGACAAGGCCGGCATTATCCGCATGAAGCACACCGGGCCGATTTCGCCCGATGTCCTGGCCCAGAAGATCATGCCGCTGCTTGCCGAGCTGAACAAATGAAGCGCCGCATCCTGATTGCCCTTTTCATTTTTGGCTCTTTTTTCGGGTCGACCGTAGCATTCGCCGATGCCGCCACCGAAGCCGCCACGGCCGCCGACCCGGTGGCCGAAAAGCGCCTGCAAAAGCTTTCCGAAGAACTGCGCTGCCTGGTCTGCCAGAACCAGACCATCGCCGACTCCAATGCCGAGCTGGCCCAGGACCTGCGCCGCGAAGTCCGGACCATGATCAAGGATGGCAAGACCGACCAGGAAATCGTCGATTTCATGGTCGTCCGCTACGGCGATTTTGTCCTCTATCGCCCGCCGCTCAAGGCCATCACGCTGCTCCTCTGGGGCGGCCCGGTCGCCCTCATGCTGCTCGGCCTCTTCATCCTGCTGCGCTACTTGCGCCGGCGCGCCACCCGCGTCATCGCCGAGGACCAGCCGCTGTCGGCTGACGAGACCAGCCGCGCCGATGCGCTGCTCAAGGAAATCGAACCGAAATGAACCTGTTTTCCGTTTTTGCCGTCCTCCTGATCGTGGTCGTATCCGCCTTCATCCTGCCCCCGCTCTGGCTCGGCCTGCGCGCCCCGAAAAGCCAGGCCGACCGCAAGGAAGCCAACGTCGCCATCTTCCGCGACCAGCTGGCCGAACTGGTCCGTGAAAAATCGGACGGCTCGCTGGCCGAAGCCGATTTCGAACAAGCCAGGCACGAGCTGCAGCGCCGCCTGCTCGAAGAAGTCGAGCCGGCCGACGCCGCGCTGGCCGCCCAGGCCACGCACGGCCCGAGCCGCAAGATGGCCATCGCCATCCTCGTCCTGCTGCCCATTTTCGGCCTGCTCGGCTACGGCATCCTCGGCAATCCGACCGCGCTCGACCCGGTACAAACCGCCGCGCCGCAGGAGATGACCCCGGAAAAGATCAACGAGATGGTTGCCAGCCTGGCCGAAAAACTCAAGGCCGACCCCGACAACATCCCGGGCTGGCTCATGCTCGCCCGCTCGTACAAATCGATGGGCCGCTACGCCGAAGCTGTCGACGCCTACAGCCATGCCGAGAAGGGCATCGGCGACGATCCCGACCAGCTGGCCAGCTACGCCGAAACGATCGCCATGGCCAACGGCAAGGGCATCACCGGCAAGGCCATCCAGCTCATCGAGCAGGCCCTCAAGATCAATCCCAATCACGGCCACAGCCTGTTCCTGGCCGGCGCCGCGGCCATGGAGGCGGGTCAGAACAAAAAGGGCATCGCCTACTGGGAAGCCCTGCTGCCGCAGGTCGAGCCGGGTTCGGAAATCGACCAGATGCTGCAAAGCGGCCTGGCCAAAATGAGAGCCGCCAAGTAGCCGGAAAATCATGGTCGACCTGTCCCGCCGCGCTTTCTTCCGCGGTCGACCTCGCCCCAAGGCCGAAATTCGCCCGCCCTGGGCACTCCCCGAGCCAGCATTCGTCGACCATTGCACGCGCTGCAACGACTGCCTCAAAGCCTGCCCGACGCACATTCTGGTCAGCGGCGACGGCGGCTACCCGACCGTCGATTTCAGCGCCGGCGAATGCACTTTCTGCGCCGACTGTCTGGCTAGTTGCCAACCCAAAGCGCTGGTTCGTAACGATCCGGAGCAAGCCGCCTGGCCCTACCGGGCCGCCATCGGTGCCAGCTGCCTGCCGCAGCACGGCGTCGAATGCCGCGTCTGCGGCGATTTCTGTGATGTCCGCGCCATCCGTTTTGCGCCACGACAGGGTGGCAACCCGCTACCCGAAATCGACCTTGAAACGTGCACCGGTTGCGGCGCCTGCGTCGCGCCCTGCCCGGTCACCGCGATCAGTGTCAGTTAGGAATTTTGCCCGGCTGCCGGCCGAACCAGCGGTGGCGGCGAAAAGCCAAGGGCGATCATCTCGGCCTCGAGCTTGATGCGCAGGATGAGCAGTCCATGCAGCGATTCGCGCGCCTTGTCGTCGGCCCAGCCGGCATGGTGATTGCGCAAGCAGGCATCGACTTCGTGACGATTGGCCAGATTGACGCCACAAACCGCCGCATACCGGTGAATCTCGTTGTCAAGATCGCGCAATTCGCGATCATAATGTTCAAATCCGCTCATCACTTCAGCTTACTCCGGAAGGAGCGACCATGCACTGGTTAACACTGCCCGAACCGCGCAAGAACATAGCCCTGGCCTTCAACGACCTGGCCTCGGCCAAAGCCTGGCTGGCCAGCCAGCCACAAACCCAGCCGATGCACATGCTGGCCGCCATCAGTCTGCAGATCGAAGGCATCGAAGCCTCCTCGCTGCCGCCGCCCGTCGCCATCGAACTGCTCGACCTGATGCGGACGGCTGCCGTACCCGGCCAGGAGATCATCGAGCCGCAATACACCCGCAAAGCGCTCCCCATGCTCGACGACGACCAGCGCGCCTTCGAGGTCGCCCAGCGCCTGTGGCTGCGTCTCGGAACGGCCTATCTGCGCCTGGCGCCCCACTTTTCGCCGGCCGACAAGACGAAACCGCTGCACCGCGCCGCCTGCGCCTTCCGCATGGCGCAATACTGTCATTTCCTGGCCGCCCGCGAATGCCCGAGCCAACTCGATCAGCTCCTCATCGCCATCCTCGACCAGGCCGAACGCGATGGCCTGCTGCGCCAGGCCTTGCCCGATCCGGATTTCCGGCATCTTGTCGAGACCAGCATCGCCGGCCATCTGGCCTGGGCCTTCATGCTGCGCCTGATTGACCCCTATCGCCTGTCGGCTGCCCAGCTCACCGTCGCCAACCGGGCGCTGAGCCGCTGGCGCGAACTGGCCGGCTTCCAGAGCATGCCGGACGACGACCCGCGTGGGCATTCGGTCGATCTCGGTCCGCTCTTCGGCGGCCCCTTGCCGGAAGGCATTCCGCGCTGGCTTGAAGTACCGCGGGTCAGCCGCAAGATCGCGCAGAGAATCGCCGCCCTCAAGGCCGGCGAATCGCCCGAATCCCTCAAGCTCGGGCGCGAACTTTCGCCGGCGGCCTGCATCCGCCTGCTGCACGACATCGAGACCAGCCTGGAATCGCACAGCCGGCAGCAAAGCACCGAAATCGGCGAAATCGAGCTGGCCTTCGGGGCCGAATTCGCCTACGCGGCCTTTACCGGCGAAATGCTCGTCCAAAGCGGCTCGCTGGAGGCCAGCAGCGCATCGCTGGCGCACCAGCGCACCGCCCTGTTCGGCTTCGACCGCGTGTCGACGATGCCAACCGCCGTCAAGAAACTCAACGTGCCGAGTGAAAACTGGCTGCTCGTCGATGGCAAGGCGATCCGCCCGGCCGACCGCAAGGGCGCCCGCCGCCAGTCGCCCTGCCTGATCGCCTCGTCCTCGCTCGGCGTGCCCCGCCTCGGCGTCATGATCGGACTGCAAAGCATCCCGGGCGGTGCCCTGGCCGCCGATCTGCGCTGGTATGAAGAGCGTGTCGAAGCCGGCCGCCTCAATCGCCCGGCCGCGCCGGGCCAGACGGCGCCGGTGGTGCCGGTTTTCCTGCTGCGCGATGGCAACCTCTGCTCGCTGATCGTCCCCAGCATTGCCGGCATCCGCCTGCACAACGGGGTGACGCTGGAGGGAACCTCGCTCAGCCACCTGATGCCGACCGAAGTGCTCGAACGTGGCGTCGATTTCGTCCGCTACGCCGTGATGAAGCAATAAATAAGGCCCGCTGCTTGGCGGGCCTTGAATGCTACGGTCGACCGGAAAAAACGGCCGAAAATCAAATCACTCGAATTCGATGATGACCTGATCCACCGTCAAGCTTTCGCCGGCGGCCGCTGAAATCTTCTTCACCTTGCAGTCCTGGTCGGCCTTGAGGATGTTTTCCATCTTCATGGCTTCGATGACGGCCAGCTTCTCGCCCGCCTTCACTTCCTGACCAACTGTCACCGCGACTTCGCGGAGCAGGCCGGGCATCGGCGAAATCAGGAACTTGGACAAGTCCGGCGCCTGCTTTTCCGGCATCAGCGCCAGCAATTCGGCTGCGCGGGCGCTCATCACCATGAAGTCGGCACGGGTACCCCAGTGGAACAGGCTGTACTTGGTCTTGTGGCGCTCGACCTGCAGCGTGAAAGCCTGACCATTGCAGGTACCGACGAACAGCGACTCGCCGAGTTTCCAGGAAGAGCGCAGCTCGTAGTGCTGACCGCCGTACTCGATGTCATAGCCGCCATCGACCAGACGGGCGGTGACCGGATGATGCTGATTACCGGCGGCATCGAGGCGAACGACCATCCAGTTGTCGCTGACCAGACGCTCGTGGCCCTGCAACTGGCCGGAGATAGAGGCGGAACGGTCGGTGAAGGCGCGATAAACATAGGCAGCCACCGAAACCAGCAAGGCCGGATCATCGTGCGGAACCATCGAGGCATCGAAGCCCGTCGGGTAGTGCTTGGGGATGAAACCGGTGTCGAAGATGCCGGAATGGAATACCGGGTGCTGCATCAACGCAGCCTGGAACGGGATATTCGAGGAAATGCCGCGGATGACGAAACCGTTCAGTGCATCACGCATGCGGGTGATGGCGGTATTGCGGTCCTTGCCGTGCACGATGAGCTTGGCGATCATCGAGTCGTAGAACATCGAAATCTCGCCACCATCGTAAACACCGGTATCGACACGAGTAGTGCCGCTGGCGTCGCTGATTTCCTTGGGCGGCTGGAACTTCACGAGACGGCCAGTCGACGGCAGGAAGCCGCGGAACGGGTCTTCGGCGTTGATCCGGCACTCCATGGCCCAACCGTCGATCTTCACGTCGGCCTGGGTCAGCGGCAGCTTTTCGCCGTAGGCGACGCGGATCATCTGCTCGACGAGGTCGAGGCCGGTGATCAGCTCGGTAACCGGATGCTCCACCTGCAGGCGGGTGTTCATTTCCAGGAAGTAGAACTCCTTGGTCGCGCCGGACACCACGAACTCGACCGTACCGGCCGACTCGTAATTCACAGCACGGGCCAGGGCCACGGCCTGCTCACCCATCGCCTTGCGCATCTCGGCATCAACGAAGGGGCTCGGCGCCTCTTCGATTACCTTCTGGTGACGACGCTGAATTGAGCAATCACGTTCGTTCAGGTAGACGTAGTTGCCATGAGAGTCGCCGAGCAGCTGAATTTCGATGTGACGCGGTTCCAGCACGTATTTTTCGATGAAGACGCGGTCGTCACCGAAGGAGTTGCGCGCTTCATTGACGCAGGAGGAGAAACCTTCGTGCGCTTCGGCATCGTTGTAAGCAACGCGCAGACCCTTGCCGCCGCCGCCGGCGGAAGCCTTGATCATGACCGGATAGCCGATGCCCTGAGCGATCTTGACGGCTTCGTCAGGACCCGCGATGGCGTCGTTGTAACCCGGAATGGTATTGACCTTGGCTTCGATGGCCAGCTTCTTGGACTCGATCTTGTCGCCCATCTTGGCGATGGAGTAGTGCTTCGGACCGATGAACTTGATGCCTTCTTCTTCCAGACGGCGCGAGAACGCGGCGTTTTCCGACAGGAAGCCGTAGCCCGGATGAACGGCCTGAGCACCGGTCTGCTTGCAGGCAGCGATGATCTTGTCGGCAACCAGATACGACTCTTTCGAGGCAGCCGGTCCAATGCAGACGGCTTCGTCGGCCATGTCGACGAACAAGGCATCCTTGTCAGCTTCGGAATAGACGGCGACGGTCTTGATGCCCATCTTGCGGGCGGTCTTGATGACGCGGCAGGCAATTTCGCCGCGGTTTGCGATCAGAATCTTAGTGAACATATTCCTTTTTCTCCCTGACGCTTACAGAGGAATGTTGCCGTGCTTGCGCCACGGGTTGTCGAGTTTCTTGTCACGCAACATGGCCAGCGAGCGAGCGATACGCTTGCGGGTGGCATGCGGCATGATGACGTCGTCGATGAAGCCACGGGCGCCCGCCACGAACGGGTTGGCGAACTTGGCCTTGTATTCGGCTTCGCGCTCGGCCAGCTTGGCCGGATCGTTCTTTTCCTCGCGGAAAATGATTTCCACGGCGCCCTTCGGGCCCATGACCGCGATTTCTGCTGATGGCCAGGCGATATTGACGTCGCCACGCAGATGCTTGGACGACATCACGTCGTAGGCGCCGCCGTAAGCCTTGCGCGTGATCACGGTAACCTTCGGCACGGTACATTCGGCGTAGGCGTAAAGCAGCTTGGCGCCGTGCTTGATGATGCCGCCGTATTCCTGCGTGGTGCCCGGCATGAAGCCCGGTACATCGACGAAGGTGACGACCGGAATGTTGAAGGCATCGCAGAAGCGAACGAAACGAGCCGCCTTGATCGACGACTTGATGTCAAGACAACCAGCCAGCACCAGCGGCTGGTTGGCGACGATACCGACCGGATGACCATCCATGCGGCCGAAGCCGATGATGATGTTCTTGGCGTAGTCGGCCTGTAGCTCGAAGAAGTCATTGTCGTCGACCACTTTGACGATCAGTTCCTTCATGTCATACGCCTTGTTGGCGTTGTCCGGCACCAGGGTATCGAGCGAATAATCCATGCGGTCGACCGGATCGTTGGTCGGCGTGACCGGCGGCTTTTCGCGGTTGTTGGCCGGCAGGAAATTCATGAAGCGGCGCAGCATGGAGAGGGCTTCGACGTCATTCTCGAAAGCGAGGTCGGCCACACCGGACTTGCTGGTGTGGGTCATGGCACCGCCCAGCTCTTCGGCGGTCACGTCCTCGTGGGTCACGGTCTTGACGACTTCCGGACCGGTCACGAACATGTAGGACGAGTCTTTCACCATGAAGATGAAGTCGGTCATCGACGGCGAGTACACCGCACCACCGGCGCAGGGGCCCATGATCATCGAGATCTGCGGCACGACGCCGGAGGCCATCACGTTACGCTGGAAGACATCGGCGTAGCCACCGAGGGAGGCAACGCCCTCCTGAATCCGCGCACCGCCCGAGTCGTTGAGGCCGATCACCGGCGCGCCGACCTTCATGGCCTGATCCATGACCTTGCAGATCTTCTCGGCGTGGGTTTCCGACAGCGAACCACCGAAAACGGTGAAATCCTGCGAGAAAACGAAGACCAGACGGCCGTTGACCGTACCGTAACCAATCACGACACCGTCACCGGGAATCTTCTCGGCCTGATCCATACCGAAATCGGTACACCGGTGCTCCTTGAACATGTCCCATTCCTCGAAGGAATCCGGGTCGAGCAGCAGCTCGATACGTTCGCGGGCGCTCAGCTTGCCCTTTTTATGCTGGCTGTCGATACGCTTCTGGCCACCGCCGAGGCGGGCCATTTCGCGCTTTTTTTCCAGCTGGCGGATGATGTCGTGCATAGAAAACTCCCTCAATGGATCGGGTGATTAGTGTTTCAGATAGTCGAGCAGCGCATACGCGGCGGCAGCCGGTGTCGTATGCCCCGCCTCGACGGATCGGGTGAAGGCGGGCAGGTTTTCCTGCACGCGCGGGTGATGACGGAAATGCTGGCGCAGGCCGGAGTCGATCAGTTGCCACATCCAGCTCAAGGCCTGATGCTGGCGCTTGGCATCGAATTCACCGGTCGGCTTCAAGGCCGCCTGGTACTTCTCGACCTGCTCCCAGAAATCGGCAATGCCTTCCTTGTGCAAGGCCGACAGCGTGATGACCGGTGGTGCCCAGTTGGGCGAGGCCGGACGCAGCATGTGCAGGGCGTTGCGCCACTGGGCGCGGACCACGGCGGTAGCTTGACGATCGATATCGGCCTTGTTGATGATCACCATGTCGGCAATCTCGACGATGCCCTTCTTGATCGCCTGCAGGTCGTCGCCGGCATTCGGCAACTGGAGCAGGCAGAACATGTCGACCATGCCGGCCACCGTCGTTTCCGACTGGCCGACACCGACGGTCTCGATGATGATCACGTCGTAGCCCGAGGCTTCGCAAAGGAGCATCGCTTCACGTGATTTTTCTGCCACGCCGCCAAGCGAACCTGACGACGGACTGGGCCGGATGAAGGCTTCCTCGCGCTGGCTCAGCAACTCCATGCGCGTCTTGTCACCAAGAATGGAACCGCCGGAAACCGAGGATGAAGGGTCGACGGCCAGTACTGCCAGCTTCTTGCCCTGTTCGATCAGCCAGACACCCAGCGCCTCGATGAAAGTCGACTTGCCCGCCCCCGGCACGCCGGAAATGCCGATGCGAATCGCCTTGCCGGTACTCGGCAAAATGGCGTTGAGCACCTGCTGGGCGCGCTGCTGATGGTCGGGACGCGTCGATTCGATCAGCGTGATGGCCTTGGCCAGCGCACGGCGCTGACCGGCCAGCACGCCGTCGACCAGCAACTGGTCGGCAGCAGACAGGATATTGGCACGCACGGAAGCTTCGCCCAGATTCATCCGAGGTTTAGCCGCGCGCCTTGCGGATTTCTTCGATCACCTTGATGGCCGAATCCTCGATCCGCGTTCCCGGTCCGAAAATAGCCTTGGCGCCAGCGTTGTACAGGTAGTCGTAGTCCTGGGCCGGAATCACGCCTCCGGCGAAAACGATGATGTCGTCACCGCCCTGGTCCTTCAGTGCCTTGACCAGTTGCGGCAGCAGGGTCTTGTGACCGGCAGCCAGCGACGACACACCAACCGCATGCACGTCGTTTTCGATGGCCTGACGGGCAGCCTCTTCGGGGGTCTGGAAGAGCGGGCCCATGTCGATGTCGAAGCCAAGGTCGGCATAAGCGGTCGCCACTACCTTGGCGCCACGGTCATGACCATCCTGACCGAGCTTGGCGATCATGATGCGCGGCCGGCGGCCTTCTTCATCGGCAAACTTGGCGACATCGGCCTTGATCTTTTCCCAGCTTTCCTGACCTTCCACAACGCCTCCATACACACCCGAGATGGTCTGGTTGTTGGCGCGGAAACGGCCGAAGACCTTTTCCAGCGCATCCGATACTTCACCCACCGTGGCACGCAGGCGCATCGCCTTGACGGTCAGGTCGAGCAGGTTGCCTTCGCCGGACTCAGCCGCAGCGGTCAACGCATCCAGAGCGGCAGAAACCGCGGCCGAATCACGGGTGGCACGGATCTGCTTCAAACGGGCGATCTGCGAGTCGCGCACGGCGTGGTTGTCGATATCGAGAATGTCGATCGCGTCTTCCTTGGCCAGCTTGTACTTGTTGACGCCAACGATGACGTCCTTGCCGGAGTCGATGCGCGCCTGTTTGTCGGCCGCGCAGGTTTCGACCTGCATCTTGGCCCAGCCCGATTCGACGGCCTTGGTCATGCCGCCCATGGCTTCGATTTCCTCGATGATGCCCCAGGCCTTGTCGGCCATGTCCTGGGTCAGCTTCTCCATCATGTAGGAGCCAGCCCACGGATCGACGACGTTGGTGATGTGGGTTTCTTCCTGGATGATCAGCTGCGTGTTGCGGGCGATGCGCGACGAGAACTCGGTCGGCAGCGCAATGGCTTCGTCCAGCGCGTTGGTGTGCAGCGACTGGGTACCGCCGAAGACGGCCGCCATCGCTTCGATGGTGGTGCGCACGACGTTGTTGTACGGATCCTGCTCGGTCAGCGACCAGCCCGAAGTCTGGCTGTGCGTGCGCAGCATCTTCGACTTGGCGCTCTTGGCATTGAAACCGGTCATGATGCGGTCCCAGAGCAGGCGGCCGGCGCGCATCTTGGCGATTTCCAGGTAGAAGTTCATGCCCACCGCCCAGAAGAAGGACAGACGGCCGGCGAAGGTGTCGACGTCCATGCCCGAAGCGACGCCGGTACGCACGTATTCCATGCCGTCGGCCAGCGTGAAGGCCAGCTCGATGGCCTGATTGGCACCGGCTTCCTGGATGTGATAACCGGAAATCGAGATCGAGTTGAACTTCGGCATGTGCTGCGCCGTATAGCCGAAAATGTCGGCAATGATCTTCATCGACGGCTTGGGCGGATAGATGTAGGTATTCCGCACCATGAATTCTTTGAGGATGTCGTTCTGGATGGTGCCGGACAGCTTGTCTTGGCTAACGCCTTGCTCTTCGGCGGCAACGATGTAGCCGGCGAGAATCGGCAGCACGGCGCCGTTCATCGTCATCGAGACGGAAATCTTGTCGAGCGGGATGCTGTCGAAGAGGATCTTCATGTCTTCGACGGAATCGATGGCCACGCCTGCCTTGCCGACGTCGCCGGTGACGCGGGCGTTATCGGAGTCGTAACCGCGGTGCGTCGCCAGGTCGAAAGCCACTGAAACGCCCTGGCCGCCGGCGGCCAGCGCCTTGCGGTAGAAGGCATTGGAAGCTTCGGCGGTGGAGAAACCAGCGTATTGACGAATGGTCCATGGCTTGACCGCATACATCGTCGGTTGCGGACCGCGCAGATAGGGCGCGAAACCGGGCAGGGTGTCGGCAAACTCAAGATCCGCGACGTCCGCCTTCGTATACAGTGCCTTGACGGCCAGGCCTTCAGGAGTATTCCACACCAGATTCCCGACATCGCCACCCGGTGACTGTTTGGCTGCGGCCTTTTCCCAAGCATCCAGGTTATTGGAATCAAAGAACTTTTCAGACATGACATACCCCTCGAGATTCGAGTACCGACAGGCTCAATCACATCACACCAAAACCATGACACGTATCGCACCTACCGCGCTCTATCAGGAAGTGGCCGAGCGACTGCGGCAACGCATCTTCGCCCACGAACTGACCCCGGGAACCTGGATTGACGAGCAGAAAATTGCCGAAGAATACGGCATTTCCCGTACGCCCTTGCGCGAGGCGCTCAAGGTTCTGGCCTCTGAAGGGCTGGTCGATCTCAGGCCTCGCCGCGGTTGCTACGTCACCGAAATTTCCCGCCAGGATACGGACGACATATTCCCGCTGATGGCCCTTCTGGAGGGGCGCAGCGCCGCAGAAGCAGTCAGGCGGGCGAAGCCAGCCGACATTGCGGCACTCAAAAATATTCATGAGCAGCTTGAAGCGGCCGCCCGCGAGGGACGCATTGACGCCTTCTTCGAGTCCAATCAGGAATTCCACAAAAAAATCCAGGAACTGTCCGGTAACCGCTGGTTGCTGTCGGTCATTCAAGACCTGCGCAAGGTACTGAAGCTCTCCCGCCTGCACTCGCTATCGCTCGAGGGCCGCCTGCAACAGTCACTGGACGAGCACCGACTGATCATGGCTGCGCTGCAGGCTGGCGATGCTGCCAAGGCCGAAAAAATGATGCACGACCATCTGCTGTCCGGCCGCGAGGCATTGGCCAAGATTCGGGACGGGGCTTCCGGCTAAACGTTCGCCGGGAAACGTTCCATCATCGCATCTGCCCTTCGATGTTGGCGAACAATCGATCGTAGATGTCGATCAGCGCATCGCGGTCGGCCGCTCCCTTCATCCACTGACGCCCCTGGACGGCAGCTATCGCCTCCCGCTCGATGTCGTGAACGCCATCGATATCAATTTCTTCGCCATGCAGAATGGCGGTAACGTCAGCGCGCGCTTTCTGCGCCATGGCGACCAGTCGCATTGAATCGCTCATCGATTCCGCACCGCTGCCGATCGTCACCGACAAATCCTTCACCTTGACCGCCGACGATGCTGAAACCGTCAGCTTCAGCCCGAATTCATCCGCCGTCGCCCGCGCCTCGGAAACGGAATCGTTCAGCGAGGCAATCCGGGTAGTCACGCTTTCCATCGAACCGGAAACGGCCGAAATGGCTGCCGCGATTTCCTCGGCCGCTCGCAGGGACTGGTCCGCCAACTTGCGTACCTCATCGGCCACAACTGCAAAACCCCGCCCCGCTTCGCCGGCCCGTGCAGCCTCGATGGCCGCGTTGAGAGCGAGCAGATTGGTCTGCTTGGCAATGGCGTCAATATGCCCGGTCAACCGGCGAATAGCGTCAGCTTTGACGTTCAGGTCGGCCAGCGCATGCACGCTGCTTTCGGCGGAGGTCTGAGCGCCCCCCAGAGCGCCGGACATGCGGTTGGCAGCATCGGCCATGTCGCTGGCCGAACGGGCAAAGTCACCGGCCAGCGCCTGGGTGTTTTCCGAATGGCCTCCGACGTCTCTGAGGGCAGCCCCGACATGGTCAATTGCCATTGAGAGTCCGCGCTCCGAGCGCAAAAATATCTCCGATAACAGTGCCTCCCGGGCAATTGACTCCTGCGCAGCGCCCCATCTATCCAGCAGCGCCTGCATTTCTTCGAGCACGTTCTTGAATGCACCGTGCAGACCCGTGGTTTGCAGGCGGCGCCAATGTCGGTTCTCGGCAGAGGCACTCAAGCCACCCAGGATTTCGCGGAAGGCGGTTTCTGTTTGATCGAGTACCGAATTGAGGTTGATCCGAATCGCCTCCAGCCTCGGCGTATCGAATTCATGAGGCAATCGCCCGACCACCTGCCCCTGCCCAACCTGATCGAGCAAACCGTCCAGTTCCAGTAGAGGCGCCTGTGACACGCGATCCGGCCAGAACAAGAGAATCAGCGCGGGCATGAGCAATGTTGCCGGGACCCAGGGTGCGACGAATGCGGACCCGGCGGCTCCCACGATGAGTAACGCCAGCAGGAGACGCCTAAAGGGAAAAGACGAGTTCTTCATAACTCATTCCTTTCTGATTCAACAAGTCCAGCAACACGCCCGTGCCGGCAGCGATTGCATCGCGCGGACCGGCACTCTGTTCGGCCTGAAGCATCAGGCGATAGACCGGTTCGACCTTGGCGACCGCATCGCGTTTAGGACAGCGCCGCACCGAGGTATAGCCGACGATGTTGTGCTGCTGATCAAAGTCCGGGGTGATGTGGGTGAAGACCCAGTAGTAACTGCCATCCTTCGCCATGTTCTTTACGTAGGCAAAAAATTCCTTCCCGGCGCGAATGGTGTCCCAGGCCAACTGGAAAGCAGCACGCGGCATGTCCGGATGGCGAACGATATTGTGTTGCGAGCCGAGAAGCTCCTCTTCCGAATACCCTGAGAATTCGATGAATATCGGGTTGCCGTAGGTGATGATGCCCTTGGGATTGGTCTTGGAGACGATGAAATCATCCTCTCGCATCATGCGTTCGACGGTACTTGGTTGAATTTGCCGCTTCATCCTGGCCTCCTCCGCCGGTAGATTTTTGGATTACCGATTTTGTGGCTCAAATCTACTACATCAACCAGCTCAATCGCCAAAATCAAATGGATTAAGCCCTGACGACTTTCGTCGTCAGGGCTTAATGGGCAAAACCAAGGATGCTTAGTGGTTGCTGGCAGTTGCTGCGCCGTAACCCGTCTGGGCACGGACATACTGGTCTTCGAAGGCCTCGATTTCCTTACCGGCACGCACGCTCGAATCCGTCTTCGAGAAGATGTACGCCAACAGGAAGGCTATCGGCATGGCGAACAGCGCCGGCTGGGTGTAGGGGAAGAGCGGCGCCGCGTTATGCAGCACATCGACCCACACCGATTTCGAGAAGACCACGAAGAGGACAGCGGAAACCAGGCCGCCATAGCCACCGAACAGGGCGCCGCGAGTGGTCAGGCCTTTCCAGTACATGGAAAGGATGAGCACCGGGAAGTTGGCAGCGGCTGCCACACCGAAGGCCAGACCGACCATGAAGGCGATGTTCTGCTTTTCGAACAGGATGCCGAGGATGATGGCAACAAAACCGAGGCAGATGGTGGCGATCCGGGAGACGCGGATTTCCGATGCTTCGGACGCCGTTCCCTTCTTGATGACGCGGGCGTAGAGATCATGCGAGATGGCGGATGCGCCGGCCAGGGCCAGGCCCGATACGACTGCCAGAATGGTGGCAAAAGCGACGGCGGCCAGGAAGCCGAGCAGCATGTCGCCGCCCACCGCCTTGGCCAGGTGCATGGCAACCATATTGCCGCCACCGACCAGCTTGGCCGCCGACCGTACCGCCTTCGAAGAACTCCGGATTCTGGCCGACGATGATGATGCCGCACAGACCCATCAGGAAGATGACGTTGAAGAAATAGGCGACGAAGCCGGAAGCGTAAAGAACCGACTTGCGCGCTTCCTTGGCATCGGTCACGGTAAAGAAACGCATCAGGATGTGCGGCAGGCCAGCTGTACCGAACATCAGGCCGAGGCCGAGGGAGATGGCGGTGACCGGATCGGCCAGCAGGCTGCCCGGAGACATCAGCTTGGGACCGAGGGTATGAACGGCGGTGGCCTTTTCGAGCAAGGTCTGGAACGAAAACCCGAACTGGCTGAAGGCCAGGAACATGACCAGGGTGCCGCCAAACAGAAGCATGCAGGCCTTGATGATCTGCACCCAGGTGGTGGCGACCATGCCGCCGAAGGTGACATAGACCATCATCAGGATGCCGACGGCGAAGATGGCGATGTTGTAGTCAAGACCGAAGAGCAGCTTGATCAACTGGCCGGCACCGACCATCTGGGCGATCAGGTAGAAGCAGACCACGACGAGCGAGGAAATCGCCGCCATGGTGCGCACCTTGCCCTGGTCGAGGCGATAGGCGGTGATGTCCGAGAAGGTGAACTTGCCCAGGTTGCGCAGGCGTTCGGCCATCAGGAACAGGATGATCGGCCAGCCGGCGAAGAAGGCCAGCATGTAGATGTAGCCGTCGTAGCCCTTGCTATAGACCATGGCGGTCAGACCGAGCAGGGTGGCCGCCGACATATAGTCGCCGGCAATGGCCAGGCCGTTCTGGAAACCGGTGATGCCGCCGCCGGCGGTGTAGAAATCAGCCGTCGATTTGGTCCGGCTGGCGGCCCAATAGGTGATGCCCATCGTCATCGAGACGAAAAGACAGAACATGATGATGGCGTGCCAGTTGGTGGCCTGCTTTTCGGTGACGCCTTCCAGCGGGCCACCGGCAAATGCCACAGCGGCAACGGCGAAGAGACCGAGGGCGCTGCCGAATTGAGCGATACGTCGCATTATTTGTTCTCCTTCCAGGCTTCCTTGACGATTTCCTGCGTCAGGGCGTCGAATTCCGAATTAGCGCGTTTGACGTAAAGTGCCGTCAGCGTCCAGAAGAAAATGAACATGAATAGTTCAACGGCAACGCCGACTGTCAGCATCGAGCCTTCGGCAACGGGCTGGCCAAGGGCCGCCGGATTGAAGGCAACGACCATCACGAAGCCGTAAAACATGGTTAACACAACAAAGGCCAAGGTCCAGGCAAAACGTCCCCGCTTCGAGACGAGTTCCTGAAATTTCGGATTGGCCCGCATCCGCTCGTACATCGCGCTGCTCATGGCTTGTAGTCTCCCCTAATTAATAATTACTAAAATTTGGCGCAGCCATTTTATATGCTGTACGTAACATCAACAAATGGTAAACGCCACCGCCCTTCGTATAATCGAGCGTTTCTTCGTAACGGATGCCTGCGATGGCCCAGATCAACCTCTCTGTCCAGGGTGAAGTCGCCACCCTGGTTCTCGACAATCCCGGCAAACTCAATGCCATCGATCTCGCCATGTGGCGGCAACTGGCCGAAAATATGGCCAATTTGTCGGTTGACCGTAGCATTCGCTGCGTCGTCATCCGTGGTACCGGTAACGAGGCGTTTGCAGCCGGTGGCGACCTGGAAGAATTCGTCACGGACCGGGCAACGCTCGATCAGGCGCTGCACTATCACGGCCAGGTCGCTTTGGCCCTGCAGGCCATCGACAACTGCCCGCATCCGACCGTGGCGCTGATTCAGGGCGCCTGCATTGGCGGCGGGCTGGAAATTGCCGGCGTCTGCGACTTCCGGATCTG
Source organism: Betaproteobacteria bacterium HGW-Betaproteobacteria-4 (assembly GCA_002840785.1). Taxonomy (GTDB): domain Bacteria; phylum Pseudomonadota; class Gammaproteobacteria; order Burkholderiales; family Rhodocyclaceae; genus Azonexus. The sequence continues at coordinate 35,159 of PHCH01000023.1, read as the reverse complement.
TGGCGAGTCAGCCCGTTTTGGCGCACCGATCAATCGTCTGGGATTTTCGATGTACCCCGGCGAAATGGAAGGTCTGCTGCGCCTGGCCGGGCCGGCGGTCATGAAGGAAATCCTGCTTGAAGGCCGCATCCTGACTTCCGCCGAGGCCTACGCCAAAGGGCTGGTGACGCGCGTCGTTGCCGATGACGAAACCGAAAGCGAAGCCTACGCCACGGCCAAACGCATCTGCGCCGGGGCGCCACTGGTCGCCGGCTGGCACAAGCAGTGGATAAGCCGGCTGCTCGATGGAAAACCGTTAAGCGACGAGGAAAAGGCCGCCTCGTTCGCCTTCCTCGACACTGAGGATTACCGGGAAGGACTGGCTGCCTTTCTGGAAAAACGCAAACCGGCGTTCAAGGCGCGCTGAACCCGGCAATCAGCTGCCGTACAGGCTCCACAGCATTTTGCTCGAGAGCACCAGGAGCAGCCCCGCGAAGATCCGCTTGAGCACGACCACCGGCAGACGATGGGCGAGGCGGGCGCCGAGCGGGGCGGCCAATACGCTGGCGAGCAAGATGACGGCCAGCGCCGGCAAATAGATGAACCCCAGGCTGCCCGCTGGCAAGCCGGGATGCCCCCAGCCATTCCAGACATAGCCGATGGTGCCGCCGATGGCGATCGGCAAGCCGACCGCCGCCGAAGTCCCGATCGCCTGATGTGGCCGGACGTTGCACCAGATCAAATAAGGCACGGTAAGCGCCCCGCCGCCCATCGCGGCGAGACTGGCCAGCGTGCCGATGACGGTGCCGGCAAGGCCCAGGCCGCCGCGCCCGGGCAGGTTGCGGCTCGGTTTCGGACGCAGGTTGGCCATCATTTGGACGGCGACGAAGATCATGAAGCCGACGAAGAAAATCGACAGCCCCCGCGACGAAATGCCGGCTGCCAGCATCGCCCCGAACAGCGTGCCGACCAGAACGCCCGGCGTCAGGTCGCGCATCACTGGCCACAGTACGGCACGGTGCGCGTGATGGGCGCGCAAGCTGGAAATTGATGTGAACAGGATAGTCGCCATCGAGGTACCGAGCGCCAGATGCATGACTTCGTTGGCCGGAAAACCCTGCCCGGCAAAGATGACAGTCAGCAACGGAACGACCACGACGCCACCACCCACGCCGAGCAGCCCGGCAAAAAAACCGGCTACGGCGCCGGTCAGCAGATACGCCGGAATGACATCGAAAGAGATCACGAGAATGGAGGCAGCGGCGATATTGGCAAGCGCCGAACTTTATCAGTGGCCGGCCTCGAGCCAGCGAACAATGCCGTCGAGGCTGCGAAAATCATCGCAGGCTCGCACCGGAATCTCCGGGGCGAGTTCGCCGAACAGCCGGGCAAGCGCATTGCCGGGGCCGATTTCGAGCACCGCATCGGGCTGCATCTCGCGCACCGCCTGCAGGCAGGCCGCCCAGTCGAGCGGAGTGCAGATCTGGCGGGCCAGCGCGGCTAGCGCCGGGCGGGCGGTGCGTACTGCCGTCGCATCGATGGCGCTGAGTACGGGGAAGGCCAGGCGGCGCTCGGGCAGCAAATCGAGGCTCTTTTTGAAGTCGACCGCAGCCTTGACCAGCAGTGGTGTATGCGAGGGCGTGCGCACGGCCAGATGGACCAGCCGGCTCGCCCCGGCGGCCTCGAACTTGCCGGCCACGGTCGCGATGCCGGCCCGCGGTCCGGCCACGACCAGATGACGCGGTGCATTGCGAATGGCCACGGCCAGCCCGGCCTCGCTGGCCAGTTTTTCCACCAGCGCATCGTCCAGCCCGAGCACGGCGAGCATGCCGTGCTCGCCGACCGCCGCGCCGTCCATCGCCGCGGCGCGCTCGGCACACAGGGCAACGCCCTCGACCGCCGTAAAAGCGCCGGCTGCGCTGCACGCCGCCATTTCGCCTAGCGAATAGCCGGCGGCGCAGATCGGCCGCGGCAGGCGACTTTGCAGGCTGCTCCAGAGCAGCATCTGCTGGGCGAAGATCAGCGGCTGGGCAAATTTGTTTTTTGCCAGTTTTTCCGGGTTGACCGTAGCATTCGGCTCCGCGATGTCGGGCAGAACCTGCGCCAGCGCCTCACGCAATTCGCCAGCGACGCCGGCCTGCACCTGCTGCCAGTGGCCAACGGTTTGCCCACCCTGACCGCTGAAGAGAAGGGCGAGGCGCATTTCAGTCCCGGCCGTCGAGTTCGGCGAGAAAGAGCGTCACGCCGAGCAGGTCGGCGCTACCGCCGGGGCTCAGATCGCGCGCCACGAAATCGCGGTCGATGGCCGCCGCGTGCTCGCGCCAGTCGTCGGCGAGCACGCCGCCGGCCGCCAGAAATTCACTTGCGACACGCCGCCCGCAGGCCAACCCGGCCGGCCCGCCACGCCACAGCAGGTTGGTGTCGTCGAGTTCGGCGATCAGGGCAAACAAGGCCTGCACCGCCGCCAGCTCGCCGTCGCCGGTGGCGACCAGAATGCTTCGATAGGCCGGCAGGCCGATCTCCAACGCCGCCGGAAAACCGCTCGCCGCCTCCTGACGCGCTCCGCCGCTGCCATAGCGGCGGGCGACTTCCAGTCCGTGGCTCAGTTGCGAGGCGGCGGGCAAGACGGCCAGACCGTCAAGAATGTCGGGCGCCCAGTTCGTTTTGACGGCCGCGCAAGCCGTCGCGGCGCTCGGCGTTTCGCCATCCGCAATCAGGCGACCGGCCGCCGCACAGAGCAGGCCGAGATTGAAAATCGCCCCGCGGTGGGTGTTGACGCCGCCGGTCGCTGCCAGCATGGCGGCTTCGGCCTCGATGCCGAGCACTCGCAAGGGCGCAAAGCCCGGCCGTTGCAGGCCGCAAGCGGCGATGGCGGGAAAGTAGGTGCGCAAAGCCTGCAGGCTGCGCAGGAATGTACTGAAATCCATGTCGCTGTGGCTGCCCTGGCTGACCGGGCTGACCAGTCCGGGCTTGGGCGCCAGGGCAGCCTCACGGTACAGGCTGCGGATGGCCAGGCGACCGATGCGATCGGTTGCCGCGCGCTCGGCCGATACGGCCCGCGGGGCAAGACGACTGACCGGGACGATGCGTTCAAGCATGGCAGCAAGCCTCGTTCAGGGTCGCCAGCAAGGTCTGCACGGGCCGCAAGCCAACCTCGTGCGGCCCTTTGACCAGGACGAGGGCAGCCGGATTTTCCCGCTGGACGGCGACTTCCCGCCAGGCAACGGCATCGCCATCGGGAAAGCGGATTTCGCCGTCGAGCCGGCAGGACAACTGGCCGGCGGCTTGCTGCAAGGCGGTCAGCATGGCGTCGAATTGCGGCAAGGTCTCGACATCGCAGATCAGGTCGATGTCGGACTCGGCATGGCGGTAGTCCTCGCCGCTCAGCGCCTCCCAGGCCAGCGAGCCGAAAACGCCGAGGCGGGCAGAACAGGCAGCGGCCCGCTCGGCCAATCGGCGCAGGACGTCGGCCTCGGCCACCGGTAGCCGGGAACAACAGCGGGCGATGCTCAGCGGTGCGTCGATTCGGGCCACTGCCCGGCGGTCGACGTGGATGGTCAGCCGCTTTCGTTGCTGTTTCAGCGGCAGGCTCAGGCCGAGCAGCAGCGGCCCGTCGCCGGCCGGCTGGCGGGCGGCGACCAGCGGCCGACCGGCGGCGATCCAGTCGCGCGCCGCCTGCCACAACGAATCGCCCGTTGCGGTGCAGGGCGTCTCGAATGCTGCATCGCGATCCAGATAGACGAGGTCGTGGCGACGCATCGGGTCAGGCTCCGCGCGCGGCGTTCTGAACGGTTTTGGCTATGCCCGCCGCCAGTTGGCGACCACCGCGCAGCAGACCGCTGTATTGGCGTTGATCGCTGGCCGGCGCGGCCAGCCCGCCAGCAGCGAGTGCCGCCTCCAGCAAGCTGGCCGATGGTGCCGGCCAGATCGCTTCGATAGCGCCCATGCGGACATAGCTCTCGGCGCCCGGCGCGAAGATCGGCGAGTCTGCAGCCAGTTCGATCAGACGTTCGTGGGCGATCTTTGTGACGCGAGCCATCGCCCGCAAATCCATGACCCGGACCTGGGCATCGGCCAGCGCATAAGCCCGGTCGGCCATCAGGCCGAAGGAGAGGAAACCGCCGCTGACCGCATTGGCGGTGACCAGACTGAGCGAGGCATGGCCCTGACGGCGGGCCAGATCGACGCACTGCGCGAGGTGGGCCAGCGAGCCGTTCAGGCAGAGCAACTCCTGGCTGCGCGACAGGGCTTGACCGCTGGTGTCTACCAAGTAGACCAGCGGCCGGCCGGGGTGCTGCTCGATGGTGTCGAGAATGTAGGCGGACAAAGCCAGCGCCATGGCGTGGTCGATGGCCGCCGCGTCGGTGGTGCCGAGCACGGCGACCGTGCCTTGCGCCGTCGTCGCTTCGCCGGAAATCACCTTGTTGTTCACGGCGACCGCGTGGCCGGCCGGGAACAGGCTATCGAGAATGTCGTTGAGGCTCATGTCGGCAATCCTTCCTTCAAAGCGACCAGCGCGTCGCGGTCGAGCAACGGCACGCTTTCCGGCTCGGCTATACCGAGCGCGGCCCAGACTTGCAGGCCGTCGCGGTAGCTGGCGTAGGCGGCCAGACGATTTTCCAGCGCCTGCTGGCCGGCCCGCAGATGGGCGACGCTCGGGGCGGGTTCGCTCCAGCCGGCGAGGAATTCCGCAGCACCGCTGCGGAAGGCGGCGATGTCATCGTCGACCAGCATGGCGCAATCGCCCATCAGGTAACGATGCTTGCCGCCGGTGACGCGCCAGACCAGCGCCCGATCCTTCGAGTCGAATTCCTCGACGCCGGCCACCGTTTCGATGACCTCCGGGCCGGACAGCGCGAGTCGGCCTTCTTCGGAAATGAGGATGGCCGAACACAGCTTGGCGACGATGCCCATGCCGCCGAAAGCACCACAACTGCCGCCGACCAGCGCGATGACCGGGACGCCAGCCGCACGCACATCGAGCACGGCGCGCATGATTTCCGAAATGGCGATCAGACCGGCATTGGCCTCATGCAGCCGAACGCCGCCGGAATCGATGAGAAAGAGCACGGCGGCCGGCTTTTCCTTCACTGCCCGGCGCAGCATCCCGACGATCTTGGCGCCGTGGATTTCACCAACCGAGCCGCCCATGAACTGACCCTCTTGAGCGATTGCAAAAATCGGCTTTTTTTCCAGTTGACCGTAGCAAACGACCACGCCGTCATCAAAGGCACCGGGCAGGTCGAGCAGGGCGAGATGCGGGCTGGGGCTGGATTCGGCCGGCGGCAGGATTTCGCTGAAACTGCCGGGATCGAGCAAGCCGGCGACGCGAGCCCGGGCAGTCGCCTCGAACCAGCTGTGGCGTGCAGCAAGCGACGCGATCATAGGGCGCCTCCCTGATATTCGGCCAGCGCCTGAGCCAGGCGCAAAGTGACGACAGCCGGCGTCGCCCCCATGTCATTGATGGCGATGACGGTGCCCCCGGCCGGGTGGCTCGAGGCGAAGCTGTCGAGCACGGCACGCCAGGTTTCACCGAAGCCGCGCGCCGAGGTCTTGATGCGGACCCGGCAAGCCTCCGGCTCAATACCGGGCTTGACGAGAATTTCCAGATTGCCCGAGCCAACCACGCCGCACAGCGCGGGATCGGCTACCCGCGGAACGGGCTTGGAATTGAAACGAAATTCGAGTGTTTCCATGGCGGTCACCAATTGCGGAAGCGTGAAGGGGGCGCGTACAGGCCGCCCGACCAGCGCACCAGATCCTTGACGGAACGGGCGGCGAGCAGGTCGCGCGTGGCTAGCCGCGGGTCGATGCCGAGGTCTTCGGGACGGCGGACGATGCCGCGGTCGCGCAGGTTTTCGACCATCGCCTTGTCGCGTGCCATACCGACCGGCGTGAAGCCGGCGACGCCGCGGATCGCCTGCTCGCGCTCTTCTGGCGTCCGGCAGAGCAGCAGGTTGGCGATGCCTTCCTCGGTCACGATGTGGCTGACGTCGTCGCCATAGATCATGATCGGCGGCAGTTCGGCGCCCATCGACTTCTGCAGTTTCCAGGCGTCGAGTTCCTCGACGAAAACCGGCGCCATGTGCTCGCGGAAGGTTTCGACCATCTGCACCACCAGCTTGCGGCCGCGGATGGCGTTCGGCCCGTAGGCTTCGCGCCCGGCCTTGAGCCAGGCCGGACTGGCGTGACGCCGGCCGTGCGGGTCGGAACCCATGTTCGGCGCGCCGCCGAAGCCGGTGATGCGGCCCAGCGTCGCCGTCGAACTGTTGCCGGCCATGTCCATCTGCAAGGTCGAGCCGATGAACATGTCGCAGGCGTAGAGGCCGGCCGTCTGGCTGAAGGCCCGGTTGGAACGCATGCTGCCGTCGGCACCGGTGAAGAAGACGTCGGAACGGGCCGAGATGTAAGGATCCATACCGACTTCCGAACCGAAGCAGTGCACCGATTCGACGAAGCCGGACTCGATGGCCGGGATCAGCGTCGGATGCGGATTCAGCGCCCAGTGCGTGCAGATCTTGCCCTTCAGGCCAAGGTCGGCGGCGTAGGTCGGCAGCAACAGCTCGATGGCTGCGGTGTCAAAGCCGATGCCGTGGTTCAGGCGCGTCACGCCGTACTCGGCGTAGATGCCCTTGATCGCCATCATCGCCATCAGCACCTGGACCTCGGTAATCTGCGCCGGATCGCGGGTGAACAAGGGCTCGATGTAGTTCGGCTTCGGCGCGAGCACGGTGAAATCGACCCAATCGGCCGGCACGTCGACGCGCGGCAGCTTTTCCAGCCGCTCATTGACCTGGGCGATGACAATGCCGCCCTTGAAGGCGGTCGCCTCGACAATCGCCGGCGTGTCTTCGGTATTCGGCCCAAGATAGAGGTTGCCCTCGGCATCAGCCGCCTGCGCCGCGATCAGCGCCACATTCGGCGTCAGGTCCATGAAATAGCGGCCGAACAGTTCGAGATAGGTATGAATCGCTCCGATCTCGATGCGCTGTTCCTGGACCAGCTTGGCCAGCCGGGCGCCCTGCGGACCTCGAAAAGGTCCACATGGCTCGGGAGAGCCAGGACTGACTGGACCATACTGAGGTGATTGATGCGTTCCGGGCTGCAGTCAGCCAGGGACTCGGAGAGGAAATCGGCCTGCTTCTGGTTGTTGCCTTCCAGACAGACGCGGTCGCCCGGCTGGATGACGGCTTCGAGCAGGTCGATGATACGGTCGACCGGAATTTCCTGGCCAAAACCGAGGCTCGCCGCCCGCTCAAGGCGGCGACCACGGCTCTGGCGCAGCGTGTCCCAGTTACTCGGGAGAGGTGCGTTCATTATCGTCTTTCCGCTTACTCAGGAGCCGCTGTACTGCGACGGCAGCCAGGTGGCGATTTCCGGGAAGATGCAGAGCAGCACGATGCCGAGCGCCATCAGCAGCAGGAAGGGCACGGTGCCCCACATGATTTCCTTGAGCTTGATGTCGGGTGCGATACCGCTGATCACGAACAGGTTGAGGCCAACCGGCGGGTGAATCAGGCCCATTTCCATGAGGATGGTCATGATCACGCCGAACCAGATCAGGTCGATACCCAGGGCGTTCAGCGCCGGCAGGATGATCGGCGTGACCATCAGGATGATGGCGACCGGCGGCAGGAAGAAGCCGAGCACGATGAGCAGGATATTGACCCAGAAGAAGAAGGCCCATTTGCTCAGTTCCAGCGAAATCATCCAGGCAGCAGCCGATTGGGTGATGTGCAGGTAGCTCATGACATAGGTGTAGAGGAAGGACATCGCGATGATCAGCATGATCATCGACGACTCGCGCGCCGTCCCGGAGAGGATGACCTTGAGGTCGCTCCAGCGCCAGCAGCCGTAGATCAGCATGACCATTACCAGCGCACCGAAGGCGCCGATGCCGGCGACTTCCGAAGGCGTGGCCCAGCCGCCGTAGAGGGCGACCATGACAATGATGATCAGGCCAAGGAAGGGAGCGAGGCGGGGCAGCGTTTCAAGACGCTGTTTCCAGCTGTACGACTCTTCCGCCGGCATGGCGATGCCGGTCGACCGATTGGCTGAAATTTTTTCGTTCTTTTCGGCCCAGGATTTGTAGATCACCCAAATCGAGAACATCGCGGTCAGCATCAAGCCGGGGCCGACACCGGCCATGAACAGCTTGCCGATCGACTGTTCGGTGGCCAGACCATAGAGAATCAGCGTCAGCGATGGTGGAATCAGGATGCCCAGCGTGCCGCCGGCGGCGATCAGGCCAGTCGCCAGACGCTCGGAATAGCCGCGTTTGCGCATTTCCGGGATGCCCGAGGAACCGATGGCCGAGCAGGTTGCCGGCGAGGAACCGCACATCGCGGCGAACACCGAACAAGCCAGCGTATTGGCCAGGCCGAGGCCGCCCGGCACCTTGTACAGCCAGCGGTTCAGCGAGTTGTAGAGATCGGCGCCAGCACGCGATTTGCCGATGGCAGCGCCCATCATGATGAAGAGCGGAATGGTCAGCAGCGTGAAGCTGTTCAGTTCGGAAAAGATGGTCTCAGCGATGATCGACAGCTGCGCCACCGGCATGAAAAAGTACATGAAGATCAGGGCGACCGAGCCAACGGCAAAGGCAATCGGCATCCCGGAAAAGAGGAATATGAAAGTGGCGGCCGCGTAGAGCAGGCCCAAGGTTCCGACGCTCATTTGCGCTCTCCTTCGTCATCGTGCTGGATGCGTTCAATGGCAACTTGAATGGCTGCGTTGTGTTGCGGCGGCGGCTGGTGCGAGCGCATGGCTTCGGGCAGCGAGTCTTCGATGAACTGGACAAAAACCTGCAGGGCGAGCGAGGTCATGCCGACTGCCATGGTGGCGAAAACCGGCCACATCTTGGGCGACCACGAGGTATCGCTCATCCGGCCTTCGTCCCAGGCTTCGTAGAACAAGTGCCAGCAGTTCCAGGCAACGAAGGCGCAGAACAGGAAGGACAGCAGGTCGGAAAACGCCATGCGCCACTGCGTCCAGCTTGGCGGCGTGATTTCGTCGAGGATTTCGATCGTCACATGGCCGCGATTGAGCTGGGTATGGGCAGCAGCCAGGAAGCTGGAAGCGATCAGCAACATGACGCAAAACTCGATTTCCCAGTCGGTCGGCCAGGCAAAGATGTAACGGACGGCCACTTCGAAAACGAGGACGCCGGTGGCAATAACGATCAGTAAGGCCGACAGGTAACCGGTCGAGACATTGAAGGCCTTGACCGCTCGGCTGATGAAATATCCGGGGCTCATGATTCACCTTTAAGAAGGATGGGCCGGGCGCTGCCCGGCCGGTGGATTACTTGACCGACAGCGCCATGTCGAGCAGGGCGCGACCATCCTTGATGTTCTCGGCGAAATCCTTGAAAGCCGTCTGTTCGGCGATACCGCGCCAGGCCATGAAGGCTTTTTCGTCCATGTCGGCGACCTTGGCGCCGGCTTTGGCGAAGACTTCAGCCATGCGCTGATCATCCTTCTTGGCCTCTTCGACACCGAATTTCTCGAGGCTGGCGCCGACGTCGCTGATGATCTTCTGTTGTTCCGGGGTCAGCGAGTCGTAGAGGCCCTTGGAAATCAGCAGCGGCTCGAACATGAACCAGAAGCTCTTGTTGCGCGCCGTCGTCACATACTTGCTGAACTCCTGCAGGCGGAAGCTGATCAGCGAGGTGCTGGAAGTCAGCGCCGCATCAAGCACGCCGGACTGCATCGCACTATAGATTTCGGAGGACGGCATGCCGGTCACAGCAGCACCGGCGCCCTTCAGCATCCGGTCCATTTCCTTGCTGCCACCGCGGAATTTCAGGCCCGCAGCATCATCGGGAACAACCACCGTTTTCTTGGTCGAGGCGATACCGCCGGCCTGCCAGATCCAGGTAACGATCTTGATGTTCTTGTCGGCCAGGATGCGGTCGAGTTCCTTGCCGACCGGCGCCGTTTTCCAGCGCATGCCCTGTTCGTAGCTGCTGACCAAAGTCGGCATCAGCGTGATGTTGACCTGCGGAATTTCGCCGCCGCCATAAGCCAGCGGGACCAGACTCATATCCAGCGCGCTCTTGCGCAGGGCGCCGATCTGGCTGTTGGTCTTCATCAACGAGCTACCGGGATATACCTCGAATTTCAGACTACCCTTGGACTGCTTCTCGACTTCTGCCACGAAGCGGCGGACCAGACGATCGCGGAAATCGCCATCCTCATTGGTGGCGGCAGGAAACTGGTGGGAAATCTTGATGACACGCGGCGCCTGCGCATGGGCGGCAGGCAGTGCACAGGTCAGGGCGGCGGCAGCGATGGCGAGCGTAAGGTGGCGTTTGGTCTGGCTGAACATGGATATCTCCTCCAAGGTTAGAAAAGCACTGACGGTGAAACCTCACTGGCTGGCTTATCCGCACCCGGGAATACCGCACTGTTGTTTTGTGTTCAAAAATCACCGTTGTGTATACACAATAAGCAAGTATTGAATACTGGTCAACTAATTTCGTATAATTAAACTATTGCCACATGCTGGAGCATGAGTCGTGAACAACCCCGCCGAAACCCCCGCCATCACCCGCCACTCCGAACGCCTGGGTGAACTCATCGAGGAGCGCATCGTCACCGGCGTCTATCCGCCCGGCACGCGGCTCGACGAGCAGGAACTGGCCGACACCTTCGGCGTTTCACGGACACCGGTCCGCGAAGCGCTGATTCAGCTTGCCTCGGTCGGGCTGATCGAAATCAAGCCAAGGCGCGGCGCAACCGTCCCGGAAGTGGGGGCCGACCGGGTTTGCGAAATGTTCGAGGTCATGGCCGAACTGGAGGCAATGTGCGGCCGACTCGCCGCCCGGCGCATCACACCAAGCGAACAGGTGGCCTTGCAGGAAGCCCATCGCGCCTGCGAAGCCGCGCGCGATGCAAACACCCCGGATATTTATTACCAGTTGAATGAGGTTTTCCACCAGCGCATCTACGAAGCCAGCCACAACGGCTTCCTCGTCGAGCAGACCAGCGCGCTGCACCGCCGGCTACGCCCCTATCGGCGGCTCCAGTTGCGCGTGCGCAACCGGATGAACAGCTCGTTCAACGAGCATCAAGCCATTGTCGATGCCATCGTCAAGGGCGACAGCGAACTGGCGACGGCACTATTGCGCGCGCATGTCACCGTTCAAGGCGAACGGTTCGCCGACCTGGTCGCGACGCTGCGCGACTTCAAGGCCGGCACCTGAGAGAACTCAGCCGATCAGGCTGTAGAGCATCTTGCTGGCCAGCAGGGCGAGAAAGGCGCCGAAGGCGCGCTTGAGTTTCTTGACCGGCAGCCGGTGCGCCAGACGGGCACCGACCGGCGCCATCAGTATGCTCATCACGACGATGCCGACGAAAGCCGGAAGGTAGATATAGCCGAAGGTATAGGGCGGCAGTCCGCTATCGTGCCAGCCGGCAACGATGTAGCCGACGGCACCGGCGACGGCAATCGGAAAGCCGAGCGCCGACGAGGTACCGACCGCCGAGTGGATGGCGACGTTGCAGAACAACATGAAGGGCACAGAGAGAAAGCCGCCGCCCGCCGCAACCAGACTGGAGACGCCACCGATCACACCGCCGGCAGCAAACAGCCCGAAAGCGCCGGGCAGTTGCCGGTGCGCATGCGGCTTGAAATCAAGCATCATTTGCAGCGAAGCGTAGTAGACGATGACGACAAAAATCATCGTCATCGGCCCGGTCGGCACCTGACCGGCCACCAGCGAGCCGCCAAAAGTGCCGAGCACCAGACCGGGTGCCAGGTTACGGACAACGTCCCAGCGCACTGCGCCATGCGCGTGGTGGGCACGCATGCTGGAAATCGACGTGAAAACGATGGTCGCCATCGACGTGCCCAGCGCCAGATGCATGACATGCTCGGGCGGAAAACTCTGGGCGACGAACAGCATGTACATGAACGGAACGAGGGTCAGCCCGCCGCCAACGCCGAACAGACCGGCGACAAAACCGCCGAAGATCCCCAGCAGGGGATAGGTTAGCCACCAGATTGTCACGAGTTATCTGCCATGAGACGGTTGATGAAGGCCCATTCTTCGGCCGTGACCGGCATGATCGACAGCCGGTTGCCGCGGGCAAGGAGGCGCATGTTAGCAAGTTCGGGATGGATACGCAGTTCGGACAACGTAACCAGGCGCGTCTTCTCGACGAAACGGACGTCACGCAGCCACCAGCGCGGATTTTCCGGTTTCGATTTTGGGTCAAAATACCGGTTGACCGTAGCAAACTGGGTTTCGTCCGGGTAAGGCTCGGAACACACCTCGCAGATGCCGGCAATGCCCGGCTCGGCGCAACTGGAGTGATAAAAGAAGGCGAGATCGCCGACCTGCATCGCGTCGCGCATGAAATTGCGCGCCTGGTAGTTGCGCACGCCAAACCACGGCACGCGTTGGTCCGTGGCAGCTTCGAGGTCGTCAATTGAAACCTCGTCCGGCTCCGACTTCATCAGCCAATATTGCATGCGTTCGGGAAATTTGGAGGGCAAAAAAAGGCCCCCGCAAGTGCCGTCAGGCCGGCATCCTGAACCTGGGTCCAGAGTGGTCGCATTCCTTCCGATGGTCCGCAACCGATGCCAATTAGCATTGGTTCAAGGAATGTATGGCCTTAACAAACACCGCAGGGGACGCTCGGCGGGCGGCGCCGGGGTCAGCAGTAAATGACTACAAGTCCAGTTGCTGCTGGGGCGCAAGCACGGCATCAAGTCGTGCTCCCATGTCGTCGATTCTACGCTTCGTTTCGGAAGTATCAACCGCTTCCGAAAACTCTTTTTCGGCGTCGCCGGAAGCACTGGAAAGGTGCTCATGGGCGATGTTCAGCGCGGCCATGACGGCAACGCGTTCGGCGATGGTGTTCTTGGTGCGCTGGGCGATTTCGCGCATCTTGTTGTCGACCAGATCAACCGCCGAGAGCAGGGCTTCGCGCTCTTCGGGCGTGCAGGCGACGCGGTATTCACGGCCCATGATCTTGACGTCGAGGAAATTCGGCTCGCCACTCATCTCAGACATCCTCGGGAATCTTGTCGACCAGGCCTTCGAGACGCTCGCGGGCAGCCGTCATCGTCTGCCGCAGATGCAGCCTTTCAGCTTCGGCGGCCGCCATCTGGTTCTTCAAAACCTCATTCTCGGCGCGTAGCTGGTGAACCAGGGCAACGACCTGTTCGATCTTGGCTTCGAGGGTTTCGAGTTCCGTATTCATGGCGCGCACTATAGAGGGAAAAACGCCGCCCGGTCAAGGACTAAGCCATTATTCTAAAAGTGGTTTATAGCAAACGGCAGCATGCCAACTGGTGCGCCGCAACCACAATGAATGTAGAATGCGAGCCGTTTTAGGTGCTGCGCACGGTCTCTCCAAGCGCAGTTAAACGGGAAAGCGGTGCGTCTCCAAGGAGACAAATCCGCTGCTGCCCCCGCAACGGTAAGCAAGTGCGGGCGTATCAACAGGCCACTGGGTACCCACCTGGGAAGGCGATACGTCAAGACTTGCGAGCCCGGATACCGGCCTGGGACAAAAAGCGGAAGTGCCACGGGGGTGTGGCGCGGGTTTACGCAACCAGCCCTTCTCCCTCCCCTGGCATTTCCTTTTCAATGTTATTCCGGCATGCGGGGACGCCCGCCGGGAAAAGGAAAATCATGCATTCACGTTTGCCCCCCATCGCCGCGCTGGCGGCTTTGTCTTTTGCGCCATCCGTCTTTGCCGTCGATCAGATGGCCTCTCTCGACCCCGTCCTGATCACCGCAACGCGCCAGGAAATGCGCGTCTCCGACCAGTTGTCTGACGTATCGGTGATCGAACACGAGGAAATCGAGGCAGCCGGCCAGTCGACACTGGAAGAAGTTCTGTCGCGCCTGCCGGGTATCGAGTTCTCTGCCAACGGCAGTTTCGGCTCGAATTCATCGCTCTACCTGCGCGGCACCAGCGGCGCCCATGTCTTGCTGCTGGTCGACGGCATGCGCATGGGATCGGCCACGTCGGGCAGCGCTTCGTGGAGTCGCATTCCGGCCAGCCAGATCGAGCGCGTCGAAATTGTCCGCGGCCCGGCCTCATCGCTCTATGGTAGCGATGCCATCGGCGGCGTCGTTCAGGTTTTCACCCGCCAGGGGGACGGTCCGTTGAGTTTCTACGGCGAAGTGGGGGCAGGCTCTTACGACACTGCAGCAGCGTCCGGCGGCTTTTCCGGCGCCCAGAATGGTTGGCGTTACGCGCTCAATGCGGCCACCTATTCAACTGACGGTTTCAACAGCAAGCCGTGGACTGCCACGGCCAACAAGGACAAAGACGGCTTCTCGCTGAACAGCCTGAGCGGCCGGCTGGCCTACAGTTTTGCCAAAGGCCACGAAGCCGGCTTCAGCGTTTTTTACAGCGACGGGGAGAGCAAATATGACGGTTCCGGCGCAACGGTCGATTGGCGCAATCGCAACAGCGTGAGCAGCGTCAATGCCTACTCGAAAAACCGGCTCACCGAAAGCTGGACGAGCACCGTGAATATCGGCGCCAGCTCGGATGATTCCGACGACCTGAAGAACGGCATCCGCAACAGCAATTTCCGCACGGACCAGCGCCAATATTCCTGGCAAAACGATCTGCATACCCGCTACGGCAATTTCCTGCTCGCCGCCGAGCGCCTCGAACAAGAGGTCGACACGACGGCCGCCTACTCCGTCCGCGAACGCACCAATAATTCCCTGCTCGGTGGCTGGACATTGGGTTACGCAGCGCACCGCCTGCAGGCCAACCTGCGCCGCGACGACAATTCGCAGTTCGGTGACAAGACGACCGGTTCGCTGGCCTACGGCTATCGCTTTTCGCGCAACTGGCGCGCCAACGTGGGTTACGGCACCGCCTTCAAGGCCCCGACTTTCAACGACCTCTACTACCCGCTGAGTTTCGGCTACCACGGCAACCCCAACCTTGTGCCGGAAAACGCGCGCAACCGCGAAGCTGCCCTGCATTTCGAAACCGGCCAGCAGCACGTTTCGCTGACCTGGTACCTGAATCGCGTCGAAAACCTGATCGTGTGGACCAATACGCCGAGCAACGTCGGCAGCGCGCGCCTCGAGGGCATCACCCTGGCTTATGAGGGTGTTATTGCCGGCCTGAACATTCAGGCCAGTTACGACTATCTCGATGCCAAGGATCTCGACACCGATCTTCGCCTGGCTCGCCGCGCCCAGAATCGCGTCGTCGCCGCCATCGGCAAAACGCATGGCGCCTGGGAATGGCGCGTCGAGGAACAGGTCAGCGACGAGCGCATGGATTATCCTTTCGGCCAGCCGGCCAAGAAGTTGGGCGGTTATTCGCTTACCAACCTCTATGGAGCCTATCGATTTGCCAAGGACTGGTCGATTTTCACCCGGGTCAACAACCTGTTCGACCGTGAATACGTGTTGGCCGACACCTATGCCACGCCGGGCATGAACGCCTTCGTCGGCATCCGCTACAGTCCGAAGTAAGCAACCATGCCCACCCGCCAGCGTGCCTTCCTGATCCTCGCCAGCCTCGGCCTTCTCGCCGTGGCGAGTATCGGGCTGGCGTTGACGGTGGGCAGTTTCAAGGTTTCCTACAGTGAGGTGCTGGCTGCGCTGCTGGGTAGTGAAGGCGGAGCGGGCGATGTCGTGCTACAGCTTCGCCTGCCACGCGCCCTGGCTGGTTTTGCCTGCGGCGGGCTGCTCGCCCTGGCTGGGGCGCTGATGCAGGTCTTGTTGCGCAATCCGCTGGCCGATCCTTACGTGCTGGGTATTTCCGGCGGCGCCGGGGTCGGAGCGATGTTCGCCATGTTGCTCGGCTGGCCGGTTCTGGGCATCGACGGGCTGGCCTTCGTCGGGGCCTTCGCCGCGATGCTGCTGGTTTTCGGGCTGGCGCACGGCGACGGGAGCTGGACGCAGACGCGCCTGCTGCTGACCGGCGTCATCGTCGCTGCCGGTTGCGGCGCGTTGGTCGCGCTGATGCTGAGCATTGCCGACGAGCACAAGCTGCGCGGCATGCTGTTCTGGCTGATGGGCGACCTCGGGCAAAGCGCGCAATGGTGGCCGGCCTTTGCCGCGCTGGCCATCGCGCTGCTGCTGGCCATGCCCTTTGCCCGCGAGCTGAATTTGCTGTCACGCGGCCTGATGCAGGCGCAGGCGTTGGGTGTCGCTGTTGGCCGGCTGCGTTACGCGATCTACCTGCTCGCATCGCTGGCTACCGCCGCCTCGGTGACGACGGCTGGTTCGATCGGCTTCGTCGGGCTGATCGTGCCGCATCTCGTCCGGCTGGCCACCGGCAACGACCAGCGTCTGCTGTTGCCGGCTTCGGTGCTGGCCGGCGGTTCGCTGCTTGTCCTGGCCGACACACTGGCCCGCACTTTGATCGCGCCGCAACAACTTCCGGTTGGCGTGCTGACAGCGCTGATCGGCGTGCCGGTCTTCCTTTTCCTGCTTTCGAGGCAGCCGAAATGACCCGGCCGCTGCTCGAAGCCAAGCAACTGGTCGTCGAAATTGGCGGCAAAACGGTGGTCGACCGTGTCGACCTGAGCGTCGCCAGCGGTGAACGCATCGCCATCCTTGGCCGCAACGGCGCCGGCAAATCGACCTTGCTGTCGACGCTGGCCGGCTTGCGCCCTGCTGCCGGCGGTTCCCTGCTTCTCGACGGCGAAGACGCCGCCCTGCTGCACGCCCGCGAGGCCGCCCTGCGCCGGGCCTGGCTCGGCCAGTTCCAGTCCGATCCTTTCGGTTCGACCGTGCTGGAAACGGCGCTGACCGGCCGCCACCCGCACCTCGGGCGCTGGGACTGGGAATCGAAGCACGATGCCGAACTGGCCCGTGCGGCGCTCAAGGCGGTTGGCCTGGACGGCATGGAAGCCCGCCAGATCCACACGCTGTCCGGCGGCGAGCGTCAGCGGCTGGCCATCGCCACACTGCTCACTCAGGCAGCGCCGCTCTACCTGCTCGACGAACCGCTGGCGCATCTTGACCTCAATCACCAAATGGCCGTGCTGGAGCTTTTCGCCGGCACGGCGCGCGATGGCGGCGCCGGCGTCATCATGGTCCTGCACGACCCGGCGCTGGCCCATCGATTCTGCGACCGGGCGCTGCTTGTTTATGGCGACGGCCGCACGGAGATCGGCACGGTCGACACCATCCTGACAGCAGAAACGCTGTCCGAACTTTACGGCTACGGCCTGCGTCAGATCGAAGATCGCGGCCATCGCTGCTTCATCCCCGAGTAAGCCATTTCAATTTTGGGCATTTTTTCCGGTTGACCGTAGCAATGCCTTTTCCGAGCCTATCAATATGACCGTCACCCACGAACAACGTATGCAGAAAAAGAAAGCCGTCATCGACGGCAAGATCGACGCCGCTCAGGAAGAACGCGGCGTGCTGGTCATCAACACCGGTAACGGCAAGGGCAAGTCAAGCGCCGCTTTCGGCGTTGTCGCCCGCGCCCTTGGCCACGGCCTCAAGGTCGGCGTCGTCCAGTTCGTCAAAGGTCGTTCAGATACCGGCGAAGAAGCCTTCTTCCGCCAGCAGCCGAACGTCGCCTGGCACGTCGGCGGCGAAGGCTTCACCTGGGAAACGCAGGACAAGGACCGCGACGCCCACGCCGCGCAAGCCGCCTGGGAAGTTGCCTGCGGCCACCTGCGCAATCCGGAAATCGGCCTCGTCGTCCTCGATGAAATGACCTACGCCTTCAAATACGGCTGGCTCGACCTCGATACCGTCATCGCCCAACTACTTGGCCGCCCGGCCATGCAGCACGTCATCATCACCGGCCGTGGGGCGCCACAGGCCCTGCGCGACGTCGCCGACACGGTGAGCGACATCGGCATGGAAAAACACGCCTTCCAGAGCGGCATCAAGGCCATGCCGGGCCTCGAATTCTGATGAACAAACTGGTCCGTTTCGTCCTCCTGCTGCTCTTTTCCGCTACCGCCTGGGCGGGCGAAATCGACATCCCGGCCAATATCCAGGCCGAGGCGCGGATCATCCGCGGCGAGCGCGACGGCCATTGGGAAAAAGTGCTGCTCGTCAGCTTCGCCGAACCGCGGCGCACGCTATCGACTTCCGACGGCCTGCTCGACGCCCGCGCCGCGATGAACCACGCCAGCCACCCGCAGCTCTGGAAATCGCTCGGCATGCGTTTCATGGGTCAGGACGGCCGGGGCGGCAAGGCCTATGCCGAGCACGTGCACGAACAGACCGCCCGCCAGCAACATCTGGACAAGTCGGCGGTCGCCCACATGGCCACCGCCGCCGACCTCGACAACCTGGCGGTCGTCACGAAAAGCCACGGCCCGCTGACCGTCACCGTGCTGGCCACGGCCGGCGCCAAAAGCAACGCTATCCGCACCGGCGTCGATGCCGGAACCTACATCGAAGGCAAGGAACCAGCCGGCACGATCAACATCATGGTGCTGACCAATATCCGCCTGACCGACGCGGCGATGGCCCGCGCCCTGATCACCGTCACCGAAGGCAAGACGGCGGCGCTGCAGGATCTGAACGTCCCGAGCACCTACACTAAGACCGTGCAGGCGACCGGGACGGGCACCGACAGCATCATCGTTGTCTCCGGCACGCAAGGGCCGCAGGCCAGCTATACCGGCGGCCACAGCCGGATCGGCGAGCTGATCGGCAAGGCCAGCTACCAGGCGGTGATCGAAGCCCTCGGCAAGCAGAACGGTTTTTTCCTGCCCGGCGCGAAGCGTTTCACGGCCACCGCCGAAGCGCCGGCCAAGGCCCCGGAAGCGCTGCGCATCGCCTTGCTCCATCTCGATGCCGTCCCCGGCGACATCGCCGGCAACCGCGCCCGCATCGAGGCTGGCATTCAAGAGGCGGTCGGCCATGGCGCCGACTGGATCATGACGCCCGAACTGGCCGAAACCGGCTACAACTTCGCCAGCCGCATCGGCACCGACTGGATCGCCCCCTTTCCCGACACCTGGATCAGCACCCTGGCCGCCATCGCCCGCGATAACCGCGTGGCGCTCTTCGTCGGCTTCGCCGAGCGCGATGCAAAAAGCGGCAAGCTGCACAACAGCGTCGTCGCCATCGACCGCGCGGGGGTCATCCAGGGCGCCTACCGCAAGCAGCGCGTGCATGGTGGGGCCGAAAGCTGGTCTACACCCGGCACCGGCGGCGTGCCCTTCGTCGTCGACGGCATCCCGGTCGGTGTCCTGATCTGCGCCGACACCTACAAACCCGAACCGGCTGCCCGCTACCGCGACCAAGGTGCCGCCATCCTGCTCGCCCCGGCCAACTGGCCACCGGTCGCCGGCATGGGGCCGGATGATTTGTGGGAGCGGCGCAGCGCCGAAACCGGCCTGCCGCTCGTCGTCAACAACCGCACCGGGCGCGAGCCGGAACTCGATTTCTCGCACGGCGAAAGCGTCGTTGCGGCCGGTGGCGCGCGCCTGTTCTCGTTCAGCGCCAGCCACAGCCGCGTGTTTTATATCGATTGGGATCGCCGGCAGGACTTCAGCCAGCCAGCCCGTTAAGGAACAAGAATGCCCGCCTGTCCCGCTCTCCTCATCGCCGCCCCCGCCTCCGGCCAGGGCAAGACCACCGTCACCGCCGCGCTGGCCCGGCTGCACGCCCGCCAGGGTCGGCGCGTCACCGTCTTCAAATGCGGCCCGGATTTTCTCGACCCGCAAATCCATGCGGTCGCCAGCGGCCGACCGTGCCAGAACCTCGACCTCGGCATGTGCGGCGAAGACGATGCACGCTGGCGACTGGCCCGCGCCGCCGAGGAATCCGACCTCATTCTCGTCGAAGGCGTCATGGGCCTGTTCGATGGCCAGCCTTCCGCCGCCGACATCGCCGAGCGCTTCGCCATCCCGGTCATGGCGCTGATCGACGCCGGAGCGATGGCCCAGACTTTCGGCGCCGTCGCCCATGGCCTCGCCACCTATCGCCCCAACCTGCCCTTTGCCGGCGTGCTGGCCAATCGTTCGGCCAGCCAAGGCCACACCCAATTGCTGCGCGACAGCGTCCCTCCCGGCATGGGCTGGTTCGGCGCCCTGCCCAAAAGCGCCGACAGCCTGCCCGAACGCCACCTCGGCCTGCTCCAGGCGGCCGAAATCACCGACCTCGAAGCCCGCCTCGATGCCCTGGCCGATGGGTTAGCCGCCAGTGCTACGGTCGACCTGCCAAAACCGGTGAATTTCGAAACGGCCCCGGCGCCGCGCATCGAACCCTGGCTCGCCGGCCAGCGCATCGCCATCGCCCGCGATGCCGCCTACGGCTTCATCTACCCGGCCAATCTCGAAACCCTGAGCGCGCAGGGTGCCGAGTTGCGTTTCTTCTCGCCGGTCGCCGGCGATCCTCTGCCCGACTGCGACGCCGTCTGGCTGCCCGGCGGCTACCCGGAACTCCACGCCGACGCCCTGAGCCAGCATGCCGCGCTGTGGCATGCCCTGAAAAACCACATCGCCGCCGGCAAACCGCTGCTCGCCGAATGCGGCGGCATGATGAGCCTGTTCGAGGAAGTGGTCGACAAGGCCGGCGCCAGCCACCGCTTTGGCGGCCTGCTGCCGGGGCGTTCGGTCATGCAAAAACGGCTCGCCGCGCTGGGTACGCAATTCGCCGACCTGCCCGAAGGCCGCCTCGCCGGCCACACCTTCCATTACTCGAAAAGCGAAACGCCGCTCACCCCCCTCGTCCGCGCCAGAACCGCCGACGGCCGCGACGGCGAAGCGATCTACCGGCAAGGCCGGCTGACCGCCTCCTACGTCCATTTTTACTTCCCATCGAATCCAAATGCAGCCGCCAGCCTGTTCTCAAATCGATAAACCTTCGATTTTTACGAACAATAGCGCAGGCACCGCTTAATTTTTCCGCAAGCGGAAGCGGCTACACTACGGCCTGCAACTTTTCCACACGGAGACAACCATGAAGAATTTCGTATTGATGGCCGCGGCAGTCGTCCTCGGCTTCACACTGCAAATCGGCGACGCCGAAGCCAAGCGCCTCGGTGGCGGTGGTTTCTCGGGCATGCAGCGCCAATCGGTTGCACCAAGCAAATCGACCAACGCAGCCCCGACTCAGCAACAAAGCGCGGCCGGCGCCGCCCAGGCGCAACCCAAGCGCTCCTGGATGGGTCCGTTGGCCGGTCTCGCCGCCGGCCTCGGCCTGGCCGCCCTGGCTTCGCACTTCGGCTTTGGCGAAGGCATGGCCAACATTCTGATGATCGGTCTGCTCATCGTTGGCGCCGTCATGCTCTTCCGCTTCCTGTCGCGCAACAAGGCTGGGGCAACCCGAGCCGGCGGCCTGCAGTATGCTGCCGCCGACACGAATCTCGGTGGCAATGCCCCGCGTCAGCCCGACTTCCTGCCAGCCGGTGGCTCGGCCGCTGCCGCCACAACTGGCGGCAACATCCCGGCTGACTTCGACGTCGAGAGCTTCGTGCGCAACGCCAAGGTCAACTTCATCCGCCTGCAAGCCGCCAACGATGCCGGCAATCTTGACGACATCCGCGAATTTACCTCGCCGGAAATGTTCGCCGAGATCAAGATGGGCATGAGCGAGCGCGGCGATGCCAAGCAGGAAACCGACGTTGCCCAGCTCAATGGTGAAGTCATCGATGTCGCCGACGAAGCCAACCGCTACATCGTCAGCATCCGCTTCACCGGCCTGATCAGCGAAGAGAAGGGGGCCGCACCGACCCCGTTCGACGAAATCTGGCACATGACCAAGCCGACCGACAACAGCCGCGGCTGGGTACTGGCCGGGATTCAACAAGTCCAGTAACAAACGACGTACCCCAAAATCAGGCCGGAGCAATCCGGCCTTTTTTTCGCACTCACTACCAGCGATGCAGTTCCTGGACCAATACCCTGAATTAGCAGATTGATATAAAGCCTGACCAATGGCATAGTCGGCACTTATCCACTCGCCGCACAGAACACATTGTTTCTCAATAATAAAATCCAGAACATATTGGGTATTTTCTATGCGGCTGCCACCATCGCTCTGGCCCTTGCATGGCACCCTGCGCTCGCCGCCCAGGACGACGATCTCAGCCTGGAAGATCTGACAAAAACCGAAGTTTCATCGGTTTCGCGGCGTAACCAGAGCCTGAGCAACGTTCCCGCCGCTGCCTTTGTCATTACCGCCGAAGACATCCGCCGTTCAGGCGCACAGGCCCTGCCCGACGTGCTGCGCATGGTGCCGGGCATCCAGGTGGCGCAAGTCGACAGCGGGCGGTATGCCGTCTCGGCACGCGGCTTCAACGGTCGTTTTACCAACAAATTGCAGGTCCTCATCGACGGCCGGAGCGTCTATCACCCATTTTTCTCAGGGACCATCTGGGAATATGACCCGATCCCACTCGAGGATATCGAGCGCATCGAAGTAATCCGTGGCGCAGGCGCCGCGATGTGGGGCGTCAATGCAGTCAACGGCGTCATCAACATCATCAGCCGACATTCCCGCACGCAAAAAGGTGGCTTGGTTGCCGCCACGCTAGGCAGCAATGGGCAGCGTCAGTTGTATGCCCGGGCCGGCGGCAGCATCGACGCCGACACGACATGGAAACTGTCTGCCCAAGGACGTCACGCCGAGCCATCGAAACAGCTTGCCAACGACAACTACAGCGAAGACGACCTGAACAATGGCGTGGTCGATTTTCGCCTCGACCGCGCACTGTCCGGGGGCAGTGACTTCAGCATCTGGGCCAATGCCGGAAAATCGTCGCTCGGCGACCTTTACCCGCTGACCCCCAATCCGCTCGATCCGTCCACCCTCATTCCGGTCGAAATTAGCCAGAAGATTTCCACCCAAACGCTCGGCGGCCGCTACCGCTGGTTGAGCGGGACTGGTATCGAATCGTCCGTGCAAGCCTCGTTTGGCAGTTCCAACATTGAGCTGAAGGATGCCCTGGAGGTCAGCAACACACAGTTCGATATCGATTACCAGGGTCGCTACACCTTTGCCGAACACGATCTTTTGTGGGGCGCCAGTCACCGCACCGTATCCGACGAAGTCTGGGCAAGATATGTGGTCGAGATTGGTGCGGCGGAATTCACACAGCGAACCACCGGCTTTTTCATTCATGACAACTGGACGCTGATCCAGGACACCCTCCAATTTGGCCTTGGCGCTCGCTGGGATCAGACCAATCTGGGCGGCAACACCTTCTCGCCGAACGCCACATTGATGTGGACGCCTACGCGCAGCGATACCATTTGGGCCAAATACTCGAAGGCCCCGCGCATGCCGGCACGTGCCGAATTCGCAGTCACCATGCTGACTGGCTACCTGCCGCCCACACTGTCCACTCCGCCCGTGGTATTTCGAGCCCAACCCGGTAGCACACCGTTGCGCCAGGAAACAATGGAAGGTTTCGAACTGGGATATCGCAGCCAGCTCACCCAGCAGCTTGGCGTCGACATCTCGGTCTACCGGTATCGCTACACCGATGTCGTATCAAGCATTCAGGGCACTATGCTGTATCCGGTCGTTATCTCGGGTATTCCGCTGGCCATTCAAAACCTAGATCGCTGCAATTGCGGCAATGGCTGGTTAAGTGGCGCCGAATTGAGTGTGGACTGGCTGCTTGCGCCAACCTGGCGGATGCAGTTGTCGTATGCCTTCACGCATGTCGACATGGACGATTCGGCCAACCCGATTGCCCAGGCTCATGGCCAAAAGGAAGAGGACAGCACGGCTCGCCATTACGGCTCCCTGCGCTCGCAATGGAATGTATCGCCCAGCCAGCAGCTCGATGCCTGGATTCGGGGCTCGTCCGGTGTTGACCGCACGCTTTCCCCGTACACCACGACGATCCGCGTACCGGGCTACGTGACACTGGATTTGCGCTACGCTTACAAGCTGAACAAGGATATCGAGTTGGCGCTGACCGGCCGCAATCTGGTCGGTCCCCGACGTGTTGAGTATGTGACTGACTACGTGCCGGCGACGCCCGTGATCATCGAACCCTCCGTATTGCTATCAGGGCGCTGGAAGTTCTGACCATGCCGACAGGTCGTGCTTTCCGCATTCATTTGCTGCGTTGGCTGGTGTCAACGCTGCTCATCGCCATTTCGCCGGTCTTTGCCCAGCCTGATTCCGAACCGCAACTGGAAGCGGCTTATCTCGTCAACTTTCTGAAATACGTCGAATGGCCTGCCAGCCAGCGAAATTCGTCCACCATCTGCCTGTTTGGCCGCGATACGCTGGGTCCCTTCCTGAGCGGTCACGAGGGACGAGTGATCGGCGGCAAGGAATTGCATATTCGCCGGGTGAGCAGTCCTGATGACATGACCAACTGCCAGCTCGTGTATATCCCCGACGTCGAGGAGGCGCGGATCGGCGCCGTGTTGCGCTGGACGTCGGGCATGCCCATCCTGACTGCCAGCAATGCCGACGGTTTTGCCCGGTCCGGCGGCGGCATCGAGCTGCTGCGCACCGGCGGGCGTGTACAGTTCATCGTCAATGCCGAGATGATGGCGCGCAAAGGTCTGGCCCCGAGTTCGCAAATGATGCGGCTGGCCAACCGGGTGATCGGAGGTGAGCGATGACCCGCCGCCAGACTATCCGCAAGAAAATTGCGCTGGCCATCGCGGCTTCGCTCGGCGTTGGCCTGCTCCTCTCCTTCCTGACCTTTGCCGTGCGCGAGATCGATCAGCGGCGCCAGGCCAAGACCAGCGAATTGTTCGCCATGGCCGACGTCGTCGCTTTCAATGCCTCGGCGATCATCGAATTCCGTGACACCAAGGGTGCCAAGCGCCTGCTCAGTTCGTTTGCCGAACACCAGGATGTGCTGGCAGTCCGCCTGATCGGCATCACTTCGGATTTCCACTATCGTTACGATGCCGCCGACCGCCTGCTGCCGGCTCAGGTGGCGCTTGGCGACAAGCCGCATCGCGAGCGTGCCGTCTATGCCGACTGGTCATCGGTCACCGTCGCCGTGCCCATCCGCTCGGACAATGAGGTTGTCGGCACGGTGTCCATTTCGGCTGACCTCGATGCCGTATGGCGGGCGATTGCCTGGAATCTGACCTTGTCGCTGCTGGCCCTGACCATTTCCTTCGTCATCGCCTTTGCCATCGGGCGCCAGATGTTGGCTTCGATACTGGCCGCCCTCGGGTCGCTGACCGACACGGCCCGCTACGTGGCGGAATCGAAGGATTACTCCCGGCACGCCAAGGTATTTTCGGATGACGAAATCGGTGAACTGGGCAAGGCTTTCAACAGCATGCTCAGCGAGGTAGCCGAGCGCGACAGCCAACTGGCCGACCAGCGCAACCACCTTGAAGATACGGTGCAGGAAAGGACCCAGGCCCTGTCGCTGGCCAAGGAAGCGGCCGAGGCGGCGAGCCGGGCAAAGAGCACTTTTCTGTCGAATATGAGCCATGAACTGCGCACGCCGATGAACGCCATCATCGGCATGACTTACATGCTCAGGCGAAATAATGACGACCCAGCCCAGATCGACAAGCTGAGCAAGATCGACAACGCCGCCAACCACCTGTTGCAGCTGCTCAACGACATTCTCGACCTGTCGAAAATCGATGCCGACCGGATGACGCTGGAAGAGACCGCCTTCACGGTCGATGCACTGACGGCCGATCTGGCCGGCTTGCTCGCCCCGCGCGCCGAATCGGCCCAGCTGCGTTTTGTGCTGGACATCGACGCACGCCTCGGGAGTCTGCAACTTCTGGGCGACCCGCTGCGCCTGCAGCAGATACTGATCAACCTGGCCGGCAATGCGATCAAATTCACCGAGCGCGGCGAGGTTCGCGTCGTCGCCCGGATTGCCGAAAATTACGGCGACGCGCTGCTGCTCGAGCTGTCGGTCTGGGATACCGGCATCGGCATTGCGCCGGATGCGCTCGAACGCATCTTCAACCCCTTCGAGCAGGCCGACGGATCGACCACGCGCAAATTCGGGGGCACCGGACTCGGCCTGCCCATCTGTCAGCGCCTTGTCGGCCTGATGGGCGGCGAGATCAAGGTGGTCAGCACGCCCGGCTCCGGCAGCGCGTTCAGCTTTGCCGTCCGCCTGCGCCGGGCCGTGGAGGTGCAGGCCGCGCCAGCCGATACGGGGCATACCGGGATCGCGGCGGAACGGGCCTTGCGGACTGGATTCCCGGATTGCCGCATTCTTGTTGCCGAAGACGACTGGGTCAATCAGGAGGTTGCCTTGGAACTGCTGCGCGAAACCCTCGGCTTCTCCGTCGATATTGCCCCGAACGGCGCACACGCGCTCGACATGGCAATTCAGCAACGCTACGATCTGATCCTCATGGACATGCAGATGCCGGAACTCGACGGTCTGGGCGCCACCCAGGCCATCCGCGAAATCCCCGGCTACGCCGAAACGCCGATCATCGCGATGACCGCCAATGCCTTTACCGAAGACCGCACCCTATGCCTGGACGCCGGAATGAACGACTTCATCGCCAAGCCTGTGGATCCGGACAAGCTGTTCGTGATCATGCTCAAATGGCTGCAGGCGCGCCAGCTGGAAAGCGTCTGTTGAGCCACTGACCGCCATGCGCCGCTATCCGTTCTCGTTCATTGCCCTGACCACCTTGGGGATTCTTTGCGCCATGGCCGGCATCGTCAGCCTGGCCGGTTTCGGCGCCGTCCTTCACCCGCTGCTTGACGACCCGATGGCCGGCCTCGCCTGCATCGTCTCGGCCATCGCCCTGATCGGCTCGGGCGCCTTTCCGCTGGTCATCGAAAAGCTCAAGGAAAACGAGGGCGCCTGAGCGCCTTTCGATTTTGGCCTATTTTTCCGGTTGACCGCAGCAATGCCCTTGAGCGGCGTCGCTCAGGCTTCGCGCATCAGGCGCCAGTACTGGAATTTGAGCATGCCCGCGGCGCCGGCCACGATGGCCAGGAAAGTCACGATGGAACCGAGCGCCAGCGTCGAAAAGCCGCTGATCCCCTGACCCACCGTGCAGCCCATGGCAACGACACCACCGAAGCCCATCAGGGCCGCGCCGAGCAGGTGGCTGGCGGTGTCTTCCAGGCCGACAAACCCCTCCCAGCGAAAATTTCCAGTGATCAGAGCCCAGGCCGCGGAGCCGGCAATCACGCCGAGCACGCTGGCGATGCCGAAAGTCAGCGTGCGGCTGGCGTCCGACCACAGCATGAGCAGTTCCAGCGTATAAGCCTGCGGCGCCACGAAGGTCAGCGCCTCCATGCGCCCACTGCTGGTCGCCAGGAAAGCCTCGTCCAGGGTATCCGGATGCTCGGCCAGATAGCCGAGATGGCCGCTGACATACCAGGCCGCCACAACGGCCAGCCCGATGCCGAGGCCACCGAGCAGGTTGTCGAAGGTCCGGAACTCGCGGTTGCCCAGGCAGAAGGCAATCAGGCCACCACCGATGACCAGCACCGCCAGCCGGAAGGCCGTCTTCGCCTCCACCCCGGCGGCGGTCAGCAGGGCCGGAATATCCTGCCCGGCGGGAAAGTCGATCGCCACTTTTTCCAGCACATTGACGCGGAAGGCGGCAAACAGACCGCGCATGGTCATGTAGGCGACCAGCCCGAGGACGACCAGGACGACCAGCGCCTTGAGATTGCCGCCACCGATGCGGATCAGCGTCTTCGAGCCGCAGCCCGAGGCGAGCACCATGCCGATGCCGAACAGCAAACCGCCGACGATGTACGACAACCAGGTGAAACCGGGCGTCCGGTAGATCGATTTATCGAGATCGATCAGCCCCGCCGCGTGCAGCGCGGCCGAGCCGAGCACGGCAACACCGATGGCCAGCAGCCACATGCGCATGCGGCTCCAGTCGCCCATGGTAACGATGTCGGAAACCGCCCCCATGGTGCAGAACCGCGTCTTCTGGCCGATCGCCCCAAACCAGAAGGAAATGGCAAAGGCCAGCCAGAGAACGGTCGTCGACTGGCTGGCAATATCCATGATCAGGTACGGTAAGACGTCGGGTCGGGCAGGCCGGCGGCGGCAAAGCCTTCGGCCCGCAGGCGGCACGAGTCGCAGACACCGCAGGCCCGGCCCAGCTCATCGGCCTGATAGCAGGAAACGGTCAGCCCGTAATCGACGCCGAGCGCCGCACCGGTGCGGATGATGTCGGCCTTGGAGAGATCGATGAGCGGCGCGTGGATGCTCAGCTTGACGCCCTCGACGCCGGATTTGGTGGCGAGGTTGGCCATTTTCTCGAAAGCAGCAAGGTATTCCGGCCGGCAATCCGGGTAACCGGAATAATCGACCGCATTGATCCCGACGAAGATGTCGCGGCTCCCCAAAACCTCGGCCCAGGCCAGGGCCAGCGAGAGCATGATGGTATTGCGTGCCGGCACGTAGGTGACGGGAATCCCTGGCTGCACGCCGTCGACCGGCACGTTGATGTTGGTATCGGTCAGGGCCGAGCCGCCGAACTGGGCCAGCCCGAGGTTGAGCACGCGATGCTCGACGGCACCGAGCGCCTTGACGACCCGTTCGGCCGCCTGCAACTCGGCACAGTGGCGCTGGCCGTAATTGAACGACAAACAATAACAGTCAAAACCCTGGCTGCGGGCAATGGCGAGGCAAGTGGCGGAATCGAGTCCACCAGAAAGGAGAACGACAGCAGGCTTCATCATGGGTCGCGAATATACCTGAAATTGAGCCGCCTTTGACCCGGTATCTGCTTGTTCCTGCGCTACAATTTGCCGCATTGCGCCCCCTGACTGGAGATACGAATGTCGCTTCGCCTGACTGCCCTCGCCGCTGCACTGTTGCTGGCCGGCTCTGCCCACGCCGCCGACCCGATCAAGGTCGGCTTCGTTTCCACGCTGTCCGGCCCGGGTGCCGGCCTTGGCGTCGACATCCGCGACGGTTTCAATCTGGCGATGAAGCAACTCAATGGCAAACTGGGCGGCCTGCCGGCCGAAGTCCTGATCGCCGACGACCGGCAAAGCCCCGACATCGCCAAGCAGGCGGCCGACCGCTTCCTCAAGAAGGACAAGGTCGATTTCATGACCGGCATCGTCTTCTCCAACATCATGCTTGCCGTCGGCCCGACCGTCTTCGAGAACAAGACCTTCTACATCTCGGCCAATGCCGGCCCCTCGCAATACGCCGGCGAGCAGTGCAACCCCTTCTTTTTCAACGTCGCCTGGCAGAACGACAACCTGCACGAAGCCGTCGGCAAGATCGTCCAGGACAAGGGCTACAAGAACGTCGTCATCGTCACCCCGAACTACCCGGGCGGCAAGGATGCCGTCTCCGGCTTCAAGCGCTACTACAAGGGCAAGGTCGCCGAAGAGGTTTACACCAAGCTCGGCCAGCTCGACTACGCCGCCGAACTGGCGCAGATCCGCAGCCTGAAGCCCGATGCGCTGTTCTTCTTCCTGCCCGGCGGCATGGGCATCAACTTCGTCAAACAGTTCGTCGCCGCCGGCCTGTCGCGCGACACGCAACTGTTCGCCCCCGGCTTCTCGGCCGACGAAGACGTCATCAAGGCGGTCGGCCCCTCGATGATGGGCATGTTCAACTCGTCGCACTGGGCGCACGACATGGACAACGCCGAAAACAAGCGCTTCGTCGCCGATTTCCAGAAGGAATACAACCGCCTGCCCTCGCTCTACGCCTCGCAAGGCTACGACGCGGCACTGATGATGGATGGCGCCGTGCGCGACGTGAAGGGTAAGGTTAGCGACAAGGCGGCGCTGCAAAAGGCACTCGAAGCCAAGCGCTTCAAGTCCGTGCGCGGCGACTTCAAGTTCAACACCAACCACTATCCGGTGCAGAACTACTACCTGCGCGCCATCGGCAAAGACGCCAGCGGCCGGGTCACCAACAAGACCATGGGCACCATTTTCACCAATCATGCGGATGCCTACGTTGCCTCCTGCAAGATGAAGTGATCGCCTCAACCGTCGTTCCCGCATCGGCGGGAATGACGGGGTTTCCCCCATGACCCAACTCATCCTCGAACAAGCCCTCAACGGCCTCCAGTTCGGCCTCATGCTTTTCCTGCTGGCGGCCGGGCTGACGCTCGTCTTCGGCATCATGGACTGCATTAATCTGGCCCATGGTTCGCTCTACATGGTGGGCGCTTACTTCGTCGCGGCGGCCACGCAGGCGGCGGATTCCTTCTGGATCGGCCTCGGTGCCGGGGCGGCTGGGGCTGCCGTGCTTGGGCTATTGCTTGAACTGTCGCTGTTCCGCCAGTTCTACAAACGCGACCACCTGTCGCAGGTGCTCGCCACTTTCGCCCTGATCCTGATCGCCAACGAGGCGGTACGAGTCATCTGGGGCGCCCAGCCGGTCATGCTCAATCCACCCGATGCGCTGGCCGGGCCGGTTGAGATTGGCGACTTTTTCTACCCGGCCTACCGGCTCGTCATCATCGCCTTCGGCCTTGCCGTGGCCGGGCTGCTTTACCTGGTCGTCGCCAAGAGCCGGGTCGGCATGTGGGTGCGGGCCGGGGCGGCGAATCGGGAAATGACCGAAGCGCTCGGCATCAACGTCCAGGCTTTGTTCACCGCCGTCTTCGTTTTCGGCACGGCGCTCTGTGCACTGGCCGGCGGGCTGCTCGGGCCGCTGCTCGCCGTTCAGGTCGGCATGGGCGAGAGCGTGCTGATTCTGGCTTTCGTCGTCATCATCATCGGCGGCATCGGCTCGATTCGCGGCGCGCTGGTCGGCAGCCTGATCGTCGGCTCGGTCGATACGCTCGGCCGCGCGCTGTTGCCGACCTTGCTGCGCGCGCTGTTGCCGGCCGATGCTGCTTCAACGCTCGGCCCGGCGCTGGCCTCTATCCTCATCTACCTGCTCATGGCCGGCATCCTGTTCTTCAAGCCGCAAGGCCTTTTCCCGGCGCGCGCCTGATGGCTTTCTACCGTGCCGCTCCCTATCAGAAGCCGGTCGCCATTGCGCTCGTCCTGCTTTTGGCCGCCTTGCCGTTCGGGCTGACTGCCTTCGGCCAGGAGTTTTACATCGGCTTCGCGACGCGCGTCCTGATCTTTGCGCTGGCCGCCTCCAGCCTGAATCTGGTCCTCGGTTTCGGCGGCATGTTCTCGCTTGGCCACGCAGCATTTTTTGGCATTGGCGCTTACGCGGCGGCGATTTGTCAGCAAGCTGGCATCAATGAGGCGCTCATCGCGTTTCCGCTGGCCATGGCCGTCGCCGGCCTGTTTGCACTGGCCGTCGGGGCGATCAGCCTGCGCACGCGCGGCGTCTATTTCATCATGATCACGCTGGCCTTCGCCCAGATGGCTTACTACCTGTTCGTCTCGGCGCGCAGTTGGGGCGGTGACGACGGTTTGCCGCTGCTTGGCCGGATGACGCTGGCCGGCGTTTCGCTGGCCGATGACACGCATTTCTATTTTGCGGCTTTTTCCGGGTTGACCGTAGCAATGCTGTTTCTCGGCCGGCTGGCCAATGCGCGCTTCGGCCGCGTCAT
The DNA here is from genome assembly GCA_002840785.1 of Betaproteobacteria bacterium HGW-Betaproteobacteria-4. Lineage (GTDB taxonomy): Bacteria > Pseudomonadota > Gammaproteobacteria > Burkholderiales > Rhodocyclaceae > Azonexus. Next base: position 3,824 of record PHCH01000023.1, on the reverse strand, counting down.
CCAGGCCATCCGCGAAAACGAAACGCGCATGGAAGCGCTCGGCTACCCGGTTTTCCGTTATCGCCTGGTCTGCTTCGCGCTCGGTGGCGCCCTGGCCGGACTGGCCGGCGCCCTGCTCGCCAACCTGACCGGGCTGGCCAGCCCCAACCTGCTGGTCTGGACGCAGTCCGGCACGCTGCTCGTCATGGTCATCATCGGCGGCGTCGGCTATCTCTACGGCGGCGCGGTCGGCGCGCTGATCCTGCTTTGCCTGGAAGAGGTGTTGGTCGGCTTCACGCCACACTGGCACATTGCCCTCGGCCTGATCCTGCTTGGCGTCGTGCTCTTTGCGCCAAAGGGCGTCGCCGCCTTGTTCGGAAAAAAACATGGCTGAAGCGCTGCTCGAAGTCCGCAACCTGTCGCGCCGCTTTGCTGCGGTCGACGCGCTGAAAGCGGTCAATTTCAGCGTCGAGGCCGGCGAGGTCCACGCCCTGATCGGCCCCAACGGCGCCGGCAAGACAACCTTCATCCATCACGTTTCCGGCGCCCTGCAACCGGATTCGGGCAGCGTGCATTTTGCCGGCGCCGACGTCACCACCCTGTCCATGCACCAGCGCGTGGCCGCCGGCATGGCGCGCTCCTACCAGATTACCAACGTCTTCCTTGGCCTCTCGGCGCTCGACAATGTGGCGCTCGCCGTACAAGGGCGGACCGATGCCGGCAGCAGTTTCCGCTTCTGGAAGCCGGCCCGGGCCGAGCAACGACTGTTCGACGAGGCCCGCGACTTTCTCGACCAGGTCGGCCTCGGTTCGCGCGGCGCCACGCTGGCCAGCAACCTGGCCCACGGCGAGCAACGGGCGCTGGAGCTGGCCATGGCGCTGGCCACCAAACCGAGAATGCTGCTCCTTGACGAACCGATGGCCGGCGCCGGCCCGGAGGAGTCGGCGCGCATGGTCGACCTCATCGAACACCTGGCCCGCCACGTCACCATCCTCCTTGTCGAACACGACATGGCAGCCGTTTTCCGGCTGGCCGACCGCATTTCGGTCCTGGTCAACGGCCAGCTGATCTGCACCGGCGAGCCGGAAGCCGTTCGCGCCAACCCGGAAGTGCGCCGCGCCTACCTCGGAGATCACCTGTGAGCGCCCTGCTCGACATCAGCGGCCTCGAAGTCGCCTATGGTGCCAGCCAGGTCCTGTTCGGCCTCAACCTCAGCATGAACGAAAGCCAAGCGGCGACGCTGCTTGGCCGCAACGGCATGGGCAAGACGACGACCCTGCGCGCCATTTGCGGCCTGCAGGCGATCAAGGGCGGGACGATCCGCTTTGCCGGCGAACGCATCGATGGCTGGCGCCCGGACCGCATCGGTCGGGCCGGCATCGCGCTGGTGCCGGAAGGGCGTCAGTGTTTCCCGAATCTCACGGTCGACGAGCATTTGGTGGCCTTTTTCGCCAACCGGCGCGGTGTCGCCGAACCGTGGACGCCGGCCCGGGTGTACGACCTCTTCCCGCGCCTGCGCGAACGCTCGAAAAATCTCGGCAACCAGCTCTCCGGCGGCGAGCAGCAGATGCTGGCCATCGGCCGGGCACTCGTTACCAACCCGCGCCTGCTCATTCTCGATGAAGCGACCGAAGGGCTGGCCCCGCTGATCCGCGAAGAAATCTGGACGTGTCTGGCCCGGCTACGCGCGGATGGACAAAGCATTCTGGTCATCGACAAATACGTCGAAAAGCTGATCGGGCTGGCCGACCGTCACACCATCGTCGAACGCGGGCAGGTCGTCTGGCAAGGCACATCGGCCGAGCTCGATGCCGACCATGGCATCTGGCACCGCTATCTCGGCATTTAACAGCTTGAGGCCGGCCGCTCCCGGCCGCTTTCTCAGGATTCGCGGAGCAGGGCGAATTCCCGATCCGCCAGCGCCTCGTCGCCGAGGTTGAGTTCGACCAGCCGGCGCAAATGGGTAACGCTGTCGAGATCGATGTCGCGGCAGTACAGCCCGTAGTAATTGGCCAGGTGATGGACGACGGTGGCGTCCATGCGAATGGAGGCCCCGGTATGGTCGAGCTGGATTTTGAGGGTGCAGTTGGTGCCGACGGTGATGAAGACGTTGGCATTGGGATGGATCAGGGCGCCCTTGAGCGAGAGATCGAGCACTTCGACGACATATTCGCCGTCAGGCAGGAAAAGGCTGGCTTCGGTCTGGAAAGAAATGCGGGAAAACTTGCGGCGATTGTGTTCCATGACCGTCTCCTCCGTTATTTTCCCTTCATGTTACCCCAAAGCAGCTTGTGCAACTGCAGCTGGAAACGCACGTTGAGACCATCTTCGAGTATCCACTCGGCCAGCGACTGCGGCTCGATCAAGCCGCCGGCCGGCGACAGCAGCACCGGGCACAGGTCATCGAGTTGGCGGTCGCGCAGGACTTCGCGCGCCCACTCGTAGTCGCCACGCGAGGCGATGACAATCTTGATCTCGTCGCGCCGGTTGAGGACGTCGAGATTGGCCCACAGATTCTTCGCCGATTCGCCGGAATCCGGCGCCTTGAGGTCCATGATGCGTGCCACGCGCGGATCGACGCCGGCAACATCGAGCGCCCCGGAGGTTTCCAGCGAGACGTCGTAACCGGCATCGCACAGGGCCGTCAGCAGCGGCAGGCAATCCTTCTGTGAAAGCGGCTCGCCGCCGGTCACACAGACCTGGCGGGCCGGGTACTTGCCGACTTCGGCCAGCACCGACTCGATGCTCGCCGGTTCGCCGCCGGTGAAACTGTAGGTCGTGTCGCACCAAGTGCAACGCAAGGGACAGCCGGTCAGGCGGACGAAGACGGTCGGCAGGCCGGCGCGCGAGGCCTCGCCCTGCAGGGAGTAGAAAATTTCAGTGAGACGTAAAGCCAATTACTTCTTCTTCAGGCGATCACGGGCCGTGTCGGCAGCCGGGGTGCCCGGATACTTGGCGACGACGGTTTCGAGCGAGCGCTTGACGCCTTTCGGATTGCCCATTTCCTGCTGGCAGGTGGCGATGGCCAGCCAGGCATCGGGCGCCTTGGCGCTGTCGGCGTACTTGGTGGTGACCACACTCTGCGCCTCGATGGCGCGCTTGCAGTCGCGCTGGGCGTACCAGGCGTTGCCGAGCCAGTACTGGGCATTGGGGGCCAGCGCAGCGTTCGGATAAGTCTGTACGTAGGTGTCGAAACTGGCGGCGGCTTCTTTGTACTTGCCGGCCTTGAACTGATTCAGGGCGGCTTCGTATTCGCGGGTTTCCCGGGCCGGATCGGCGGCCGTTGGCGAATTTTGCCCATTTTCCGGGTTGACCGTAGCAGTCGCGCTGCCCACGGTTTCAATCTTGCGCAGGCGGCTGTCGAGGTCGAGGTAGAAATCCTGCTGGCGCTTCTTGGCCGTCTCCAGCTCGTAATTGAGCGTTTCGATCTGGCCGCGCAGGCGGGCAATCTCATCGGTCTGGCGCTGGATCTGGCTGGCCAGATCCAGCTGGGCCTTGGCCTGCTGGTCGAATCGCGCCTCGGTCTTGATCCGCAGATCGGTAACCTGGCGACGCGCTTCTTCGTCGTCAAATACGCCGGCCTGGACCTGGGCGGCCCCCAGCGCGGCGATGAACAGGGCGATTCGAACCGGGCGCATGCTTAGAACTCGCCGCGACCGTCAGCAGCCTTGTAGAGGATGTCGGCGCGACGGTTTTCAGACCAGGCTGCTTCGTCGTGGCCGGCATTCTTCGGCTTTTCTTCGCCGAGGCTGACCGATTCGATCTGCGATTCGGCAACGCCGAGCAGGGTCAGCGAACGCTTGACCGCTTCGGCCCGCTTCTGGCCGAGCGACAGGTTGTATTCG
>PHCH01000144.1 GCA_002840785.1 Betaproteobacteria bacterium HGW-Betaproteobacteria-4 | reverse complement strand
TATGTGCCATGCAAAATACGCGTCGACCTTGGTACATCAGCGTTCGGCGCGTATCCGCAGATTCAATTCCACATAATCGTGCGGTCTACATAATCGGCCAATCCGGCCGTTGGCCTAATGCGCGGAATCGGGCGGCAATCAGGCGTTTACCTGCCGGTCAGCCTTGAGCGGGCACGAACGGCAGCTTTCCCATCGAGCGAATGCGTACTCTCGACCCAAAGCTGTCTTAGAACTTTCCCAATAGCTGCCAGTCAGCCAAACCTACGTTTTTAGAATTGGACTGCCGTAAAGCGGCCATTGGCGACCTCACCCAATCGGCCATCAAGAGACAGTCGGACCTTGGCAATTGAATGCCGGCTCAAGAACTGTTAGCTGCCTTTTAATTTAACCACGTCACAGATTACCCATCCCGACATGGCGGTATTCGGAACTTCCGGGATGCCCTCTCTCAAAAAAGTTGACGAATGCCCGAGTCAGTCAATCTCAGCCGCTTTCAACAACAGCATATTCGAGTTATGGTTGCAGAGTTAAGCCACAAATCAGTTAGCTGGCATACAAGACTAAATCGGGGAGAAGGGGATGCGGCAATTTTCCGGAACATGGATGCGCCATTCAGGAGATTTCTGGGGTGGATTTGCCGCCATGTTGGTCGCGCTGCCTTCATCCGTTGCGTTTGGCGTAACCGTCTTCTTCGCAGTGTCGCCCGATTACACCACCTTTGGTGCCTTGGCCGGGGTACTTGGTGCAATGGCTCTTGGACTGATTGCGCCAACGCTTGGGGGTACGGATCGACTAATTAGTGCACCCTGTGCACCGGCTGCGGCGGTGTTGTCCGCTTTTGCCCTTGAGATGGCGCATCAGGGCATTGCGCCGACCAACATTGTGCTGATGATAACGGTGCTCGGTATTTTGACGGGTGTAATCCAGACTTTTCTTGGTTTCCTCGGCATTGGACGCTTGATAAAGTACCTGCCCTATCCGGTGGTTACGGGATTCGGCACCGGTGTTGGCTTGCTCATCATCGGCAGTCAGATTCAAAATTTTACGGGGGCTCCTGCCGGCACGAGTTGGTTTGAAGTGCTGATTTCTCCACACCTATGGGACCTGCGCGGATTGGCCATTGGGAGTATGACGGTCATCGTGATGTTCCTGTCCGGCAGGTTTATCAAGAAAGTCCCGGCTACGATTATCGGAATAGCCGCAGGCGCTCTGACTTACGTGGGCATTGCGGCAGGTGATTCTTCCATGCTTCAACTTCAGGGCAATGCCTTGGTGATTGGCCCGTTAGGAGCAAGCGCCGATGGATACGTCAGCATAATTACCGACCGTTGGCATCAGATTGGCGAACTGAAATTATCGCAGGTGGCGGGTCTGGTCATCAGCGCAATGACGCTGGCAGCGTTACTTTCAATTGACACGCTGAAGACCTGCGTCGTGCTCGACCAAATTACCCGTACCCGTCACGATCCGAATCGTGAGCTGACGGCGCAAGGACTGGCTAACATTGTGGCTTCTGCCATCGGGGGTATGCCTGGCGCAGGTGCGTCTGGGCCGACCATGGTTAATCTGTCGAGTGGGGGCAAGACACGACTGTCGGGCGTGATCGAAGGTGTTCTGACGGTACTTGTGGCTCTCCTGTTGGGTTCATTTGTTGCGTGGATTCCGGTGGCGACTCTGGGTGGTGTATTGATCGTCATCGGCATACGCATGATTGATACTGATCCGATACGTTTCCTTGAATCGCGTTCCACCGTGTTCGATTTTTCGGTGGTCTTGGCGGTTGTCGCCGTAGCGTTAACCATCGGGTTGATCGCAGCCGCCGCAGTGGGCGTGGTTCTCTCCAACATTCTTTTTCTGCGCGAACAAGTCGGAGGCACAGTCGTTCGACGGAAAAGCTTCGTTGGGGAGCGCTCTTCAACGTGGTACCGGCCCGAGAATGAAATGCGAACGCTTGAAGCCAAAGGCCAAACAGCCGTCATCTTCGAGTTGCAAGGTAGTCTGTTCTTCGGAACCGCGCAGCAACTTTACCAGACGCTTGAGCCAGAATTGCAGTCAACAAACTTCCTGATTCTTGATATGCAGCGGATTCAATCGGTAGACGTGACGGCTGCGCATATCCTTACCTTGGTACGAGACGCACTTTCAGAGCGAAATGTTCCATTGTTGCTCTCAAACGTACACGAGCACCTCCCGAGCGGGAAAAACATACGGGAATTCTTGGAGCTTGCTGGGCTAGAAGCAGATGGCAAGCGGGTGCTTTTCATGCCGACACTTGAAGCCGCTATCGAATGGGTTGAAGAACGATTACTTGGTGAGGATGAGCATGCCTATGAGCAGCTTGACGATCTGCCGCCTCTGGAATTGCAAGAAATTGAATTATTCAAGGGCAGTAAGCCCGACACGCTGACTGATCTTGAAGAGTGTCTTGAAAAACGCTCATGGAAAGCAGGAGAGACCATCTTCTCATGCGGTGAACCCAGTAATGAGTTATATCTGATCCGGAAAGGAGAGGTGAAAATCATGGGGCGCGTTGGTCGATATGGGAACCTCAAACATATCGCAACGTATGGCCGGGGTGATTTTCTGGGCGGACTGGCTTTCCTTGATCATCGCCCACGTAGCAACGATGCCATCGTCACACGGGACTGCGATATGTATGTCCTTTCTATGGAAAAATTCAACTATCTGGCTGATGGGCACAAACGTATTGCCCTTATTTTAGTGACCAGACTTGCAGGCTTGGTATCGATGCGTTTGCGGCATACAAATGAAGAACTAACTTTGCTTCAAGACTCCTAGTTTTATCTGCCTGCTATTCTCGGCCAACGGCCGCTATTGCATTGCACTCCGGTCGTTCCTGATAGAGGTTACGACCGACAGCAAAGGGTCGGCTTGCGACAGGCCTCTCTTCAAATTGCCAGCCGGAAAGCGGCCAGTGAAATTCCGACTCCCGGAAGCGGTCAGTCGCCACTGAGCGCTCTCTAACCTGAGCAGCCATTACTGATAAATGGAAGCCGTCATTCGCCGAATTTTCCCGGAAGTGAAATTCTATTTCTTCAA
>PHCH01000022.1 GCA_002840785.1 Betaproteobacteria bacterium HGW-Betaproteobacteria-4 | reverse complement strand
GTAGAGCTGGTCGTCCGGCACCGGCAGGTTGAAACGGTCGCGGAAGCGGCCGATCTGATCCTTGTCCATCTTCTTCTGCTGGTGCGAGGTGTTCATCGCCTCGCCGGCCTGGCCCATGCCGAAACCCTTGATGGTCTTGGCGAGAATCAGGGTCGGGGCGCCCTTGGTCTTGATGGCGCGGTCGTAGGCAGCGAAAATCTTGAAGATGTCGTGGCCGCCGCGGTTCAGGTTCCAGATTTCGTCATCGGTCCAGTCGGCGACCAGCTCGCGCAGTTCCGGCGTGTTGAAGAAATGTTCGCGGACATAGGCGCCGTTCTTGGCCTTGAAGGTCTGGTACTCGCCATCGCACAGTTCCATCATGCGCTTCTTGAGGATGCCCTTCTTGTCGCGGGTAAACAGCGCATCCCAGTGGGTGCCCCAGACCAGCTTGATGACATTCCAGCCGGCGCCGCGGAATTCGGATTCGAGTTCCTGGATGATCTTGCCGTTGCCGCGCACCGGGCCGTCGAGGCGCTGCAGGTTGCAGTTGATGACGAAGATCAGGTTGTCGAGCTTTTCGCGACCGGCCATGCCGATGGCGCCGAGCGATTCGACTTCGTCGGTCTCGCCATCACCCAAGAAGGCCCAGACCTTGCGATCACCGGCCTTGGCCAGTCCGCGCGAGTCGAGGTACTTCATGAAACGGGCCTGATAAATGGCCTGGATCGGACCGAGGCCCATGGAAACGGTGGGGAACTGCCAGAAATCGGGCATCAACCACGGGTGCGGGTAGGACGAAATGCCCTGGCCACCGGTTTCCTGACGGAAGTTATCCATCTGCTCTTCGCTCAGGCGGCCGAGCATGAAGGCGCGGGAATAGACGCCGGGCACGGAATGGCCCTGGAAGAAGATGAGGTCGCCGCCGGACGGATCGTTGATGCTGCGCCAGAAATGCGAGAAGCCGACGTCGTAGAGGGCGGCGGCTGAGGCGAAGGAGGCGATGTGGCCGCCGACGTTGGTGTCCTTGTTGGCGCGGACGACCATGGCCATGGCGTTCCAGCGGATGTAGGAGTGCAGCTTGATTTCCATGTCCGGGTTGCCCGGGTACTTGGGCTGCTGGTCGGCCGGAATGGTGTTGATGTATTCGGTGTTGGCCGAGTAGGGTAGATCGATCCCGTCTTCGCGGGCCTGGCCGATCAGCTTTTCGATCAGGTAATGGGCGCGGTCGGCGCCTTCGTTGGCGAGGACGCCGCCAAGGGCGTCAATCCACTCTCTGGTTTCCTGCGGATCGACGTCGGCGGGGTCTGGCAAGGCGTTCGGTTGTTCGGCCATGGTTTGTCTCCTGGGTTGAGTTCATTCTGTTTTGCCCGTTTAGCAGGACTACTGTAACTGCATCCGGTGCGCTTCGCGAGTCCGTACTTTCCCTAATTCGCGTTGCGCATTGTAAAAACAAAATTCGTATCGTGCAATAAGTTCGAGCGCGTACCTCGGGTTTTTTGTCGATTTGCAACGGAAAAATTAAAGCGTGGCCCAGCGGGCCAGCGTGCCGCCGAAGAAGGCGGTGGCGATCAGGGCGAGGGGCGAAACGGCGATGAAGGTTTTGAGGACGCGGGCGATGAACGGGTGGGCGTCCTGGGCTTCGATGAAGCAGCGGGCGACCAGCACGCCCTTGATCCAGATGATGGCGGCGACCAGCAAGGGCAGCCAGCGTGCCTCACGGAACCATTCGCTGAGACCGAGGCTGGCCAGGGTCAGGGCGACCAGCACGAGCCATGCTACGGTCAACCGGGAAAAATGGTCATTTTTGAAATGTGTCATGCCAGCACGTAGAACAACGGGAAGATGACCAGCCAGATGATGTCCGTGGCGTGCCAGTAGCTGGCCAGCGCTTCCAGGCCGGCATAGTCCGCCGACGAATAACCGCGGAAGCTCAGCCGGGCGAGCACCCAGAGGATGCCGAGGATGCCCCAGGTGGCGTGCACGAGGTGGGTGAAGGTCAGGTAGTAATAGACGGTAAAGAAAATGCCCGATTCGCCATTGATGCCGTGGGCCAGGTTCCAGTCGATTTCGAGCACCTTGGTCAGTGGGTAGCCGAGGGCGACGATGAGGCCGGCAACCAGCCAGATGACGGCCTGGCGATGCTTGTCCTGGCGGATGGCATTGACCGAGCAGGCAATGAAATAGCTGCTCGTGATCATGAGCAGGGTGATCGCGGTCCCGGCCGTCACCGAGAGGCGTTGGGCGCCGTCGTGGAAGGCCTGCGGGAAATGGGCGCGGGCGATGAAATAGACCGCGAAAAGCACCCCGAATTCGACGAATTCGCAAGTGATGCCGGCCCAGATGCCCTTGTTGCCGGGGATCCGGCGGGGGATTTCGGGGCAGGTCGGCGGTTCGGCGGGGAGGGTGGCGGCAGTCATGGTCGGCGGCTATGGGAGAGCTTGCATTGTTCCGGCGGCGGCTGGCGGCGGCATTGATGTTCATCAACGCGCTGGAGATCGTCGGTGCTTTCAGGGAAATAGTCCGATCAATTGCTCTGCATCAAGTCGGCGCCCGAGCGCGCTTTTATAATTTCCGGCTTGGTCAAAATGAAGCGAGGAGTAGACATGGCGGCAGTCATGCCCGTACCGGCAGCCAGCCGGGTTCTGATGTCCGGTAACGAAGCAGTCGCCCGTGCCGTCTGGGAGGCCGGCGTCAAGGTCGCCGCGGCCTATCCCGGTACGCCGTCCACCGAAATGCTTGAAGTCATTTCGAGCTACCCGGATCTCTATGCCGAGTGGTCGGTCAACGAGAAGGTGTCGCTGGAGGTCGCCATCGGCGCCGCCTATGCCGGCTCGCGCTCGTTCTGCTGCATGAAGCATGTCGGCATGAATGTCGCCTCCGATGCGCTGATGACCTTGACCCTGACCGGCGTCATCGGCGGCCTGGTCATCGCCATCGCCGACGACGTCGGCTTGTCGTCATCGCAGAACGAACAGGATTCCCGCTACTGGGGCCGCTTCGCCCACGTGCCGGTGCTCGAACCCGCCGATTCGCAGGAAGCCTACGCGATGACGCTCTACGCCTACGAGCTGTCCGAAAAATTCCAGGTGCCGGTCATCCTGCGCATGACGACGCGCATCAACCACGTCAAGTCGCTGGTCACCGTCGGCGAGCGGAACGAGTTCGTCGGCGCCGGTTTCAAGAAGGAACCAGCCCGCTTCGTGATGGTGCCGGGCAATGCCGGCAAGCGCATCCCGCTGATGTTCGCCCGCGATATCAAGTTGCGCGAACTGGCCGAATCCGCCGAGCTCAATTTCATCGAAGAGGGTTCCGATAAACGCGTCGGCTTCATCGCCTCCGGCCCGGCCTACATGCACGTCAAGGAATCCTTCCCGAACGCGCCGGTCCTCAAGCTCGGCTTCTCCTGGCCGGTGCCGTTCGAGAAGTGTCGCGAACTGGCGGCCATGGTCGATCAGGTCGTCATCGTCGAAGAAGTCGAGCCGCTGGTCGAAACCGAACTGAAGGCCCAGGGGCTGAACGTCATCGGCAAAGAAATCCTGCCGTTGCAGGGCGAGCTGTCGCCCAACGTGCTCAAGCCGGCCATCGCCAGGTTGCTCGGCGAGCCGGTCACGGAAACGACCGCCCTGGCTCCGATGCAGGTTTTCCCGCGGCCGCCGACGATGTGTGTGGCCTGCCCGCACCTCGGTGTCTATTACACGCTGTCGCAGGTGCGCAACCTCAATATTTCCGGCGACATCGGCTGCTACACCCTGGGCGCCGGACACCCGTGGAATGCCCTCGACACCTGCGTCTCGATGGGCGCCTCGATGGGCGTCGCGCTAGGCATGGACAAGGGCCGCGGCGAGGCCGACAAGGACAAGCGCATCGTCGCTGTGATCGGCGATTCGACCTTCCTGCACATGGGCATGCAGGGCCTGCTCGACATGGTTTACAACAAGGGCAACGTCACGGTTTTGCTGCTCGACAACCGCGCCGTCGGCATGACCGGCGGCCAGAACAATCCGGGTAACGGCTACGGCATCCACGGCGAAGATGCGCCGCGCGTCGATTTCGCCAAACTGGTCAGCGCGCTGGGCGTCAAGGATGAGCGCATTCACGTCGTCAATCCCTATGAACTACCGGTTTTGTTCAAGACCATCCGCGAAGAGGTTAAGGTGCCCGAGGTGTCGGTCATCATCACCGACCAGCCCTGCGTGCTGGTCAAGGATTACCACAAGCTCAAGCCGTTTGAGGTCATCGACGACAAGTGCACCGGTTGCGGCAATTGCATCGACGTTGGTTGCCCGGCCATCCACGTCACGCGGCGTGGCAAGGAGGTCAAACCGAGCGGTCGCGAGGTCGATCTGGCATTCGTGCGCATCGAAACCTCGGTGTGTACCGGCTGCGGCCTGTGCGTCCAGCCCTGTGCGCCGAAAGCCATCGTCCATCATGTGCAGACTTCGCCGATTCAGCTGGTGACCAAGGGAGGCTGCGCAGCATGAGCGACAACACAAATATCCTCGTCGTCGGTATCGGCGGTCAGGGCGTTATGACGGCGACCGAAATCCTTGCCGAAGCCGCCATCGCGCTCGGTCACGACGCCAAGAAAACCGAAGTCGCCGGCATGGCGCAGCGCGGTGGCGTCGTCTCGTCGCACCTGCGTTTCGGCAAGCGCGTCCTGTCGCCGCAGATCACGCCGGGGACCGCTGACGTCCTGCTCGGCTTCGAGTCGGCCGAGGCCATGCGCTGGCAGCACATGCTCAAGCCGGGCGGCATCACGCTCATGAACACCGCCAGACTGGTGCCGCCGGTCGTCGAACTCGGTCTGTTCGATTACCCGGAAGACCCGCTGGCCGAGATCAGAAAGAGCGGCAACAAGGTCGTCGCTTTCGATGCGACGACCATTGCCCAGAATCTCGGCGACATCCGCCTCGGCAACACGGTCATGCTCGGCGCCATCGCCGATCACCTGCCATTCGGCGCCGAGGTGCTGCTCGATTGCGTGCTCAAGCGCTTCCAGCGCAAGGGCGAAAAACTCGTCGAACTGAACCGTCGGGCCTTCGCCGCCGGTCGCGCGGCGGTTGGCGAAGCGGCAGCCGCGCTCGCCTGATTCTGGTAAAATTCGCGCCAAATCAAAGGGAAGGCCTTCGCCTTCCCCTTTTTCTTTTCAGTTGGATGCGACGATGACAGCTCAAATTATTGATGGCAAGGCACTGGCCGAAGAACTTCGCCAAGGTTTCAAGGCACGCGTCGAGGCGCTCACCGCCAAGGGCCACAAGCCAGGTCTGGTGGTCATTCTGGTCGGGGCCGACCCGGCTTCCGAGGTCTATGTCCGAAACAAGGTCAATGGCTGTCTGGCCATCGGCATGCACTCCGAAAAGATTACCTACGACGCCACGGTCGATCAGGCCACGGTGCTCAACAAAATCGCCGAGCTGAACGCCGATCCGAACATCCACGGCATCCTCGTCCAACTGCCGCTGCCCAAGCATTTCGATGAAGAAGCGGTGCTCGAGGCGATTGCCGCCGACAAGGACGTCGATGGCTTCCACGCTGAAAACGTCGGTGCGCTGGCTCAGGGCAATCCGCGCTTCATTCCCTGTACGCCCTATGGCGTCATGAAAATGTTCGAGAAGGGCAACGTCGATCTGACCGGCAAGGAAGCCGTCGTCATCGGCCGTTCCAACATCGTCGGCAAGCCGATGGCCCTGCTGCTGATCAACGCTGGCGCGACGGTCACCGTCTGCAACTCGCGCACCAAAGACCTGAAATTCCACACCAGCCGCGCCGACATTCTGGTCGCCGCCGTCGGTAAGCCGAAATTCGTCACCGGCGACATGGTCAAGCCGGGCGCCGTCGTCATCGACGTCGGCATCAACCGCCTGCCGGACGGCAAGCTCTGTGGCGATGTCGATTACGCCAGCTGCCTCGAAGTCGCCGGCCAGATCACGCCGGTGCCGGGTGGCGTCGGGCCGATGACCATCACCATGCTGCTGGCCAATACCATCGAAGCGGCGGAACGAAAAGCGGCGCTGGCTGACTAAGGCCTCTTTCCCTCCCTACTAGAAGGACTAACAACATGAGCACAAAGCCCCTCGTCGGTATCGTCATGGGTTCGGACAGCGACTGGCCGATCATGCGCGCCGCCGCCGTCGCCCTCAAAAGCCTCGACATTCCCTACGAAGCCAAGGTGCTGTCGGCCCACCGCACGCCGGATCAGGCGCTGGACTACGCCTCGACCGCCGCCGAGCGCGGCATCAAGGTGCTGATCGGCGCGGCCGGCGGTGCCGCCCACCTGGCCGGCGTGCTCGCCGCCAAGACGCAACTGCCGGTGCTCGGCGTCCCGATGCCGTCCAAGCACCTGATGGGGCTCGACTCGCTGCTCTCCATGGTCCAGATGCCCGGCGGTATTCCGGTCGCCACCTTTGCCGTCGGCGAAGCCGGTGCCACCAATGCCGCGTTGTTTGCTGTCGCCATGCTGGCCTTGAGCGACGAAGCCATCGCCCAGCGGCTGGCCGGCTTCCGCCAGAGCCAGACCGAAAAAGTGCTGTCCAAGACGCTGCCCGACCAGCCTTGATCAACACCCCGACCAGCTTTCGCCAATGACTCAGGACTACGCGCGCGCCGTTGAATTACTGCGCGCCGGCGAGCTGGTCGCCTTCCCGACAGAAACGGTTTACGGCCTGGGGGCGGATGCCGCCAACCCGGCCGCGGTCGCCAAGATTTTTGCCGCCAAGGGCCGCCCGGCCGATCACCCGCTGATCGTCCATGTCGCCGGCCATGACGCGGTCGACCACTGGGCCGAGCAGGTTCCCGACGTTGCCTGGGAACTCATGGAAGCTTTCTGGCCCGGCCCGCTGACGCTGATTCTCAAAAAACAGGCCTGGGTGCCCGATGCCGTGACCGGCGGCCAGGATACCGTCGGCCTGCGTGTCCCCGGTCATCCGGTGGCGCTCGACCTGCTGCGTGCCTTTGCCGCCGTCGCCGGTGAACACGCCGGCATCGCCGCGCCGTCGGCCAACCGCTTCGGGCGCATCAGTCCGACCACGGCCGAACACGTCCGCGAAGAACTCGGTGATCGAGTTCAGCTCATTCTCGACGGCGGACCGTGCAAGGTCGGCATCGAATCGACCATCGTCGATTGCTCGCGGGGCGAGCCGGTGGTTCTGCGTCCCGGCCACATCGCCCCGGCCCATCTCGAAGCCGTCCTCGGCCGCCGCCCGAACATCGAAACCGCCGCCGGCGCGCCACGCGTCTCCGGCTCGCTGGCCGCCCACTACGCGCCGCAAACGCCGATGCGCCTGGTGTCGTCCGAGCGCCTGCTCGATTTCATCAACGCCCAGCGCCACAAAGGCGACCGCTGCGGCGTCATCAGCACCAACCAGCCGCCGCACGCCGGCATGCCGCACGCCTGGCGCCTGCTGCCGGCCGACCCGGTCGGCTACGCCCATGACCTCTACGCCGCGCTGCGCGACATGGACCACGCCGGCGTCGACCTGATCGCCGTCGAGGCTTTGCCCGACGAGCCGGCCTGGGCCGCCGTCGCCGACCGCCTGCGCCGTGCCGTGGCCGGTGCCGGGCAGGTCTGAAAACCGATTGCTACGGTCAACCGTAAAAAACGGCCAATTTTGAAATCCCGCCGAGCGCCGTGGGCAACTGAAATTTCCGGTCTACTCAGGGCCGGTTCCCTTGGCTATAATCCCGAGCACTGTGGGGGCGTAGCTCAGTTGGGAGAGCGATTGGTTCGCAATCAATAGGTCGGCGGTTCGATCCCGCCCGTCTCCACCATCGATTCCAAAAGGCCTGATTTGTCAGGCCTTTTCCATTTTGGCCGGCCGCTTAGGGTTTTCCCTCGGGGTGCTTGTATTGCCATCCGAATCGCCGAATACTTTGCCTGTGTCAGGCCGGTTGACCTGACTCAACAGAGAGTTGGCCACAAAACAATACCGGATGGAGGATCGAGACATGACTTTGCTAGCCAAAGTGCAAACGCACAAGATTTCCAAAAACATCACGCTGAGTGCTGCCGGATACAACGTGATCGGCGCCGATTCGCCGGCCATCGAGGCGATGACCGACTTTCTGCGGGTCAGCGTGGTGACTGTCGGGCCGGATGCCTCGCTGGTCGAGGCCAATGCCCAGATGATCGCGCGCGGCGTTCGCCTGCTCATGGTGACCTCCGCCAACGACCGGCTGGAAGGCCTGATCACCGCCCGCGACGTCCTCGGCGAAAAGCCGATGCAGGTGGCGGCAGCGCGCGGCTGCAAGCGCGACGAATTGAAGGTGGCCGAGCTCATGACGCCGATCAGCGCGGTTGATACGCTGTATTTGAAGGAAGTCCTCAACGTGCGCGTGGTGGATATTCTTGACGCCCTGAAACGTCTCGGCCGCCAGCACATCCTCGTCGAGGATGTCGATGCGGCGACCGGTTTGCCGCGCGTGCGTGGCGTCTTCTCGGCAACCAACATCGGCCGCCAGCTCGGCGTGCCGGTGCTCGGTTTCGAGCTGGCCAGCACCTTCGCCGAAATCGAAGCCGCGCTGGCCAATTGAGGTGACGGCACCCCAGCACCCGATGACCGCGGCCTTGCGGGCGAGCGACGCCGGCAAGGTGGTTTCCGCCCGCGATGCCGTGCGCCTGATTCGCGATGGCGACACGGTGGCGACGGGCGGTTTCGTCGGCATCGGCTTTGCCGAGAACATCGCCGTGGCGCTCGAGCAGCGTTTTCTCGAGAGCCAGGCGGCGGATATTCATGGCCAAGGCAGCCCGCGCAACCTGACCCTGGTCTATGCGGCCGGGCAGGGCGACGGCAAGGATAGAGGCCTCAACCATCTGGGCCACGACGGCCTGGTTGGCAAGGTCATCGGCGGCCACTGGGGGCTGGTGCCCAAGCTGCAGGAACTGGCGGTGAGCAATCGCATTGCCGCCTACAACCTGCCGCAGGGCGTCATCACCCATTTGTTCCGCGACATCGCCGCCGGCAAGCCGGGGACGATCACGCGCATCGGGCTCGGCACCTTCGTCGATCCGCGTTTCGGCGGCGGCAAGCTCAACGAGAAGACGACGGCCGATCTGGTCCGCATCATGGACATCGACGGCGAGGAGTACCTGTTCTACAAGGCCTTCCCGATCCACGTCGGCATCATTCGCGGCACGACGGCCGACCCGGACGGCAACATCACCATGGAGCGCGAGGCGCTGACGCTGGAGGCGCAGGCCATCGCCATGGCGGCGCGCAATTCGGGCGGCATCGTCATCGCGCAGGTCGAGCGCATCGCCGAGCGCGGTACGCTGAACCCGCGCCAGGTCAAGGTGCCGGGTATTCTGGTCGATTGCGTGGTGGTTGCCGAAAAGCCGGAATACCACATGCAGACCTTCATCGAGCCGTACAGCGCGGCCTTCGCCGGCGAGATCAAGGTGCCGATGTCGGCCATCGCGCCGATGCCGATGAGCGAGCGCAAGATCATCGCCCGGCGGGCGGCCATGGAGCTCAAGGCCAACGCCGTGGTCAATCTCGGCATCGGCATGCCGGAAGGCGTCGCCAACGTCGCCACCGAGGAACGCATCATCGACCTGCTGACGCTGACCGCCGAGCCCGGCGTCATCGGCGGCGTGCCGGCCGGCGGCCTGAGTTTCGGCGCGGCGACCAACGCCCAGGCCATCATCGACCAGCCCAGCCAGTTCGATTTCTACGACGGCGGCGGGCTGGACATCACCTTCCTCGGGCTGGCCCAGGCCGACAAGCAGGGCAACCTCAACGTCTCCAAATTCGGCCCGCGGCTGGCCGGCGCTGGCGGCTTCATCAATATTTCGCAAAGCGCCAAGAAGGTCGTTTTCGTCGGCACCTTCACTGCCGGCAATCTCGATGTCACGGTCGACGGGGAAAAACTGCAAATTCTCGAAGACGGCAAGGCCATCAAGTTCGTCGATGAAGTCGAGCATCGCACCTTCAGCGGCCCCGAGGCGGCGCGGCGCGGCAAGGAAGTCATCTACATTACCGAGCGCTGCGTGTTCAAGCTGACGGCGGCCGGGCTGGAACTGACCGAAATCGCGCCCGGCGTCGATCTGCAAAAGGACATCCTCGACCGCATGGCTTTCCGCCCGATCATCAACGGTGAGCCGGCCTTGATGGATGCCCGCATTTTCCGCGACGAGCCGATGGGCATCCGCCCGGAACTGCTGGCCGTGCCGATGGCCGAGCGACTGACTTACGACGCCGGCCAGAACCTGTTTTTCCTCGATTTCTCGGGCCTCGATGTGCGCAGCGCCGATGACATCGGGCGCATCGAGACGGCGGTCGAGTCCGCCCTGGCGCCCATCGGCCACAAGGTTAACGCCATCGTCAATTACGACCGTTTCAGCATCCTGCCGGAGTTGATCGACGACTACATCGCCATGGTCAAGGGCGTCGTCGACCGGCATTACCACGACGTCACGCGCTATACCTCAAGCACCTTCCTGCGCATGAAACTGGGCGAGGCGCTGGAGAAACGGCAGATTGCCGCCCGCATCAGCGCGACGGCCGAAGAGGCCCGGGGACTGCTGCAAAGACCTTGATGACTGGCGGGTCATTACCTTGCTGACATGCCGGCGAGGCAAGGTATCATTGCCGGATTGCTGCGGTCGACACAGGTTTCTGCATGAATAAATTATTTTCAGGCCCGCTTGCCGGGCGAAAGGGCCGGATTGTCCTGGCCATCGCTGCCGTCGTTGTCGCCGGCGCTTATTTTGTCTCGCGTCCGGATGGCGTCAAGTCGGCTGAATCGGGTGCGCCGGCCACGGCTGCCGCCCGGCCGGCGCTGACGGTGAGCCTGACCGCCCCGCAGAAACTCGACTGGCCGCTCGTTCTGCCCGCCAACGGCAACGTCGTCGCCTGGCAGGAAGCCGTGATCGGCGCCGAAATCGCCAATTACCGGATCACCGAAGTACGCGTCCAGGTCGGCGACAAGGTCAAGAAGGGCCAGGTCCTGGCGCGCATCGCCAGCGACACGGTGGCCAGCGAACTGGCCGAGGCGCAGGCGTCGGTGGCCGAACTCGAAGCCAGCGCCGCCGAGGCAAAAGGCAACGCCGAGCGGGCGAAGGAGCTCAAGGAAAAAGGCTTCTACAGCTCGCAACTCAACACCCAGTACCAGACGGCGCTGAACACGGCGCAGGCGCGCCTGGCCGCGGCCCGGGCCCGGCAACAGGGCGCCAGCCTGAAAGTCGGCAAGACGGCCGTGCTGGCGCCCGACGATGGCGTGATTTCGGCACGCAGCGCGACGGTCGGTTCGCTGACCCAGAACGGCCAGGAACTGTTCCGCCTGATCCGTGGCGGCCGGCTCGAGTGGCGGGCCGAAGTGCCGTCGGCCGATCTCGGCCAGATCAAGGCCGGCGTTGCGGCGACCCTCACGGCGCCGGGGGGCGAAGCGGTCAAGGGCACGGTGCGCGCCGTGGCGCCGAGTGTCGATCCGCAAACCCGCAACGGCCTGGTTTATGTCGATCTGCCGACGACTTCCGCCGTCCGGGCCGGCATGTTCGCGCGCGGTGAATTTTCTCTGGCGCAAAGCCCGGCGCTGACCTTGCCGCAATCGGCCGTCGTCCTGCGCGAAGGTTTCGCCTACGTTTTCCGGATGGAGGGCGAGGATCGCGTGGCGCAGGCCAAGGTCGCCCTCGGTCGCCGGGGTGGCGAGCGCATCGAAATCGTTTCCGGGCTCGCACCGACGGCGCGCGTCGTGGCGACCGGCGCCGGTTTCCTGGCCGATGGCGATGTCGTCAAGGTGGTCGATGGAGTTTCAAAATGAGCCGTTTTTTCCGGTTGACCGTAGGAATGGCGTTTGAGGCCGGAAAGGCGCTGTCGTGTTGAACGTTTCATCGTGGTCGATCCGCAATCCGACGCCGGCCATCCTGCTTTTCCTGCTCCTGACGCTGGCCGGCATCATGGGTTTCAAGGCCATGAAGATCCAGCAGTTCATGGACATCGAACTGCCCAACGTCATCGTCACCGCCAGCCTGCCCGGCGCCGCGCCGGCCCAGATGGAAACCGAGGTGGCGCGCAAGATCGAGAATTCGGTGGCGACGCTGCAGGGCATCAAGCACATCTACACCAAGGTGCAGGACGGCACGGCGACGGTGACCGTCGAATTCCGCCTGGAAAAGCCGCTGCAGGAAGCGGTCGACGATGTCCGCGATGCCGTCTCGCGCATCCGCTCTGACCTGCCGGGCGATCTGCGCGATCCGGTGATCAGCAAGATGAACGTCTCCGGCGCGCCGATCCTGACCTATACCGTGGCCTCGAGCCGGATGGATGGCGAGGCGCTGTCGTGGTTCGTCGATAACACCGTCAGCAAGGCCATCCTCTCGGCGCGCGGCGTTGGCGCCGTGTCGCGGGTCGGCGGCGTGACGCGCGAAATTCGCATCGAACTCGATCCGGCCAGGATGCTCGCCCTGAGCGTCACGGCAGCCGACATCTCGCGCCAGCTCAAGCAGATCCAGCAGGACGCCTCGGGCGGCCGGGCCGACGTCGGCGGCATCGAGCAATCGGTGCGCACCATCGCCACCGTGCAGAGTGCCGCCGAACTGGGCAGCATGGACATCGTCCTCTCCGACGGCCGCCGTATCCGCCTCGATCAGGTGGCGACGATCAGCGATACCGTCGGCGAGCAGCGCAGCGAAGCCCTGCTCAACGGCAAACCGGTCGTCGGCTTCGAGATCACCCGGAGCAAGGGTGCCGGCGAAGTCGAGGTCGCCGACAGCGTCAAGGTTGTGCTCGACAAGCTGAAAGCCGACCATCCCGACATCGAAATTACCGAAGCCTTCAATTTCGTCGATCCGGTCATCGAAAACTACGAAGGTTCGATGAAGCTGCTCATCGAAGGCGCCATCCTCGCCGTGCTCGTCGTCTGGCTCTTCCTCCGAGATGGCCGCGCCACCTTCGTCTCGGCCGCTGCGCTGCCCTTGTCGGCGATCCCGACCTTCGCCGCGATGTACCTCATGGGCTTCACGCTCAACGTCGTCACCCTGCTCTCGATGTCGCTGGTCGTCGGTATTCTGGTCGATGACGCCATCGTCGAAATCGAGAACATCATGCGCCACCTGCGCATGGGCAAGACGCCCTACCAGGCGGCCATGGAAGCGGCCGACGAAATCGGCCTGGCGGTCATCGCCACCACCTTCACGCTGATTGCCGTCTTCCTGCCGACGGCCTTCATGGGCGGCGTGGCCGGCAAATTTTTCGTCCAGTTCGGGTGGACCGCCGCCGTCGCCGTCTTCTTCTCGCTCGTCGTCGCCCGCATGCTGACGCCGATGATGGCCGCCTACATCCTGCGGCCGGTCACGCACGACGAGCCGACGCCACGCTGGCTGAAGTATTACGAAGGCTGGGCGACGTGGTGTCTCAAGCACCGGATCATGACCATGCTCGGCGCCGCCTTCTTCTTCGTCGGTTCCTTCATGCTCGTCCCGCTGCTGCCGACCGGCTTCGTGCCGGCCGACGACGTGTCGCAAACGCAGATCTACCTTTCCCTGCCCCCCGGCGCGACGCTCAAGGAATCGCTCGCCGTGGCCGAGCAGGCCCGCCACATTGCCGAAGCCAACGAGCACGTCAAGCTCGTCTACACCGCGGTTGGCGGCGGCAAGGCCGGCAGCGACCCGTTTGCCCCGGCCGGTGCCGCCGAAGTGCGCAAGGCCACGCTGACCCTGAACCTGACGCCGCGCAGCGAGCGTTCTGGCATCAGCAAACAGGTCATCGAAGACCAGTTGCGCGAAGCCCTGAGCGTCATTCCCGGCGCCCAGATCAAGGTCGGCCTGGCCTCCGGCAACGCCAAGTACGTTCTCGTCCTGGCCAGCGAAAACGGCCCGCTGCTTTCCGCGCACGCCCGCCTCGTCGAGCGCGACCTGCGCACCATTCCCGGCATCGGCAACATCACGACGACAGCCAGCCTGGTTCGCCCGGAACTGGTCATCCGCCCCGATTTTGCCCGCATGGCCGACCTCGGCGTCACCTCGGCGGCCATCGCCGACACCCTGCGCATCGCCACGGCCGGCGATTACGAACAGGGCCTGGCCAAGCTCAACCTGACCCAGCGTCAGGTGCCCATCGTCGTCAAGCTGCCGCCCGAGGCGCGCACCGACCTCGCCCTGCTCGAACGCCTTACCGTGCCCGGCAAGCACGGCCCGGTGATGCTCGCCAACGTTGCCACGCTGAGCATCGCCGGCGGCCCGGCCGAAATCGACCGCTACGACCGTCTGCGCAACATCAATTTCGAAATCGAGCTCAACGGCCAGCCGCTCGGCGAAGTCGAAGCCCAGGCCCTGGCCAAGCCCAGCCTGACCAACTTGCCGCCCGGCGTCATCCAGACCACGGTCGGCGATGCCGAGGCGATGGGCGAACTGTTCGCCAGCTTCGCCCTGGCCATGGCTACCGGCGTGCTCTGCATCTACATCGTGCTGGTTTTGCTCTTCAAGGACTTCGTCCAGCCGGTAACCATCCTTGCCGCCCTCGTGCTCTCCGTGCCGGGCGCTTTCCTGGCCCTGTTCGTCACCCACACGGCGCTGTCGATGCCGTCGATGATCGGCCTCATCATGCTCATGGGCATTGCCACCAAGAATTCCATCCTGCTCATTGACTACGTCGTCCTGGCCCGGCGGGAGCACGGCCTGGATCGCTGGCACGCCCTGCTCGATGCCTGCCGCAAGCGGGCCCGGCCCATCGTCATGACCACCGTCGCCATGGGCGCCGGCATGATGCCGATTGCGCTCGGCATCGGTACCGATCCAAGTTTCCGCGCCCCGATGGCCATCGTCGTCATCGGCGGCCTGATCACCTCGACCTTCCTGAGCCTGCTCGTCATTCCCGTGGTGTTTACCTACGTCGATGACCTGATCGGGCTGGTTCGCGCGCGCCTGGGCTTGAAGCCGCACTGAGTCCGGCTGGCAACACCCGTAAAGGCCGACCCGGCTATTGACTTTAGTCATAGTCGGGGTGACCATCGTGCCCCTTGTCCATCGGGGGCGCGGCGTCTGTTTTCGCCCGCCAGCCGCATGAACCGGTCAGCTCGGGTGCTTGAAATTCCGTACAAAAAATATTCCGCCTTGTCACTCCGGCCGCTTCTCTGGCTGATGCTCGTCTTTGGCCTGGCATTCGTCTGGGCCATGACCTGGTACGAACTTGACCGAAGCCGGGCCGGTTATCTGCGCGAGGTCGAGAATTCGACCCGTTTCCAGGCCCAGGCCTTCGCCGAAAGCGCGACCTCGGCTATCAAGCGCCTCGATGCCATGTTGCTCGACTTGCGCACCCAGTGGGACGGGCATCCGGAGCAATTTGCCGGTCAGATCAAGCGTCGCCAGCAGTACATGGACGACATCGCCTTTCAGGTGGCGGTCATCGATGCCGAAGGCTGGCTGGCCTATTCCAATCTGGCAGTGACCAAGGATCGCCTCTATCTCGGTGAGCGCGCGCATTATCGCGCCCATCTCGACGGTCAGGACCGGTTGTTCATCAGCAAGCCGGTCAAGGGCAAGGTGTCGGGGAAATGGTCGATCCAGTTTACCCGGCCAATTCTTGTCGACGGGCGTTTCCGCGGGGTTTTGGTCGCTTCGGTCAGCCCCGGATCGGTCGCCGCCTACAGTGAAAAAATCGCCCGGGATGCAACCAGCACGGTGGTCGCCGATAGCGGCGAAATCATCGCCCGCGAGCCGGATTTTGCCGGCGCCATGGGCAAGGTGATTGTCGGCGCGCCCTATCTCCCGCCCGACGCGCCGCTTGCCGGCAGCTTCAGGCGGCAGGCGCAGGTGGATGGTGTCGAGCGGATCTACGGCTTTTACCGCCTGCCGGCTTATGGCCTGAGTTTTGTCATCGGCCATGCGGTCGAGCAGGTGTTGATGCCGTTCTTCAGCCACCGTCGCGTCGTCCTCAGCTCGGCTGCCGGGGTCAGCATCGTTTTTGCGGCTTTCATGCTGTTCCTGCTCCGTTCACTGGCATTGCGGGCCGAAATGAGCCGGCGCCTGCACGATAGCCAGGCCATGCTGACGTCGGCGGTGGATACCATCGGCGAGGCATTCGTGATTTACGATCAGGATGACCGGCTGGCCTACTTCAACGAAGAGTATCGCCAGTATTACCGCAGCTCGTCCGATTTGCTGGTGCCCGGAAAACCCTTCGAGGAAATCATCCGGGCGGGCGCCGAGCGGGGGCAGTACAAGGAAGCCATCGGCCGTGTCGACGCTTGGGTCGCCGAGCGTCTGGCGGCCCATCGCGATGGCAATACCGAGATCATCCAGCAGCTTGACGACGGTCGCTGGCTGCGCATTCTCGAACGTCGGACGCCGGAAGGATTTACCGTCGGTTTCCGCATCGACGTCACCGAGCTTTATGCCGCCAAGGAGGCCGCCGAAGCCGCCAACCAGGCCAAGAGCAGTTTCCTGGCCGTGATGTCGCACGAAATCCGCACGCCGATGAACGGCATCCTGGGCATGGCGCAACTGCTCCTGATGCCCGGGGTGGGCAACGACGAGCGCAACGAATACGCCCGCGTCATTCTCAATTCCGGCCAGACCCTGCTCACCCTGCTCAACGATGTGCTCGATCTGTCGAAGATCGAGGCCGGAAAACTGGCCCTGTCCGAAACGGTCTTCGATCCGAAACTGCTCGTCGACGAAACGCTCATGCTCTTTGCCGGGCCGGTTCACGACAAGAAGCTGGAGATTCGGGCCAATTGGCGCGGCGCTGCCGATGCGCGCTACCGGGCCGACTCGATCCGGCTGCGTCAGATGCTGTCGAACCTGATCAGCAATGCCGTCAAATTCACGGCCCAGGGCTTTGTCGAGGTCGAGGCGGCCGAGGTCGGCCGCGACGAGCGGGGCGCGCTGCTCGAATTTTCGGTGCTCGACAGCGGCATCGGCATTTCATCCGATCAGCTGTCCCGGTTGTTCACGCCTTTTTCGCAGGTCGATAGTTCGACAACCCGCCAATTCGGCGGCACCGGGCTTGGCCTGTCCATCGTTCGCCGGCTGGCTGAAATGATGGGCGGC
Organism: Betaproteobacteria bacterium HGW-Betaproteobacteria-4; assembly: GCA_002840785.1. GTDB lineage: Bacteria > Pseudomonadota > Gammaproteobacteria > Burkholderiales > Rhodocyclaceae > Azonexus. The sequence continues at coordinate 6,274 of PHCH01000022.1, read as the reverse complement.
GAAGTCGGTGTCGACAGCATTCCCGGGCAGGGGGCGCGTTTCTGGTTCCGGATTCGCGCCGGGATCGTGGCGGCCGGGGCCGAGCGGCGGCAGTCGCCGCGCGTCCAGGAAGTGCCGGCACACTCCGCCGCCGACTCGGCCGGCAAGGTCGGCCGGGTGCTTGTCGTCGAGGACAACCTGATCAACCGCAAAGTGGTCTGTGCCATGCTCGAGAAGCGGGGGTTTGCCGTCGACCTTGCCGAGAACGGCCTGGAGGCGCTCAACGCCGTGACCAGCGGCTTGCGCCCCGACCTGATCCTGATGGATGTCCAGATGCCGATCATGGACGGCCTGGAAGCCACCCGCCTGATCCGCCAATGGGAGCAGGAGAAGGCTTTGCCGCGCCGGCCCATCGTTGCCCTGAGCGCCGCCGCCTTTGCCGAAGATCAACAGCGCTGCATGGCGGCCGGCATGGATGATTTCCTGGCCAAGCCGATCAACCATGCCGAATTGCTGGCCACCATCGGCAAGTGGATCGGTCGGCTTTAGAGGTCATTCATGGCGAGCGTGAAATATGTCACTGACCCGAAAAACGGGGGGCGCTAACGTGAAGGCATGGAGGGTTTAGCCATGACGATTTCAGCAAGCGTATCGTTTTTCAAGAGTGGATTTGTTGCATCCCTGAGTGACGGGCAGCATATCGAGCGCCGCGACTGGCGCGAAATGGCGCAGGCGCTCTACGCGCTTGGCGTCGCCAGCAACGCGGTCGATTACGAGTGGCACAACGGTCAGCGCATGATTACGGCGGGGCAGCAGGTGGCATTGAAGGCTGAAATCCAGCGTCTGGCCCAGCTCGCCGCCAAGGCCCAAAAACCCAGCCACATCGCGGCCGCATGATCGCGCGTTATCTCGCTTCAGTTCTTCTCGACGACGGGCTTTTTTTCTGTACGCCCAAAGGTCAGCGTGTAGAAGATGTCCAGCGCGTTGTCGCTGCCGGCTCGGCCAATGACGGCAATCTGTCGCGTCAGGTTGACGGTGAGTTTGACAATACCCTCGGCCCGACCCAGCGTCTGCTCGTAGGAAACAAGCGCGTTTGACGACAGGCGTTTGCCGACGCTGAGGATCTGCTGGCCGGTCGTCCCGGCGGTGTCGATGCTGTTGCCGCCGGCCACCCGGCTGCCCGGCTGGCGCCCGCCGTTGTCGCCGATGGATCCCTGACGCAGGCCGAATTCGTCGAATCCCAGGCGGTTTTTCAATTGCAGGATGACGTTGCCGGAATCGTTGCCGAGCAGGCCGCCGGCCGCCGAGAAAAGCAGCGTCGCGTCGCCGGCGCCCATCTGTTCCGGGCCGTGGCCGAGGACCAGCCAGGCCAGTTTTTCGGCGTCCGGCAGTTCCGGGTCGGAAACCAGCTTGATGACCGGCCGCTGGGCCGTGCCGCTGATCTGCACGCCGGGTTCGACGGTCAGCCCCTTGCGCACGGCGCGCACATCGAGGCCGGGATTGTCGAGCAGGCCGTTGAAACTCAGGATGCCGCGTTCGATCTCGAGCTTTTGCCCGTAGGCTTCAAAGCGGCCGTTGCGGGCGCGGATGGTGCCGCTGGCCCGGGGCAGGTCGCGGCCGTGGGCGGTGATGCGGATGCTGCCGGCCAGCCGGCTCGACAGCCCGGCGCCGGTGAACAGGAAATTGCGGCCGAGTTCGGTGGCGATGTCGAGTTCGAGCTTGGGGCGCAGGCTGGCGGCCGGCTTTTCGCTGCCCGGGCGCTTGACGGTCACATCGTCGGAAAGCCGGGGCGTGCCGCCCGGGGCGAGGCGCCAGTAGCCGGCATCGACGGCCAGCTTGCCGACCGCACCGAGCGTGCCATCGCGCAGGCTCAGGCGGCCGTCGCCGGAAACGGCGATCCACTGGTCGGGGAGCTGGAAGGCGCCGAGGCGGTCGAGTTTGATGTCGAGAAAGGCGTTGTCCTGCCCATTCATACGGTCAACCCGAAATTCGCCCGAAATTTCAAGTCGCCCCGGCTGCTTGGTCAGCGCCGCCAGGTCGCTGCGCGCATCGAGCTGGATCGCCCGGGGCAGCGGCTGGAGCAGGCTGTCGAAGCCGAGGCGGTTGATGTGCAGCAGGTTGTCGCGCAGATCGACGTCGAGTTCGCCGTTGGCCAGGTCGAGGCCCTGGGCGGGCAGGCGCAGGGCCAGTTTTTCGCCGTGGAAGTGGCCGCTGCTCAGCGGCGCGGATGGTGTGCCGGCCAGGTGCAGTTCGCCGCTCAGGCGGCCGGCGCTCTGCCAGCCGTCGCCGATCAGCTCGGCCAGCCAGCCGAGGTCGGCAATGTCGCTGTTGAGGCGGCCGCGCCAGCCGGCCTGGTCGTTGAGCGACCAGGCGCCGAGCATGCCGGCACTCAGTTCGCCGTCGAGTTTGCCGAGCCGGCTGCCGGCGGCGTTGAGGCTGGCGCGCAGTTGCCGGGCATCGGCGCCGGCTTGCAGGGTGGCCTGCCAGTCGAGCGGATCGCCGACGAGTTTGGCCGGGCCGACGGCCCAGCCGGGGCCGGCCAGCTTGAGGGGGGCGGGCGCGGCGAGGCGGAAATTGCGCGAGGGGTCGGTGCCGTTCAGGCGGGCTTCGCGCAGCTCGCCCAGCCACTGGCTGAAGTCGCCGCTCAAACCGCCGTCGGCGGCGATGCTCAGGACATTCTTGCCGGCCACTTCGGCGCTGGCGGTCAGGCTGTGCGCCTGGTTGCTGCCTTCGCCATGGACGCGGATGTGGCGCAGCAGACCGGGCTGCTCGGCCGTGTCGAGGGCGGCGATGGCGAGGTCGAGGCTGAGCGGCGAACTGGCTTCGCCGCCGCCACTGGCCGTCAGGCTGAGGTCGGTGAGGCGGGCGACGCCGGGCTGGCCGAGTGTGGCGGCGTTGAGCTGGCCGGCGATTTTCGGCTGCTGGGCCGAGCCGCTCAGGTCGAAACGGCCGGTGATGCCGCCATCGAAGCCGTAGGGAGCGAGTTGCCGGGCGTCGAGGGCGATGACCACGCTTTCGCCGGGCAGGCCGAATGCGCCGTTGGCCGACAGTTGATTGGCGCCGGAGACGAGTTCGATGGCGACGGCGGGAATGCGCGGCCAGGCGATGCTGAGCCGGCCCTGGCCGCTGAGCGGCTGCTTGGCCAGGCGGCTGTCTTTGAGCGTGAAACTGGCGTCGACCACGGCCTTGGAGTCGAGTCGGCCGTCGGCCTTGAAGCTGGCGTTGATTTGCGCTGCTGGCAGCTTGGCGAAGCGGCTCGGGTCGAAGCGCTGCAGTTCGCCTTGGGCTGTGAAGGCGCGCGGCGTTTTGAGGTCGAGTTCGGCCGTGGCGCTCAGGCGGGCGTCGCCGGCCGCGAGCTGGAGTTGCGGCAGGTCGATGCGGTCGCCGCTGTGGCTGGCTTCGGCGAGCAGGGCGAAGGTGGTGTCCTTGAGGTCGAGCTTGAGTTGCTGGCGGCCGGCGCCGACCAGACTTGAAATTTGGCCATTTAATCGGGTTGACCGTAGCACTGAGGCGATTTGCGCGGCGTCGAGGCGGCTGGCGGTCAGCGCCAGGCTCAGGGCGCCGTCGCGCCATTCGCCGCTGCCGTCGAGCTCGCCGGCGCCGGGCAGGGTGGCGTGCAGGGTGGCGAATTCGGCCCGGCTGCCCTGCCAGGCGACGGTGCCGGCCAGCGTGGCGAGCGGCAGGCGCTGGCGGTCGAGCGGGCCGGGCTGGTGGTTGGTCAGGCCGAAGCTGCCGACGATGCCGTCGCCTTGCGGCTGGATATCGGCGGAAATGCTGAGCCTGGCTTGCGGCGCGCCGGGCTGCCAGGTGGCCGGGTCGATGTTGTCGAGGACGAGGCGGGCGCTGGCGAAAGCGGCGTTGGCGAAGGGGGTGAGGGCGACCTCGGCCGTGCCGGCGACGCCCTGGGTGGCGACGGCCTTCAGCGCCAGGTGTTCGAGCGGGCCGTTGGCGGTCAGGGCCAGGGCGAGCGGGCGCTCGTCGAGCTGGCCGGCGATGTCGGCGCGGGCGGTGAGCGGCAGCGGGGCGCGGCCGTCGAGGCTGGCCTCGGCGCTGAGCGCGATGCCGCCGGTCAGGGCTTTGAAATTGGTGAGCCGGTGCTGGCGGCCGTCGCTGCTGAAGCTGGCGGCGAGGTCGCTGGCGGTGAAGCCGTCGCCGAGGCTCAATTTCAAAATTGCCAGTTTTTTGGCGTTGACCGTGAGAGGCAGTTGCAGGTCGGTCGGCGCCGGCGCCGGCGTGTCGCTCGGCGTGCTGACGATGTGCAGGCTGGCGATGCTCAGTTCGGCGATGTCCAGCGTGCCGTGGAGCAGGGCGGCGGGCGACCAGTCGAGGTGGATTTGCGTCGCCTCGACTTGCAGATCGGCGCCTTGCCAGCGCAGTTGGCCGATGTCGAGATTGCCGAGCAGGCGGCCGCGCGCCTGTTCGACCTGCAACTGGCCGGCGCTGGCGCTTGCGGCCAGACCGATGGCGGTTTGCAGACCGCTTTGGCTGGTCGTCAGCCAGCCAAAGCCGGCGATGACGGCGGCGCTGGCGAGGAGGGCGAGGCGGCGTTTCATGTCAGAACGGAATGGCCAGCGAGAAGTGCAGGTGCACTTCCTGGTTGCGTTCGCCCCAGGCCAGATCGACGCCTATCGGCCCGGCCGGACTGCGCCAGCGGGCGCCGAGGCCGGTGCCGACGGCGAGGCGGACATCCTGCAGGGCATCGACCGCGTCGCCGGCATCGATGAAGGCGGCGATGCCCCAGGCGTCATCCAGCCAGTGGGTGAATTCGGCGCTGGCGATGGCCAGGTAGCGGCCGCCGACGATGGCGCTGCCCTCGCGGATGCCGAGGCTCTGGTAGGCGTAGCCGCGTACCGAGCCGGCGCCGCCGGTGCGGAACAGGTAATCCTGCGGGATGCCCTGGCGCGAGTCGGCGAAGGTATAGCCGATTTCGCCGCGCAGGCTCAGCGTGTCGACCCGGCCGAGCGGGATGTAGTGCTGGGCGCGGACATGCAGGCGGACGAAATTCTGGTCGGAGAGCGCCGCCTTGGCGCCGCCGCCGATCTGCCCCTGGACGACGGAGCCGTCGCGCGGGTCGAGCAGGTTGTCGATGTGGCGCCAGGTCCACACGCCGTTGGGGACCAGCGCCCGGGCGGTTTGCGGGGTGGCGCCGCTGGCTTCGCGCTTTTCCTCCTGCCAGTTGAGCGACAGGCGCTGTTCGACGATGCCGCGTTGCTGGACGGTCTGCGCGCCGAAAGCGTAGCGCTCGGTTTTGAGGCCCTGGATGTCGGCCGCTTCGACCATTGTCCCGAAACTGTGCCGGCGGTTGCGCGCGTCGGGCGGCAGGAAGACGTCGGCGTAGGCGGTCTGCCTTTTCTGCTCGACGCGCAGGCCGCTGTCGAGCGCCCAGCCGCGGCCGAACAGGTTGGGCGTGTGGTAGTTGAACTCGACGCGGGCGCCGGTGTTGGAGCTGGCGCCGGCGCCGAAGGAAACGCGGTGCGGCGAACGCTCGCGGACGCGGACCAGCACGGGAACGGTCGCCGTGCCATCGGCGTTCACCACGGCCGCCGCGCGGTCGAGCGTGGCTTGCACCGAGGAAAAATAGGGCGTTGCCTGCAACGTCCCCTGCAGCGCGCCGAGCCGCTCCTCGCGGTAGGGCTGGCCGGGGACGACGGCGCGGTTGTAGCGGGCGACGAGGTCGGGCGGGTAATTGTCCAGGCCTTCGACGCGGAGCGGGCCGAAAACGTAGCGCGGCCCGGCATCGTAGTGGGCGCGCAGGTTGGCGCGGCGGGTTTCAGTATCGATGGCGGCTGCGCTGTCGACGAGGCGGGCGTCGGCATGTTCGCTGGCCAGCAACTGGGCGAGTATCTGCTGCTTGGCCTCGTTCCAGTCCGCCTGCCGGAAGGGCTGGCCGACCGGCAGGCGCCAGCCGGCGATGAGCGCCGATTTCAATTTTGGCTCGATTTTCCCGTCGACCGTAACATCGACGCTGGCAATCGTCGTTCGTGGCCCGGGATCGAGTTTCAACGTGAGGCCGTCATCGCTTTCGCTGAAGGTGAAGTCCGGCGAGAAATAGCCCTCGGTGGCGAGGATTTCGCTGAGTTGCCCCTGCAGCCGCTTCGGGCTGCCGGCTTCTTCGGGCAGCCAGGGAGCCAGTAATTTGCTGATTTCCGGCGGTGCCTGCACGGCCAGTTCGCCGGCCAGCAGCGGTGTGGATACAGCGAGCAGGAGCGCCAGCGGCAGGCGGCGGGCGATCACGTTTCAGGCGTCGGCCGGGGCCTGGCGCGGCGGCAGCAGAAAGCTGCGCGGCTGGCGGAGC
>PHCH01000021.1 GCA_002840785.1 Betaproteobacteria bacterium HGW-Betaproteobacteria-4 | reverse complement strand
GCGGCTCAACATCTACGAAGACGACAAGCGCATCGCCCAGTACCGCGACAGCGAAACCGGCGTCGGCGCCCATCTTGGCGTCAATGTCGGCCTGCTCGGGCCGCTGCGCCTGGGCTGGGTGCACCGCCACCGCTACTTCGACCTCGATATCGGCGACCCCTCGCTGCCCCGGGCCGACAAGCGTTTTTCCGGCTGGAAGGCGAGCCTCGATTTCGACCAGTTCGACCGCATGTACTTTCCGACCCGGGGCTGGGCGGCGCAGCTTTCGTGGTTCGAATCGCCGGGCCAGAACTACGCCCGGGCCGAGGCCGATCTGCGCGGTGCCTATGCCTTCGGCGGCACGGTGGTCAACGCCCGGCTGCGCTACACCGGTTCGCCGCGCGGCGACCTGCCGATCTACGACGCCGGCACGCTGGGCGGTTTCCTCAACCTGACGGCCTTCGCCAGCAACCAGATCATCGGCGACGATATCCGCTACCTCGGGCTGCGCGGCGAGCAGATCATCGGTCGCCTGCCGCTCGGCCTGCGCGGCGACATGCGCGTCGGCATCGCGCTCGAGGCGGCCAAGGTCGGCTCGCCCTACACCGAGTCGCAGCGCCGCGGCGTTCTCGATTCGACCGCGCTTTACGTTGGCGGCGAAACACCCTTCGGGCCGGCCTATATCGGCCTCGGCTACTCGACGAGCGGCGCCTCCAACCTGTTCCTGTTCGTCGGCACGCCCTGAGCAAAAACAGGTGGCATACTGACGCCCTGATTTTTTGGGAGAAGAGAAGATGACATCACGTTTCCTGAAGTTCGCCGCATTCGCCGTTTCCGGCCTGCTCTGGGCCGGCCTCGCCCTGGCCCAGGTCAACATCAACAACGCCACCCGCGAACAACTGGACGGCCTGAAAGGCATCGGTCCGGTGCGGGCCCAGGCCATCCTCGATTACCGCCGGAAAAACGGCCCGTTCAAATCGGTCGACGATCTCCAGAACGTACCCGGCATCGGCCCGGCCACGGTCAAGGAATTGCGCCGCGACGTCATCGTCAGCGGCGCTTCGCGCGCACCCATGGCAATACCGGCCCCGGCCCCGCGCCAGGAAACCGCCCGGCCGACGCTTCGCCCGGCGACGCCTGCAGCCCGCCCGGCAGCGCCGAACATGCCGGCCAAGCCGGCGCCCGAAGCCAAGGCAAAACCCGCGATGCCAGCCGCCCCGGCACCGGCTCGACCGCAGGCCGCTCCGGCCAGCCCGGCCATGCCCGGTGCCAAACCGGCCGCACCGGCCGCACCGGCCCGGCCGGCTGGCCCGGCAGTAGTCAATCCCGCCGCTTCTCCGGCCAAACCGGCGATGCCGGGTGCCGCCCCGGCCAAGCCAGCGGCACCCGCGGCCAAGCCGGCAAGCCCCGTGGCCAAACCGGCCGGCCCGGCAATGCCCGCCCGGCCGGCCCAGCCAGCCGCTTACTGACCGTAGCGGCAGCTTTTCGAGGCCTGTTTGAGCGATAGCCTTTACCTCTGCGCGACCACCCGCCTGGCCCAAACGCTGCGCGGCGAGTTGCCGGCCGAGCAGGCAGTCTGGCGCACCCGGCAGGCGCTGACGCTCGGCCAGTGGTTTGCCACGCTGGCCGACGAGGCGCTGCTCAGCGGCATCGCCGATTTGCCCGTGAGGCTCGATGCGTTCTCGGAGCGTCTGCTCTGGGAAAAAGTTATCGCCGCCTCACTGACCGAAGCGGCGCCGCTGTTCGACATCCAGGGCATGGCCGCCTCGGCTGCCGAGGCGCAGGCCTTGGCCCGCGTCTGGAAAATCAAGGCGGGCGACGGCGAGTTGTCCGACGAGGCGAAACTCTTCATCGGCTGGCAGGCTGAATTCGCCAAACGCTGCCGGAGCAACGGCTGGATCGACCCGGCCGGGTTGCAGCGGCAAGTTATCGACCTGATCGCCGCCGGCCATTTTTCCCTGCCGGAAAATGTCGCTTTCGTCGGCTTCGACCGCTACACGCCGCTCGAACGCGACCTCATGGCGGCGCTGGCGGGGCGTGGGGTCAGTGTTCAAAATCAGCCAAATTTTCCGGTTGACCGTAGCAATCAGCAGGTTGTCGCCTGCGCCGATGGCGACGCCGAATGCGCCGCCGTGGTCGCCTGGGTGCAGGCGCAACTGGCGGCCAATCCGGCGTGCCGCCTCGGCGTCGTGGCGCCCGATCTGGCTGGCGTGCGCGACCGGTTGGAATTCCTGCTCGACGACGCGCTGCATCCGGCGCTGATTCGTCCCGATGCCGCCGAAGTGCCGCGCACTTTCAATTTCTCGCTCGGCCGGGCGCTGGCCGATCTGCCGCTGATTCGCGTCGCCCTCGATCTACTGGCCCTGGGCAGCGGCCGGGCCAAGGTCGAGCAAAGCCGCTTGTCGGCCTTGCTGCTGGCCGGCGGCTGGTCGGCGGCCGATGGCGAGGCCGATGGCCGGGCCCGGCTCGATGCCGCCCTGCGCCGCGATCTGCCTTATTTCACGACCCTGCCGGCCTTGGTCCGCCTCGCCCGGCGACTGGCTGAAAGCGAAGCGCCGCTCTGTCCGCAAACGGTCGACGCGCTCGACGCCTTTGCCGAAACCGCCACAGCGGCCAGCCGCAAATTGCTGCCCGGGCAATGGTCCGCGGTCTTCCGCAACTGCCTCAAAGCGGCCGGCTGGCCTGGTGACCGGCCGCTGTCCAGCCATGAGTTCCAGGCCCGCCGCGCCTTTGGCGAAGTGCTCGACGGTTTCGGCCGGCTCGACGGCCTGCTCGGGCCGCTGGCCTTTGCCGAGGCCGTGCGCCGCCTGGCGCAACTCTGTCGCCAGCGCCTGTTCCAGCCGGAAACGCGCGGCCGGCCGGCGATCCAGGTGCTCGGCGCGCTTGAAAGCGCCGGCCTCGATTTCGATGCGCTGTGGGTTATGGGCATGAACGACGATCTGTGGCCGCCGCCGCCGCGGCCCAATCCGCTGTTGCCGGCCGAACTGCTGCGGGCGGCAGGGGCAGCGCATGCCAGCGCCGAGGTCGAGCTCGATTTCGCCCAGCGTGTCCATGCCCGGCTCGCCCGTTCGGCGCCGGAAGTCACTTTCTCGTTCGCCCAGGCCGACGGCAATCGCGTCCTGCGGCCGAGTCCGCTCATCGCCGGGATTCCGCCCGCTGCCGATGCTTCGGCCGAGGTCGTGACGCTGGCCCGGCAAATGGCCGGCGAATCGGCTTCGGCGCTTGAACTGATAGACGACGCCATGGCGCCGCCGGTCGGCGAGGGCGAAAAAGTCTCCGGCGGCAGTTGGGTCCTGCGCGCCCAGGCAATTTGCCCGGCCTGGGCCTACTTCCAGTACCGCCTCGGTGGCGAGGCGATGGACGAGCCGGTCGAAGGCCTCGACCCGGCGGCGCGCGGCACGCTCGTGCACGAGGCGCTGGAAGCTTTCTGGACGGCCGTCCGCTCATCCGAGGCGCTGGCCGCCCTGAGCGAATCGAGCCGCCAGAAAGCGATCGCCGAAGCCGTCACCAAAGCCCTGCAAACCTTCGAACTCGACCGCCGCATTACCCTGCCGGCGCGTTTCCGCGAACTCGAAGCGGCGCGGCTGGCCAAGCTGATCGAAGTCTGGCTGCACGTCGAGGCCAAGCGCGGCCTGAGTTTTGACGTCATTGCCTGCGAAGCGCCGGCCGAAGTCGAGATCGAGGGCATCAAGGTCAAGATGATCGTTGATCGCATCGACCAGCTGGCTGACGGCCGGCAGGTCATCATCGACTACAAGACCGGCGCCAGCATCGACACCAAAAACTGGGCCGAGCAGCGCATCACCGAGCCGCAGTTGCCGATCTACGCCGCGCTGGTCAACGAAGACGTCGCCGCCGTCGTCTTCGCCAAGGTCCTCCTCGACAAGCCGGCCTTCGCCGGTGTGGCCGACGAAAAGGACATCCTGCCCGGCGTCCAGGGCATCGGCGACGACAAGCAGAAAATCTTCGATCCGGCCGAATTCCCCGACTGGATCGCCGTCATCACCCATTGGCGCGAACGGCTGCACGCCGTCGCCAAAGAGGTCAAGCAGGGCCGGGCCGGCGTGGTTTTTGCCGACGAAAAGGGCCTGCAATATTGCGAGGTCCTGGCCCTGCTCAGACTACCTGAACGGCGTCGTCTGCTGGCCGCGGCGCAGGCCGGCTAGCAAGGGTAGAGGCTCAATCTAATACCTTTGTTATAGGTCAACCCATCGGTCTCGGGATGGGCGAAAAATAAGCTAAAGGGCTTTGCTTCGCTCACCCTTTGTATGGAGGTGCTCCAAGGTGCCGCTCGATTTAGTCCCGCTACTGCAACGCTTGAAGGGTTGGCGCTTGTCCGCTGTCGCGACGGCGGGGGTTGTCGTGATGGTCGAGCTTATTGTCTCGGCGATGGGGCTGCTGCTCAAGGGCACGGTGCCTTGGGATTATTTGCTGACCGGGGCCGTAGCAGCAACGCTGAGCGCCCCGCCGGCGCTGGCCGTGGTCAGCCATCTGCTGGAAAAGCTGGCCGAGCAGCAGCGGCTTGCCATGACACGGGATATTTCGAGCCTGGAAAGCCGCTTGATGACGGCGCTGCAGGCAGCCAGGATGGCCAGTTGGGAGGTCGATTTTGGCAATGGCACGCTGAGCTACGATCCCGCTTTGCTGACCGTTCTGGGCATGCCGCAAGAGCAGTCGCCGGCGACCTTGGAAGACTGGCTGGCAAACATTCATCCGGACGACCGGCCCGCCTTCCTGGCGGCTTATGAGGAAACGCTCAAGGTCGGCGGGGCGCCGTTTTCGGTCGAATATCGGTTCGGACTCGAAGGGGGCGGCTGGACCTGGATTCACTCCCGGGGGATGGTCGTCGAGCGCGATGCCGACGGGCGCGCCCTGCGCGGTGGCGGCATCTCGGTGAATATCAGCGAACGCAAGCGGAACGAGGTCGAGCTCGATCAGTATCGGAGCCAGCTGGAAGGGCTGGTGCAGAAGCGGACGGCCGATCTGCGCGAAGTGCATCGCAAGCTGCTCGACACCCAGTTTGCGATGAACGGCGTCGGCATCGGCATCCGCTGGAGCGATCTTGAAACCAAGCGGCTGATCGACGTCAATAGCTTTGCCGCCGAGATGCTCGGCTACTCGGTCGAGGAGATGCTCCAGCTCCGGGTTGAGGACATCTATCCGCCGCAGGCCATGGACGAGACCGAGCAGGCGGTGGCGATGATCCGCAAAAAGGGATGGTGCAAGCTCGAGACGCAGAATCGGGCGAAGAGCGGGGCGCTGATTCCGGTCGAGGTCACCCTGCATTACATTCCCGCCGACGATGGCCTGCCGCCCCGGCTGATTGCCTTTGTGCGCGACATCAGCCAGCGCAAGAAAGCCGAAGCGGCCCTGATTGCGGCCAAGGAGGCGGCCGAGGCGGCGAATGTCGCGAAAAGCGCCTTCCTCGCCAACATGTCGCACGAAATACGGACGCCGCTCAACGCCATCACCGGCATGGCCCACATCATCCGGCGCGCCGGCTTGCCGCCCGAGCAACTGGCCCGTCTGGAAAGAATCGATGCGGCCGGACACCACCTGCTGGAAATCGTCAATGCGGTGCTCGAGCTGTCGAAAATCGAAGCCGGCAAGTTCGCCATGGTGGACAGCCCGGTCAGCCCGGCCGGCATCGCCCGCAATGTCGTTTCCATGCTCCAGGAGCGGGCCGCGGCGAAGAACCTGCGCCTGTTTGCCGACGCCGAGGAGCCGCCATGCGCCCTGCTCGGCGACGCCACCCGGCTGCAGCAGGCCTTGCTCAACTACGTCACCAATGCCGTCAAGTTCACCGATCAAGGCGTGGTCATCGTTCGCGTTCTGACGGTTGAAGAAAGCGATGACGATGCCCTGCTGCGTTTCGAGGTCGAGGATACCGGCATCGGCATCGATCCCGACGCGGCCGGTCGCCTCTTTTCGGCCTTCGAGCAGGCCGACAATTCGACCACCCGCAAGTACGGCGGCACCGGCCTCGGCCTGGCCATCACCCGCAAGCTGGCCGAGTTGATGGGCGGCGCGGCCGGCATGGACAGCACGCCGGGCATGGGCAGTATTTTCTGGTTTACGGCGCGCCTGAAAAAAGGCGGGCCGGGCGCCTCCGGACATCCGGCCAGTTCGGTGGAGCCTGCCGAGACGGTTCTTGGCCGGGCGTTCCGTGGGCGACGCATACTGCTCGTCGAGGACGAAGCGGTGAACCGCGAGGTGGCGACGGCCTTGCTCGAAAGCACCGGGCTGGTGGTCGACGTCGCCGTCGATGGCCGGGAGGCCGTGCAAAAAGTCGCCCCGGGAATCTACGACTTGATCCTCATGGATGTCCAGATGCCCGGCATGGACGGCCTTGAGGCAACGCGGCGGATACGCGCCATGCCCGGCCTCGGCGACCTGCCGATCGTGGCGGTGACGGCCAACATCTTTGCCGAGGACAAGGCCAATTGCCTGGCCGCCGGCATGAACGATTTTCTCGCCAAGCCCAGCCCGCCCGGCCTGCTTTTCGCAACCGTCCTCAAGGCCTTGCAGCGGCGGAAGGCGTGATTTCCGGCCGGCCGGCGGGCCGGAAAAGCCATCGACGGCTTGAGGCAAAGCGCTGCCCGGCGTAGGATTTGCCGCCGCCGGGCAACATTCGTTTGCCGCGGCTCCCTCCTCGGAAAGCTCCCTGCCTGTGACTGCTGCGGTCGACCGCCTCGAAGAAGACAAAACCGCCCGGCTGCGCGCCCTCGACGTCGCCTCGTTCATCGTCGAGGCCCCGGCCGGCGCCGGCAAGACGGAGTTGCTGACCCAGCGCTACCTGCGCCTGCTGGCCGTCGTCGAGCATCCCGAGGAAGTGCTGGCGCTGACCTTCACCAACAAGGCGGCGACCGAAATGCGCGACCGCATTCTCGGCAGCCTGGAACGGGCGGCGAGCGGTGAAATGCCTGAGCAGGCGCACAAGCAACTGACTTTCGGCCTGGCGCAAAAAGTTCTCGCCCACGACGCGGCGCAAGGCTGGCACCTGCTCGGCCACCCCGGGCGGCTGCGCATCACGACGCTCGATGCCCTGTGCGCCAGCCTGGCCCGGCAGATGCCTTACCTGAGCCGCTTCGGCGCCCAGCCCGGTGTGGCCGAGGATGCCGAGGCGCACTATGCGACGGCGGCGCGACGGACGCTGGAAATGGTCGAAGCCGGCGGTGCCGACGCCGACATCGTGGCCGAGGCGCTGGCTTTCATGGACAACAACGCCGGGCGTCTGGAAAAGCTGCTGATCGCCATGCTTGGCCGGCGCGACCAGTGGCTGCAGCACACTTCGCGCATCGAAAGCGGGGCGATGAAGGCCGAGGTTGAGGCCGGTTTTGCAGCGCTCATCGAGCGCGATCTGGCGGTCGTCGGCGAACGGCTCGACGGCCGGCTGCAAGGCCTGCTCATGCCGCTGGCCCGCTTCGCGGCGGCCAATGTGCCGGGAACGCTGGATTTCATTTTTGACTGGAATTCCCGGTTGACCGTAGGAATCGCCGATTTGCCGCGCTGGCAGGCCGTGGCCACGCTGTTGCTGACCAAAGACGGCGAATTCCGCAAGCAGGTGAACAAGAACATTGGTTTCCCGGCCGACAAGGAGTTCGCCGACCAGAAAAAGGCCTTCGTCCAACTGCTCGGCGATCTGCGCGAGGTGGTCGGGCTGGAAGCGGCGCTGGCCGTGCTCGGCAAGCTGCCGCGGCCGGAACTGAGCGAGGGCGAATGGGCCACCGTCGAATGCTTTTCGCGCCTGCTGCGGCTGGCTGCCGGGCAACTCTGGCTGGCCTTTCAGGAGGCCGGCGAAGTCGATTTCATTGAAATTGCTGCCCGCGCCGGGCTGGCCCTCGGTGATGACGAGGCGCCGACCGATCTGGCGCAGGCGCTCGACTATCGCATCCGCCACCTGCTGGTCGATGAGTTCCAGGACACCAGCCCGACCCAGGTCGAACTCATCGAAAAACTGACGCGCGGCTGGATGCCGGATGACGGGCGGACGCTGTTCGTGGTCGGCGACCCGATGCAGTCGATCTACCGCTTCCGCAAGGCCGACGTCGGCCTGTTCCTGCGCGTCCGCGAACGCGGCATCGGCGAAATCAAGCTCGGCCACCTGCGGCTGTTCCGCAACAACCGTTCGTATCCGGGTATCGTCGATTGGGTCAATACGGCCTTCCCGAGCATCTTCCCGGCCGCCGACAGCCCCGAGGCCGGCGCCGTGCGCTATGCCGAATCGGCGGCGACCCGGCCGGCGCGCGCCGATAGCGGCGTCGAGGTGCATCCGGTCATTGAGCGCGACGGCAGCGACTCAGCCAGTGAGGAAGCCTGCCGCGTTCTCGCCATCATCCAGCAGGCGCGCCGCGAAGCGCCGGACGAACGCATCGCCGTCCTCGTCCGCGCCCGTAGCCACCTCGACGCGCTTGTCGGCGAAATCCGCCGTAGCGCACCGGAGTTGCGCTTCCAGGCCGTCGACATCGAAGGTCTCGACGGCCGCCAGCATGTGCAGGATTTGCTCACGCTGTTCCGCGCCCTGCATCACCGGGCCGACCGCGTGCATTGGCTGGCGTTGCTGCGCGCCCCGTGGTGCGGGCTCAAGCTGGCCGACCTGCATGCGCTGGCGGCAGACGACAGGAAATCGACGATCTGGCAACTCATGCAGGACGAAGCCCGCTTCGTCCGCCTTTCAGACGATGGCCGGCAGCGCCTGTTGCACGTCCGCGAGGTGCTGCAACTGGCCTTCGCCAGCCGTGCCCGCCAGCATCCGCGGCGCTGGCTCGAAGGCGTCTGGCTCATGCTCGGCGGGCCGCGCTGCCTGGAGGCGCCCGAGGCGCTCAACGACGTCGCCGCATTCTTCAAGCTCGTCGACAAACTTGTCGCCAGCCGCAACCTCAGCGCCGAAACGCTGGCCGCCCACGCCGCGGAGTTGTACGCGCCGTCCGATCCACTCGGCGACGCCGTGCAGATGATGACCGTGCACAAATCCAAGGGCCTCGAATTCGATACGGTGATCCTGCCCGGCCTCGACCGCGGCACCGGCGGCAACGAGAGCAGCCTGCTGCTCTGGGATGAAGTGGCCGGCGCCGATGGCGACGAACACCTGCTCGTCGCGCCGATGAAACAGAAGGGCGCCGGCAACGGTGAGCCGACCGCTTACGACTACCTCAAAAAGCTCGAAGCCGAACGCGCCGCCCACGAGGACGAACGCCTGCTCTACGTCGCCGCCACCCGCGCCATCCGCAAGCTGCACTTGCTCGGCGTCGCCGTGGCTGATGGCAAGAAGGACGATGGCCTCAAGCCGCCCGCTGCCGGCACGCTGCTCAACCTGCTCTGGCCGGGCGTCGCCCAGCCGGTATTCGCCGCGGCACTGGCCGGGAGCGAAGGCGTTCCACCGACCAGCCCGGGCATCGACCCGGCCAGCTTCATCCCGCCCCTCGTCCGCCTGCGCGAAACGGCGCTGCCGGCCGGCCTCGGCACCTTGCCCGAAGGCCTGCGCCCGGCCGACAACCCGCTCGATCTGGACGAAGCGGAGTCCGGCCTGTCGCTCGAAGCCTCGGTCGGCACGCTGGTCCATCGCTATCTCGAACTGATCGCCAAAAATGGCCTGGAAAGCTGGTCGACCGCAAGGGTCGCCACCCTCCAGCCAGCCGCCCAGCGCTGGCTGCGCAACCAGGGCCATGGCGAGGCAGAGGCGGCCAGCGGCGCAGCGGAAGTCGTCGCGGCGCTGCATGCCACGCTGGCTTCGGAGAGCGGTCGCTGGGTGCTCGCTGATCATCCCGAGGCCGCCGCCGAGCAGGCGTGGAGCAGCGCGGATGGCGATGCTGCGGTCAACCACGTCATCGACCGCATTTTCGTCGCCGACGGTTGCCGCTGGATCATCGACTACAAGACGGTGCGCCTGCCCGAAACCGAGTTGGCCCAGCGCGCCGAAAGTTTCCGGCCGCAGCTCGCGCGCTATGCCGGCCTGTTTGCCGATTCGCCGCTGCCGCTCAGGCTGGCCATCTTCTTTCCGCTGCAGGGGCGGCTGGTCGAACTCGCTGCCTGAGCCAGGTGCCACCAGGCGTCTCGCCAGGGTAATGACGGGGCCTTTGTCATATTCATTTCGACTATAATCGCGCTCCGGTCGAAATTCTGCGATAACAATGTCTCGCGCTGCGCTTCTCCTCCTGTTGTGGTGCGCAATACCCGCCAGTCTCGGCGGCGGGGTGCTGGCGGCTGACCGGCCCGCGCTGCGCGTACTGGTTCTCGAAAACGCGCCGCCGATGTCCTTTCGCGACGAGTTCGGCAAGCTGACCGGTTTCAGTGTCGAGGTCGCCCGCGCCGTGTGCAGCGAAATGCGCGTCAATTGCGCTTTCGACGTCGTCACGCAAAGCGCGTTGATCCCCACCATCAGCCAGGGCAAGGCGGACATCGCCGCGGTTGGCTTGCTCGAAACCCCGGAGCGCCGCGCCAAAATGCTGTTTGCCAAGCCGTATTACCGCTCGATATCGCTCTGGCTGGCCCGGCCGGGCGTCGTTCCGGGCCAGGCGGGGGTGCGGGTTGCGGCCGTCGTCGGTTCGGTGCAGGAGGCCTATGGCCGCAAACAAGGCTGGGAAATGAACCCCGTGACGACCCACGGCGAACTGGCCGAACCGCTCATTTCCGGTCAGGCCCAGGCCGTGCTCGTGCCGATGATCTCGGCCCTCAACCTGCAGAAAACGGCGGC
This sequence comes from Betaproteobacteria bacterium HGW-Betaproteobacteria-4, assembly GCA_002840785.1. Lineage (GTDB taxonomy): Bacteria > Pseudomonadota > Gammaproteobacteria > Burkholderiales > Rhodocyclaceae > Azonexus. Next base: position 19,952 of record PHCH01000021.1, on the reverse strand, counting down.
ATTCCGCAAACTGGGCCTGGCCACGACCGTGATCAACGCCGCCGAACTGAGCGGCGAAGCCGCCTTCGGCATCTCTCCCTTTCGTCCCGAGTTGCAAAAAGAAATTAACGCGGCGCTCGACCGCATCAAGCGCAATGGGACGTATGATCGGATCAATTCACGGTTTCTGCCCTTTCGGGTGAGTTGATGCCAGCCATATTTCAGCTTTCAGCCTGCGCTCAGGCGGTGCGGGGCCGGCCTTGATTCCGGCCAAGGCCATTCAGGCCGGCCGCGCCTTTGCCCTGCTGGCGGCGCTATTTCTCTTTGCCTTCGGCATTGCCGTCGTGCTCCTCGCGCTCGATCAGCAGCGCGTTGTCGATGCCACCAGCCGGCTGCAGGATCAAACCGTGCCGGAAATCATCCGTTTCCAGCGCCTGGCCAGAAATCTCGAGCAGCTCCGCCAGGAGGGCGAGCGCATTTTTGCCGTCAGCTCGCAGACTTCGCGCCAGCAGTCGATGTTCGTCGTGACCCTGATCGCCAGCCACCCGAGCATACTCGAACACCCCGGCGCCGCCCGCCTGGCGCGTGAAACCGAGCAATTCCTGGGCGATGTCGTGCGCCAGGCCGGCACCGACGACCGCCGCCCGGCCACCCGTTACGACGAGTGGCAGCGCATTGCGGCGCGCCTCGGCATGCAGGTCGATGACGTCTCGGTGCAGGGCATCAATCTGGCCAACACCGACCTCAACGTCGCCACCACGGCCATGCGCCTGGCCCGCTACAAACTCATGACGGCGCTGGTCCTGGTCGGCGTCTTCCTGATCGTCTTCATGGTTCTCGTCCGCCGTCACCTCATTTACCCGCTGCAGCGCATCAACCAGGTGCTGTCGACACTGAGCGCCGACCGTCCGGCCCCCGAATTTGCCCCCGCGACCATGCTCGAAATCCGCGCCGTCGAGGACTCCGTCCGCGAGCACCACGCCCTGCTCATCCAGAACGATGAAACCCGGCAGGTGCTCGAAAAACTGGCCAACAAGGACGGCCTGACCGGGCTCATGAACCGCCGTCATTTCATGCAGTCGGCCGAAGTCGAACTGCAGCGCGCCCAGCGCTACCGCCGGCCGGTCACCGTGGCCATGGCCGATCTCGACCTGTTCAAGAAACTCAACGACACCTACGGCCATGCTGCCGGCGACGCCATGCTGCGCGCTTTTGCCGATCTGGTTCGGGACACCCTGCGCCAGTCCGATTTCGTCTGCCGCTACGGCGGTGAGGAATTTGCCTTCCTTTTCCCGGAAATCGGCCCGGCCGAAACGGAAAAGCTGGCCGAACGCCTGCGCGCCCGCTGCGATGCCATGGAGGTTCCGTTGCCCGACGGCCGTCTGGTCAAGGCCACGGTCAGTATCGGGCTGGCCGACGCCAGCGAATGTCCCATCGAAATCGCCCTCAAGCGCGCCGACGAGGCGCTCTACGAAGCCAAACGCCTCGGCCGCAACCGGGTCGTGCTGTCCAGCCCGGCCGTGCCGGAAATCGACGGCGAGCCGGATACGCTGACCGGCAACCTGTTCTGAGGCTCAGGGCCAGAGCAGGCAGGCCCAGACGGCAGCAGCGTTGACCAAGGCGAGGAGGACGGCGGCACTGCCCATGTCCTTGGCCCGCTTGGCCAGTTCGCTCTTCTCCGGCGAGGCCTTGTCGACGACGGCCTCGACCGCCGAATTGAGAATTTCGACGATCAGGATGAGGACGACGCTGGCGATCATCAAGGCCCGTTCGACGCCGCTTTTGCCGAGATAAAACGCCAGCGGCAGGGCGATGGCGGCGAGCAGGATTTCCTGGCGAAAGGCGGCTTCGTTGCGCCACGCCGCCAGCAAGCCTTCGCGCGAGTAGCCCAGGGCGTTAATCAGCCGGCGCAGGCCGCGCTTGCCTTTGAGTTCGGCGGCGCTCATCGTCCTGCCTCGCCTGGGTAATTTGATTTTTGGCTGTTTTTCCCGGTTGACCGTAGGATCATCGTTTCAGGTTATTTCTTGTCGAGCAGGGGCTTGAGGAAGCGCCCGGTGTGGCTGGCCTTGCACTTGGCGACCTGTTCCGGCGTGCCGGAAACGAGGATGCGACCGCCGCCGTCGCCGCCTTCAGGGCCGAGATCGACGATCCAGTCAGCGGTCTTGATGACGTCGAGGTTGTGCTCGATGACGACGATGGTGTTGCCGTGCTCGGCCAGGCGCTGGAGCACGGCGAGGAGCATTTCGATGTCCTGGAAATGCAGGCCGGTAGTCGGTTCGTCGAGGATGTAGAGGGTGCGGCCGGTGTCGCGTTTGGACAGTTCGAGGGCCAGCTTGACGCGCTGGGCTTCGCCGCCGGACAGCGTGGTCGCGCTCTGGCCGAGGGTGATGTAGCTCAGGCCGACGTCGACCAGCGTCTGCAGCTTGCGGGCGATGTTGGGTACCGGGTCGAAGAATTCACGGGCCTGCTCGACGGTCATGCCGAGGATGTCGTAAATGTTCTTGCCCTTGTATTGCACTTCCAGCGTTTCACGGTTGTAGCGCTTGCCGTGGCAGACGTCGCAGGGGACGTAGATGTCGGGCAGGAAGTGCATTTCGACCTTGATCATGCCGTCGCCCTGGCAGGCTTCGCAGCGGCCGCCCTTGACGTTGAAGCTGAAGCGGCCGGGACCGTAGCCGCGCACGCGCGATTCTGGCACCTGGGCGAATAGCTCGCGGATGGGCGTCAGCAGGCCGGTGTAGGTTGCCGGGTTGGAGCGCGGCGTGCGGCCGATCGGCGCCTGGTCGACGTTGATGACCTTGTCGAACAACTCGAGGCCGATGATTTCCTTGTACGGCGCCGGTTCGGTTGTCGAGCCGTAGAGGTGGCGGGCGGCTGCGGCGTAGAGCGTGTCGTTGATGAGCGTCGATTTGCCCGAGCCGGAAACGCCGGTGATGCAGGTGAGCAGGCCGCCGGGGATTTCGAGCGTGACGTCTTTCAAATTATTGCCGTAGGCGCCGACGACTTTGAGCTGCTTGTCGGGATCCTGCGCTCGACGCGATTTTGGCGCCGAAATCGATTTGCGGCCGGACAGGTAGTCGCCGGTCATCGACAGCGGATTGGCTTGTACTTCGGCCGGCGTGCCTTGCGCGACAACGGCGCCGCCATGGACGCCGGCGCCGGGGCCGATGTCGACGACATAGTCGGCGCTGCGGATGGCGTCTTCGTCATGCTCGACGACCAAAACCGTGTTGCCCATGTCGCGCAGGTTTTTGAGCGTTTGCAGCAGGCGGTCGTTGTCGCGCTGGTGCAGGCCGATCGACGGTTCGTCGAGGACGTACATGACGCCGGTAAGGCCGGAGCCGATCTGCGAGGCCAGCCGGATGCGCTGCGCTTCGCCGCCCGAGAGCGTTTCGGCCGAGCGTTCGAGGCACAGGTAGTCGAGGCCGACGTTGATCAGGAAACTCAGCCGGGCGGTGATTTCCTTGAGAATCTTGTCGGCGACCTGCGCCTTGTTGCCGGCCAGTGTCAGGCAGTTGAAGTAATTGCGCGCCTCGCCGAGCGGCAGGCGGCTGATTTCGTGCAAGGTGTGCGTGCCGACGCGCACATGCCGCGCCTCGATGCGCAACCGGGTGCCGGCACAACTCGGGCAGGCCGAACTGCTGACGTATTTCGACAATTCCTCGCGCACGGCATTCGATTCGCTGCCGCGGTAACGGCGTTCGAGATTGGGGATGATGCCCTCGAAGCTGTGGCTGCGGTCGAAGCGCGTGCCCTTCTCATTGAGGTAGCGGAAATTGATCGCCTCGCTGCCCGAACCGTAGAGGATCAGCTTCTGGAATTTTTCGGGCAACTCGCTCCATGGCGTGTCGACCGAGAAACCGTAGTGGTCGGCGATGGACTCGATGATCTGGAAATAGAACTGGTTCTTCTTGTCCCAGCCGCGGATCGCGCCGTTGGCCAGCGAGGCGGCCGGGTTGGTGACGACGCGCTTGGGGTCGAAGAACTGGATGACGCCGAGTCCGTCGCACTTCGGGCAGGCGCCCATCGGGTTGTTGAAGGAAAACAGGCGCGGTTCGAGTTCCTGCAAGGCATAGGAGCAGACCGGGCAGGCAAATTTGGCCGAGAACATGTGTTCCTTGCCGTCGTCCATCTCGAGCGCGATGGCCCGGCCCTCGGCGTGGCGCAACGCCGTTTCGAACGATTCGGCCAGGCGCTGGCGCATGTCGTCGCGGACCTTGAGGCGGTCGACGACGACATCGACGGTGTGCTTGTGCGTCTTGGCCAGCTTCGGCACGTCGTCGATTTCATAGACCGTGCCGTCGACGCGAACGCGGGCGAAGCCCTGGGCGCGCAGTTCGGCGAAGAGGTCGAGCTGTTCGCCCTTGCGGTTGGCGACGACCGGGGCAAGGATCATGAGCCGGGTTTCGGCCGGCAGGGCGAGGACCGAATCGACCATCTGCGACACCGTTTGCGCTTCGAGCGGCTGGTTGTGGTCGGGACAGTAGGGCGTGCCGGCGCGGGCGAAGAGCAGGCGCAGGTAGTCGTGGATTTCGGTGACGGTGCCGACGGTCGACCGCGGGTTGTGCGAGGTGGCCTTTTGTTCGATGGAAATCGCTGGCGACAGGCCTTCAATCAGGTCGACATCGGGCTTTTCCATGAGCTGCAGGAACTGTCGGGCGTAGGCCGAGAGCGATTCGACGTAGCGGCGCTGACCCTCGGCATACAAGGTATCGAAGGCGAGCGACGACTTGCCCGAGCCGGACAGCCCGGTGATCACGATGAGCTGGTTGCGCGGCAGATCGAGGTTGATGTTCTTTAAATTGTGGGTGCGCGCGCCGCGGATGCGGATGAATTCCATCGCTGTTTTTTTCGCTGTTTGGGGAAGGGGAAACTATACGCAAAAATCCCGGCATCGCCCCGGCTTCGTGCGTTTGATCCGCCTGTTTTCAATACGCCGATTGCCGTGCTGCGTGCAACGGGCCTTGCGGTGCGGTCGACTTGCCATCAGAATATGCGCTAAACATTTTTCGGGGTTTTCATGGCAAGGAAAGGGCGCTCGTCGCTGGCTGTCCTCAACGATCTGGCGGTGCTGCTTCCCTGGCAATTCGGGGGGCTCCTTGCGCTGCTGACGGTCTGGATCGTTTACGAACCCGCCGTCCCGCTCAGCGGCCCGGGTTTCTCGCTGGCCGACCTTGCGCGCTACATCGTCCCCGGTCTGCTGCTGGTGGTTGCATTCATTTCCTACCGTCGCCGGCGTCAGCCGGGCGGCTTGTCGGTCAAGACGGTGACCAGCCCGACCGAGGATGCGCTCACCAAAATGAGTGCGCATGATTTCGAGAAACTGGTCGCCGAGGGCTTTCGGCGCGAAGGCTTCCTTGTCGTTGCCCGCACGGGAACGCGCCATATGGGCAGCGTTGACCTCGAGTTGTTCATGGGGCGCGACCGTTACCTCGTGCTCTGCCATGGCTGGAAACAAACCTCCGTCGATGCCCAGACGGTGCGGGAACTGCAGGCGGCGATCAATGCCGAACGGGCGGTTGGCGGCTTTATCGTGGCTTCCGGCAAATTTACCGACGAGGCGAGAAAAATCGCCCTCGGCCGCTCGATTCGTCTGGTGCCTGCCGATTCGCTGCGCCGCCTGATCAAGCGAGTGAAGGCGTCAAGTACCGGCGAGGTGACGGTTTCCCCGGTGTTTTCGCGGCGTCGCCACGACCCGGCGCCGCCGGCCTGCCCGCGGTGCGGCAAGGCGATGATGCCGCGCACCACGAAGCAGGGCGGCAGCCTCGTCCAAACCGACTGGGGATGCACCGGTTTTCCCGCCTGTCAGGGCAGTCGGGCGCTGTAGTTGCCAGTCCGGGCGGACCGGAATTTCAATTTTTGGCCTTATTTCCGGTTGACCGTGGAAGTGCCGCCACGGCGATGGCCCTCCGCCCAAACCTGCTAATATTGTTGTCTCGCTGCAATGCAACAATTAAAAACGACAATGGCCCCCCCCAACGACCGCATGAGTCCCGATGAACGCCGCGCCGGCGCTTCCCTGGCCTCCATCTTCGCCCTGCGCATGCTCGGGCTTTTCCTCATCCTGCCGGTGTTTTCGGTCTATGCCAAAACGCTGCCCGGCGGCGACAACCTGGCGCTCGTCGGCCTGGCGCTCGGCGCCTACGGCCTGACCCAGGCCTTCTTCCAGATTCCCTACGGCATCGCCTCCGATATTTTCGGGCGCAAGCGGGTCATCGTCATCGGCTTGCTGGTTTTTGCGCTGGGCAGCTTCGTCGCCGCCTGGGCGCCGGACATGACGTGGATCATCGTCGGTCGCGTGCTGCAGGGCGCCGGCGCCATTTCGGCGGCGGTCACGGCGCTGGCCGCCGACCTGACGCGCGAGGAGCACCGGACCAAGGTGATGGCCATGATCGGCTCGTCGATCGGCCTCGTCTTCGCGCTGTCCCTGGTCGGTTCGCCGATTCTTTACGGCTGGATCGGCATGGGCGGCCTGTTCGCCCTGACCGGCAGCCTGGCGCTGATTGCCATCGTTCTCCTGCTCAAGGCGGTCCCCGCCGCGCCGTCGCCGCTTGGCCATGAAAAACTGCCGCTGCGCCGCGTGCTGTTCGATCCGGACCTCATCCGCCTCAATGTCGGCATCTTCGTGCTGCACATGACGCAGATGGCCATGTTCGTCGTCCTGCCGCATGCCCTGGTCAATCACGGCGGGCTGGAAGCCTCCGCGCACTGGAAGGTGTACCTGCCGGCCGTGCTGCTTTCGTTTGCCATCATGGTCCCGGCCATCATCGCCGCCGAGCGCAAGGACAAGATGCGGCCGATTTTCCTGGCGGCCATCGCGCTGCTCGTCGTCGTCCAGTCCGGTCTGCTGGTTTACAGCGCCAGCCTGTGGGCGCTGGCCCTGTGGCTGGTGCTTTTCTTCGTCGCTTTCAACGTCCTCGAAGCCACGCTGCCCTCGCTCGTTTCGCGTACCGCTCCACCCAGCGCCAAGGGCGCGGCGCTCGGCGTGTACAACACGACGCAGGCCCTCGGCCTCTTTGTCGGCGGCGCAGCCGGTGGCTATCTGGCGCAAAATTTCGGCGATAATGCGGTCTTTGCCGCGAGCGCCGGGCTGCTTCTGGTCTGGTTGGTGGTGGCGAACTCGATGAATTTTCCGCAACGGCGCGTGACCGCCGCAGCGACACAATCTGCTTAGGAGACAAGGGCAATGGCGGGATCGGTAAATAAGGTAATTCTCATCGGCAACCTGGGCAAGGACCCGGAAGTGCGTTACACGGCCAGCGGCGAGGCGATGTGCAATTTCAGCCTGGCGACGACCGATAGCTGGAAGGACAAGTCCAGCGGCGAGCGCAAGGAACTGACCGAATGGCATCGTGTTTCCTTCTTCGGCAAGCTGGCGGAGATCGCCGGCCAATACCTCAAGAAGGGCTCGCAGGTGTATGTCGAAGGCAGTCTGCGCACCCGCAAATGGACCGACAAGGAAGGCCAGGAACGGTACACCACCGAAATTCGTGGCGACCAGATGACCATGCTCGGCTCGCGTCAGGGCCAGGGTGCCCCGGCTGGCGGCGGCGGTGGCGGTTACGACAGCGAGCCGACCGACTATTCGCCGGCGCCGGCCCGGAACAAGCCGAAGCCCTCCTTCGACGATCTCGGCGACGACATCCCGTTCTGAAAATGGAATTGCTTGCGCTGCTCGTCCGATGCGGCGCCTTTCCATTTTTTATCCAGAGGTAATCCAGCATGGCCAGCGCAGTCACTTTCAAGATTCTTGAGGACATTGCCCGGGATCTCTCCGGCAACGAAATCACCTTCCCGACCTTTCTCGACATCACCTTCCAGGTGCGGGCCGCGCTCAAGGACCCGAATCTGAACGTCGAGCAACTGGCCAAGCTGGTTGGTGCCGAGCCGTTGATGAGCGCCAAGATCATCCGCATGGCCAACTCGGTGGCGATGAACCCGAGCGGCCGCGAAGTGGCCGACGTCAAGAGCGCCATCGTCCGCGTCGGCATGGAAGCCGTGCGCACGGTGTCGTTCGCCGTGGCCATGGAGCAGTTGCTCAAATCGAAGCAGATGCAGCCCTTCGAGGAGATTTCCCATCGCCTGTGGGAGCACACCTCGCACGTCGCAGCACTGTGCCGCGTGCTGGCCCGCAAGCGCCGAATCAACGGCGACGAGGCGATGTTTGCCGGCCTGGTCCATGATCTCGGCGTCTTCTACTTGATGTCGCGGGCCGCCAATTTCCCCGAGCTGGCCAACGACAAGGTCGAGTTGCACGCCCTGCTCGTCGGCTGGCACGACAACATCGGTCATGCCCTGCTATCGGCCATGGGCTTGCCGGAATCGGTCCTCGAAGCGGTTCGGGATCACGAAACCGAACGCGAAATCACGGCCATCGACAACCTCTCCAACGTCCTCTTCATCGCCAACAAGATCGCCAACCGGACGTCCAGCTGGCGTGACAAGGAGCTCGACGGCGAGATCGACACGACGATACTCGACACCCTGTTCGATGCCGATGCACTGGCCGAAATCGTTGAAGAGTCGGAAGAGGAAGTGCACTCCCTGAAGGCGGCGCTGGGCGGTTAAGCCAGCCCAGGGCCGTTCATGCTCGGCCGATAGGCCGAGCAAACCGATTCCCACGGTCAACCGGGAAAAAGCCCCAAAATTGAAATCCACAGTTTGAGCGTGGACGCCTTGCCGGGCCCCTTGGAAGGTGCCGAGCAACGCAGGGGCTGGTGGAAAAGGCTAAATCAGCCCTTCCTCCCGAAGCGCCTTCTGCACCGCCGGCCGCGCCATGACCCGCTGATGAAAAGCCGCCAGCGTGGGCCATGGTGTCAGATCAATTTTGACGAAATTGGTCCAGTTAACGACCGTAAACAAATAGGCATCGGCCACACAGAACGAGCCCCCGGTCAGGTAGTCGCGACCGGCTAGCGCCTTTTCGACAAAGCCAAACCGCCGTTCGATATTGGCCAGGGCGGCGGTTTTCCAGTCTGCAGAAGCCTTTGGGTTGAACAGCGGCGTGAAATTCCTGTGCAGTTCGGTGCCGATGAAGGTCAGCCACTCCTGCACCCGCGCCCGTTCGAGCGTTCCAGCTGGCGGCAAGAGGCCGGCTGACGGCTTCTGGTCGGCCAGGTACTGGACGATGGCCGGGCCTTCGGTGAGCAGTTGGCCGTCGTCGAGTTGCAGCGCCGGCACATAGCCTTTGGGATTGATCGCGGTGTAGTCCCGACCATCGGCGGTCAGATGGGTGGACAGTTCGACCCTGACCAGTTCGTAGGGCAGACCGAGTTCGCTCAACACGATGTGCGGCGAAAGGGAGCAGGCTCCCGTGGCGTAATAGAGTTTCATGTCTTCTCCTGGATTGAACTGCGCTCGTTGTTCTTGGGGATAAAGCTGAAAGCTATCAGATCGTCATGATGGCGCAGTTGTTCCCGCCAGCAGCCGCGCCTCGATCTCGGCCTGGCGCAACTCGCTGGCTAGCACGCCGCCGATGCTCCAGTCCGATGGCGCGACCGGCACGATACCGCCGCGCACATTGGCGCGCGGCGCGCCAAGAATGTCGACGACGAGATCGGTGAAGCCGGCGAGCAGGCGCTGGCGGTCGGCCGGCGAACGGCCGTCGAGGACGACAAAGGAGAAGTACGGCGCGACCTGCGCCTGCCGGTTGACCAGTTGGCCGCCGATGCAGACGTGCTGCGGCGGGTGTTCGGTGGCGAACACGCGGATGCGCTCGATCGGGCAAGCCAGCACTTCGGCAAACAGCGCGCTGGCTTTGAGCAACAGTGCTTCGACCTGAGCCGGCGCATGCTGCCCCTGGACGAGATGAAAGTTGAGAATCGGCATTTCGATTTTGGACCTTTTTTAGGGTAGACCGTGGCGACGGCCGGAATCGAGCATCAACGAAGAACCGGTCATCGCCGAAGCCTCGGGCGCCAGCAACATTTCGAGCGCCCAGGCGATCTGGCCGGGCTCGGTGAAGGCGCCAATCGAGGACTCGGCGCGCATGCTGTCCATGACGGCTTCAACCGTCGTGCCGAGCATCTGGGCGCGATCCGCCGCCACCCGGCGCAGGCGTTCGGTATCGGCCGGGCCGGGTGCGACGAGATGTGCCGTGATGCCGCGCGCCCCGTAGGCTAGGCTCATCTGACGCACGACGTTGACCAGCGCGGCATTGCCGACCCCCGCTGCGGCGGCATAGGCCGTCGGCTCGAAACCGTAGTGACCGCCGATGGCGACCAATCGCGAATTTGGCAACAAATTCCGGTCGACCGCACGAACCAGGCGCAGGAAACCACCGACCTTGATGTTGACGGCGTCGATCATCGCCTGCGTGGCGATGGTCAGTACGCCACCGCCCACCGCCACGCCGGGGCCGTGGACGACCATGCGTACCGGGCCGGACAACGCTGCCTTGATCACCTCGATGGCGGCGTCATCCGAAATATCCGCCGCGCAGGGCACCAGCCCCGGATGCCTGGCTGCCAGCTCAGCGAGCGAACCGGCGCTGCGCGCCACGGCCAGCACGCCCAAGCCGCGCGCCAGGAAGCGTTCGACCATGACCGAACCGAAGGCGCCCGTCGCACCAACGACAACGACCCACTCTTTTGTTTCTGCCATCGTTCCCACCTCCTTCAGTGACGACCGATCAGGCCGCTGCATCCTTGAGCAAACCACGTTCCTTGGCCATGGTCATCGCCGTATCGACGATCATGTCTTCCTGGCCGCCGATCATTTTCTTGCGGCCCAGTTCGACCAGAATGTCACGCGACGGCACGCCAAAACGCTCGGCCGCCCGCTTGGCGTGGAGCAGGAAGGTCGAATAGACACCGGCAAAACCGAGCGTTAGGGAAGAACGGTCAACGCGAACCATGTGGTCCATCATCGGCACGATGATGTCTTCTGCCATGTCCATGAGCTTGAACAGGTCGCAACCGGTTTCGATGCCCATCCGCTCGCAGACGGCGGCAAACACTTCCAAAGGCGTGTTCCCGGCACCAGCCCCCAGACCTGCCACGGAGGCATCAATCCGGCTGGCGCCCTCCTCGATGGCAGCTATGGAATTGGCGATGCCCATGCCCATGTTGTGATGGCCGTGAAAGCCGATTTCCGTTTCCGGCTTGAGCACAGCGCGCAAGGCCGCAACCCGCGCCTTGACGTCAGCCGGCAGCATGTAGCCGGCCGAGTCGGTGATGTACACCGTCTGCGCGCCGTAGGACTCCATGAGTTTGCCCTGCTGCGCCAGATCTTCCGGCGTATTGAGGTGAGCCATCATGAGGAAGCCGGTGGTATCCATACCCAGCTTGCGGGCGAAGGCGATGTGCTGCGGCGAGGTATCGGCTTCGGTGCAGTGGGTGGCGACGTGCACGCTGCGGGCGCCGCAGTCGTAGGCCGACTTGAGTTCCTTCATCGTGCCGAGGCCGGGGATGAGCAGCACAGAAATCTTCGCCTGCTTCATTTTTGACGCCACGGCGCTGATGTATTCCTCGTTGCTGTGCGGCGCGAAGCCGTGCTGCAGCGAGTTGCCGCCCATGCCGGCGCCATGCGTGACCTGGATCATCGGGACGCAGGCCTCGTCGAGCGCCCTGGCGATAGTGACCATCTGCTCGATGCTCATCTGCTCGCGCTTGGCGTGCATGCCGTCGCGCAGGGACATGTCGTGGATGATGATCTTGCGACCCTTGAGACTTTGCTCGGCGCTCATTACGCGACCTCCGGTGACTTGAGCTGGATGGTGCCAGCGATGATTTCCTGGGCGAACATTTCGGCCGTGCGCGTCGCGGCGGCCGTCATGATGTCGAGATTGCCGGCGTACTTGGGCAGGTAATCGCCGAGGCCGGCGACTTCCATGAAGACCGTGACGCGCTTGCCGTCGAACAGCGGCCCATTGACCAGGCGGTAGCCCGGCACATACTTCTGCACTTCCTTGATCATCTCGAGTACCGACTCGGTGATCTTCGCCTGATCCGGCTCGTCATCGGTCAGGCAGGAAATAGTGTTGCGCATCATCATCGGCGGCTCGGCCGGATTGATGATGGCCAGCGCTTTGCCCTTGCGGGCGCCGCCGACGACTTCGATGGCGTTCGAGGTGGTGTAGGTGAATTCGTCGAGATTGGCGCGGGTGCCCGGGCCAATCGATTTCGAGGCGAGGCTGGCGACGATTTCGCCATAACCGACGGGCTGAATGCGCGACACGGCGAACACGATGGGAATCGTCGCCTGGCCGGCGCACGAAATCATGTTCACGTTCATCTCGACCTTTTCGGCATGCGCCTTGAGGTTGACCGGCGGCACGCACAAGGGGCCGATGGCGGCCGGCGTCAGGTCGATCATCATGACGCCGAGCTCGTTGAGCTTGCGTGAATTCTCGGCGTGAACGTAGGCGCTCGTAGCATCGAAGGCGATCTGGATGTTGTCTTCCAATACGTGGGGCAACAGGCCATCGACACCGCATCCACACCGGTTCAAGGAAGGGGCTGCGCTGGATCTTGTAGATCAGGTCGGTACCGATGTTGCCGGAACCGATCAGCGCGCATCTGATTTTTTTCATCGTTTTCTCAATCACTTTCAGGTGGTTTCGTTGCGCTGGCCGACCATCTGGCCACCGACCGCGAACTGTTCGTCGTTATGTTCGGTAATCAGGATGCGTACCTGATCCGGGCGCACCTCAAGCGTTTCGACCAAAGCGGCGGTCATGGCAGCAACGGCTTTGCGCTTTTTTTCCACGCTGCGGCCAGCCAGCAGGTGCATTTCTATAATTGGCATCCTTCGTCTCCTCCGTTGTTTTTTATTCAATGAAGCGCATCGATACGCTGCCCAGTTCCTGGAAGCGCGCCACGATGCTGTCGCCCGGCTTGACCGGAATGGCTTCGGTTATGCCGCCGCTCATCACGAAGCTGCCGGCCGGCAATTCCTCGCCCAATTCGGCCAGGATATTGACCAGCATGGCGATGGCTTCGGCCGGATGGCCGAGGACGGCGGCCGAGGCACCAAGGGTGACGATCTCGCCGTTCTTCTCCATGACGACACCGAGCGTGCGCAGGTCGATATCATCGGCATAACGGGCGCGACCACCACCGACAAAGCGCGCTGACGAACCGTTGTCGGCGACGACACTGGGCAGATCGAACTTGAAGCCCGAGAAACGCGAGTCGATGATTTCGACGGCCGGCAGCACGTAATCGGTGGCATCCAAGACATCCTGCCGCGTGCAACCCGGGCCTTTGAGCCCCTTCTTCATGACGAAGGCGACTTCGCACTCGACACGCGGGTGGACCAGATCGGAGGTCTTGATCGCCGAGCTTTCCGGACGTGCCATGCGGTCGGTCAGGAAGCCGATGGACGGCACATTGACACCCATCTGGATCATCTTGGCTTTCGAGGTCAGACCGGCTTTCCAGCCGAGCTGCCGGTGCCCCTGGGCGATGAAACGGCGGCGCAGTTCAAGCTGAACGGCGTAACCGTCGCCGATGGTCATGCCGGGATAATCGTCGGTCAGCTTGGGGATGGCGTAGGCGCCCTGCTGCGCGGCTTCGACGCGGTCGCACAGGCGGGCGATGGCGTCTCGGCCGAGGGTGATGTCCATGCTCATGCTTGGCTCCTTCCAGCGAATTTGACCGAGCAGGTGCCGAGGCCGCCGGCCGTGCACACCAGTTCGTCGCCATCGACCACCGGCACCAGCGCCGATTGCGAACCGGAGAGGATCACTTCGCCGGCCTTGAAAGGAATGCCCAACTCGCCCAGCGTATTGGCCAGCCAAGCGACCGCATTGGCCGGCGAGCCTTGGACGGCGGCACCGACGCCGGTCGAGAACAGTTCGCCGTTCTTCTCCAGCACCATGCCGGCCAGCGTGATGTCGAGCTGGCGCGGATCGCCCCTGGTCTTGCCGAGGACATAGACGCCGCAGGAAGCGTTGTCGGCGACGGTGTCCTGAATCTTGATCTTCCAGTCGGTAATGCGCGAATCGACGATCTCGAAGCACGGCAGCACGTAGTCGGTGGCGCGAATGACGTCCATCGCCGTGATGCCCGGGCCCTTAAGGTCTGCCTTGAGGACGAAGGCAAGTTCGGCTTCGGCCTTGGGCTGGATCAGCGTGGCGAGGTCGATGGTGTCGCCTTCCTGATAGACCATGCCGGAAAGCAGCATGCCGAAATCGGGCTGATAGACGCCGAGGAAATCCTGCACCGGCTTGCTGGTCGCCCCGATCTTCTTGCCGATGATCGTTTCACCAGCCTGCACGCGGCGGGCGACGAAACGTTCCTGAATCTGGTAGGCGTCCTCGATGCTGATGTCCGGCTCTCGTTCCAGCAGAGGGCGCACCGGGCGGCAGGCCAGCCAGGCGTCGTACAGCTCGTCGCCGTATTGCTTGATTTTTTCTTCGTTCATTTGGGCCTCAGAGCTTTACGCAAATATTGCGGGTTTCGGTATAAAACTCGAGCGAATGGACGCCGCCCTCACGGCCGATGCCGGATTGCTTCGAGCCGCCGAAGGCCGTGCGCAAATCGCGCAGGAACCAGCTGTTGATCCAGGTAATGCCGACTTCGATGCGCGCCGCGACGCGGTGGGCGCGGGCCAGGTTGGTCGTCCAGATCGTCGTCGCCAGGCCGTAGTCGTTGTCATTGGCCTTGTTGATGACTTCGTCTTCGCTGTCGAAGGGGCTGATGTGACAGCATGGCCCGAAAACTTCCTCACGGACGACGGATGCCGTTTCCGGCAGGCCGGTCCAGATGGTCGGCTGTACCCAGTGGCCATCGGCCAGATCGGCCGGCATGTTCGGCACGCCGCCGCCAGTCACGATGTTGGCGCCTTCGGCTGCGGCCTTTGCGTAGTAGGACATGACCTTCTGCTTATGCTCGGCGCTGATCAGCGGGCCATAGTTGGCGCTGCTGTCGGCTGGACGGCCGAATTTGACGGCTTCGGCCTTGGCTTTGAGCGCCTGGACGAATTTGTCGAAAATTGGCCGCTCGACATAGACGCGCTCGGTGCCCAGGCAAACCTGCCCGGAATTGAGGAAAGCAGAGCGGAAAATGCCGTCGACCGCCGCATCGAAGTCGGCATCGGCGAAAACGATGCCGGCATTCTTGCCGCCCAATTCAAACGATACATCGCGCATCCCTTCGGCCGCAGCTTTCATGATGGCGGTGCCGGTGCGCGTTTCGCCGGTGAAGGTGATGGCATCGACGAGCGGGTGCCGGGTCAGGAATTCACCAGCCGAGTTCGGGCCGAAACCCTGGATGACGTTGAAGACGCCCTTCGGGATGCCAACCGTGTTCATCACTTCGCCGAGCAGCGTGGTGGTCAGCGGTGTTTCTTCAGACGGTTTGACGACAACGGTATTGCCGCAGGCCAGCGCCGGGCCGACCTTCCAGGTCATGAGCAGGAAAGGCGCATTCCACGGGGAGATGACGCCGACCACGCCTTTCGGGACGCGGATGGCGTAATTCAACGCGCCAGCGCCATCCGGCGTCGCCATCTGGAAGGATTCGCACGGCACGTTTTTGACGACGTCGGCAAAGACCTTGAAGTTGGCTGCACCACGAGGAATGAAGACATGGCGCATGACGTGGTTAGGCTGACCGGTGTCAGCCATTTCGGCGGCGACGAAGTCTTCGAAACGGCGGGTGATTTCATCTGCCACGCCGTAGAGCAGATCGACGCGCTGGTCGGTGGTCAGGCCGCCCCACACGCCGTGACGGGCGGCATGGGCGGCGCGCACGGCGGCGTCGACGTCCGCCTTGCCGGCCTCGGAAACGCGCGCGATGACTTTGTTGTCGAGCGGCGAACGCTTCTCGAAGGTCTTGCCTTCGCTTCCTTCGACAAACTCACCGTTGATGAAATTCTTGATCAGTTGCACGGCATCTCCTCGCTAGACTGCCCGTCTTCAAGGCGAGCAGGAATATTGTTTGGTCATCGGGCATGGCCGAATGGAAACGAGTCTAGGGGGCGCTAACCAATACCGTCCAATACCTTGTTTTCGGCTTGTTGATACCGGCCGGGTATCTTTTGAAATCGGGCGAAATTTCCGGTTGACCGTGGGATCGGGGCGAGCATCTCCTTGCCGGCGGCGGTTCGGCTTGTTGGTTTGGGGGCGCGCCAGCAAGCGCGAAACCAGCGGTTGAGACGGGGCGGAATCCCAAGCCTATTCAGAACACTGCGCGCGAAACGCCGGGCTGGATCAATAATTGGCGGCGCTGTTGCCGCCGGGTTCCGGCCGGTATTCCTGACGGAGATGGGTGGTAGCCGCAGCCAGCAGCAAGGCGTCGACGCCGACCGCAATGAAGCGGGCGCCGGCCTCGAAGTAGCGTTGAACGATGGCTTTATCGCCACACAGGACGCCGCCGCTCTTGCCGGCAGCGCAGGCTTTTTGCAGGCCGGTTTCGATGGCTTGGACGATGCTCGGATGGTTCGATTGGCCGAGCAGGCCATACGAAGCAGCGAGGTCGGCGGCGCCGAAAAAGATGCCGTCCACGCCGTCGACCGCAAGAATCTCCTCAAGATTCTCGTAACCGAGCCTGGTCTCGACCTGCAGCAACAGACACATTTGGTCGTTGGCCTGGGCGCTGTAATCGTGGATCCGTCCCCAGCGTGAGGCACGGGCCAGCGCCGCGCCAACGCCACGGATGCCTTCCGGCGGGTAGCGCATGGCGCGAACCAGTCCGGCCGCCTGTTCGGCGGTTTCGACCATAGGAATGAGCAAGGTCTGGACGCCGGTCTCCAGCAATTGCTTGATCAGCACATGGTCGCCCTGCGGCGGGCGGACGATGGCGTGCGACGGGTAGGGCTCGATGGCCTGGAGTTGGGCCAGAATGCTGCGCAGATCGTTGGGGCCATGTTCGCCGTCGATCAGCAGCCAGTCGAAACCGGCCCCGGCGCAGATTTCCGCGCTGAAGGTTTCGCTCAGGCCGAGCCACAGGCCAAGCAAAGTTTCGCCGTTGCGCAGAGCGGTCTTGAAGTCGTTGCGTGGGATGTCCATGACGGGTCGCGTTCCGTGCTCTCGTGTTGTCCAGGCGCAGTCGCTGACGGGCGGCCAGGCTGGGTCCGCTCCTGGGGCAAGGCGATCATGCGCAACGGACCACTATCGTGCCTGCCTGCCCGTCCGACTGTCCAATACATATATATATGTGGCTCGATACCTGCGCGGTATGCCCGGCGCGATGGAAGAGACCGGGCGCCGAAGCCATGCCTTCATGAAAGCCAAACAGCGGCTTGAATGCTTCTCGGCGCTGTCTGATAATGAGTCCTTTGGCCGCGATCAGTCGTCTTCGTGCCCGCGCAACAAAAATGGCCCTTGCCAAAACGGGTACCGAATCGGTTTAAATCTGAATGGCAGTGTATAAATCAACAGGATAGGCAACTTATGCTGCTAATGATCGACAACTACGACAGCTTCACCTACAACATCGTTCAGTACTTCGGCGAGCTGGGCCAGGACGTGAAGGTTTACCGCAACGACGCCATCACGGTCGACGAAATCGCCCGTCTCAAGCCCGAATACCTGGTGATTTCGCCCGGCCCGTGCGCCCCGGCCCAGGCCGGTATCTCGCTGGCGGCGATTCGCGAGTTCTCCGGCAAGATCCCGCTGCTCGGCGTCTGCCTTGGCCACCAATCCATCGGCGAAGCCTTTGGCGGCAAGATCGTTCATGCCAAGCAACTCATGCACGGCAAGGTGTCGCCGGTTCATCACAAGGATGTCGGTGTGTTCAAGGGCTTGCCCAACCCGCTGACCTGCACGCGCTACCATTCGCTGGCCATCGAGCGCGAATCGCTGCCCGACTGCCTCGAGGTGACCGCCTGGACCGACGACGGCGAGATCATGGGCGTTCGCCACAAGACGCTGGCTGTCGAAGGCGTCCAGTTCCACCCCGAATCCATCCTGACCGAACGCGGTCACGACCTGCTCAAGAACTTTCTGGACGAATTCAAGCAATGACCCCACAAGCAGCTCTCCAGCGTGTCATCGAACATCGCGAAATTTTTCACGACGAAATGGTCTCCCTGATGCGCCAGATCATGGGCGGCGAAGTCTCGCCGGTCATGATCGCCGCCATCATCACCGGGCTCCGCGTCAAGAAGGAAACCATCGGCGAAATCGCTGCCGCCGCCAGTGTCATGCGCGAACTGGCGACGCCGGTCAAGGTGCCCTACGACAACCGTTTTGTTGACATCGTCGGCACCGGCGGCGATTCGGCGCACAGTTTCAATATTTCCACGACCTCCATCTTCGTTGCCGCAGCAGCCGGCGCCAAGGTTGCCAAGCACGGCGGGCGCAGCGTCTCGTCCAGCTCAGGCAGCGCCGATGTGCTCGAAGCGCTCGGCGCCAACATCATGCTGTCGCCCGAGCAAGTTGCCGCCTGCGTCGAGCAGACCGGCATCGGTTTCATGTTCGCGCCCAATCACCACAGCGCCATGAAGCACGTTGCGCCGGTGCGCCGTGAAATGGGTATCCGCACGCTCTTTAATATTCTCGGCCCGCTGACCAACCCGGCCGGCGCCCCGAACACCCTGATGGGCGTCTTCCACCCCGACCTCGTCGGCATTCAGGTGCGCGTCATGCAACGCCTCGGTGCCGAACGCGTGCTGGTCGTGCACGGCCGCGACAACCTCGACGAAATCTCGCTCGGTGCTGCCACTTTGGTCGGCGAGTTGAAGAACGGCGAAGTCACTGAATACGAAGTGCACCCCGAAGACTTTGGTCTGCAGATGATGTCGCTGCGTAACCTGCGCGTGGACAGCGCCGAAGAATCCAAAGCCGTGATGCTCGGCGCCCTCGACAACAAGCCGGGCGCTGCCCGTGAAATCGTCTGCCTGAATGCCGGCGCGGCGCTCTACGTCGCCAATGTGGCCGACAGCATCGGCGACGGTATCGCCAAGGCGCGCGAAGCCATCGTCAGCGGCGCCGCCCGGGCCAAGCTCGCGCAGTTCGTCGAATGCACTCAAAAGCTGGCGACAAAATGAGCGACATCCTCAACAAGATCATCGCCACCAAGCGCGAAGAGATCGCTGCCGCGCTGACCGTCAAACCGCTTGCCGCTGTCGAAGCCGAAGCTGCTGCCCAGTCGGCGCCGCGTGATTTCGTCGGCGCCATCCGCAACAAGATCTCCCACGGTCAACCGGGAATAATCGCCGAAATCAAAAAGGCCAGCCCCTCCAAAGGTGTCATCCGCCCGGACTTCCACCCGGCCGACATCGCCCGCAGCTACGAGCAATACGGTGCCGCCTGCCTGTCGGTGCTCACCGACCGCCAATATTTCCAGGGTGGTCCTGAATACCTGCAAGCCGCCCGTGCCGCCTGTAACTTGCCGGTGCTACGCAAGGACTTCATGGTCGACGCCTATCAAGTTGCCGAAGCTCGCGCCATGGGTGCCGATGCCATCCTGCTTATCGCCGCCGCGCTGACCCTGTCCGAAATGCAGACCCTCGAAGCGCAAGCCATCGACTACGGCATGGCTGTCCTCGTCGAAGTGCACAACGGTGAAGAACTCGATGCCGCCCTGCAACTCAAGACCCCGTTGCTTGGTATCAACAATCGCAACCTGCGCACCTTCGAAGTCTCACTGTCCACCACGCTTGGGCTGCTCTCGCGCATTCCCGATGGCAAGATTGTCGTCACAGAAAGCGGCATCCTCGCCCCGGAGGATGTTGCGCTGATGCGCCAGAACAAGGTTGACGTGTTTCTCGTCGGCGAAGCTTTCATGCGCGCGCAAGAACCGGGTGTCGAGTTGGCCAGGCTGTTCGCCTGAGAGTGTCGCGCTCAATATGCCGCACTGGGCGCAAGCCCGGTTGCCGGTGTTTCAAGTAAGCCGCCTCACGAAAGCACATCCATTACACCAGCGGTGAGTGCCCGTTACGTCGCTCCCGAAACTCGATTTTCGGGCGGCAATAGAAGTTCTTTGCAGAAATTTTCAGATTTAAGTTGACGGTGTAGGATTAATCCGTAGAATGCGCACCTCTCCTGCGGTGCCGGGGTTTTCGGCGGATGTGGGGGAGTCAGG
>PHCH01000143.1:2653-6845 GCA_002840785.1 Betaproteobacteria bacterium HGW-Betaproteobacteria-4 | reverse complement strand
AGGAAGCGGGAGGCATACGAACAAAAAAGGCACCGAAGTGCCTTTGGATCTAGGACGGGTCCGCAGTATAGATTATTTGACCCCCATCCGGATGGCACCGTCCAGACGAATCACTTCACCATTCAGATAGGCATTCTGGACGATATGTGTGACCAGCGCGGCGTACTCGGCCGGCTTACCCATGCGCGTCGGGAACGGCACCATCTTGTTCAGCGAATCCTGCACCTCAGGTGGCATGCCGAGCAGCATCGGCGTTTCCATGATGCCAGGCGCAATGGTCATGCAGCGGATGCCGCTGCGCGCCAGTTCGCGGGCGACCGGCAAGGTCAGGGCGACGATGCCGCCCTTCGAGGCGGCGTAGGCGGCCTGCCCGAGTTGGCCTTCAAAGGCAGCGACGGAGGCGGTATTGACGATGACGCCGCGTTCGCCACCGGCATCCGGCTCATGTTTCATCATCGCGTCGGCGGCCAGACGGATCATGTTGAAGGTGCCGACCAGATTGATGTTGATGACCTTGGCGAAACTCTCGAGGCGGTGCGGCCCTTCCTTGCCGAGCACCTTTTCGGCCGGGGCCACGCCGGCGCAATTAACCAGGCCATGCAGCGCACCGAATTTTGAAATTGCCGTATTTATCGCGTTGACCGCAGAAGTCTCGTTGGCCACATCAGTTTCGACAAAACAGGCACCAGCGCCCAATTCTGCCGCCATCTTCTCGCCGGCCTCGCGATTGAGGTCGACCAGCACGACCTTCGCCCCCGCCCCGGCCAAAGCCGATGCGGTCGCCGCCCCCAGGCCAGAGCCGGCGCCGGTGACCAGAAATACCTTGTCCTTGATTTGCATTGCCACAGTCTCCTGAATATCGATTGCTCTTCCAGACGGTACCGTATGGAAAACGACCACATATTACTCCTCGCCGGGTCGATCGAAAATGGCCCCCGCTTCAGGCCCCTCTCGCCGTAGTGCTATGATCGATCAATATTTTGATCCGACGGGGCAATCCGATCATGTCCGAACAGGCCGCATCCGACAGAAACAAGCCGACCGTACTCATCATCGACCCCTCGGCCGGCAATCGGGCGCTGATCTGCGAGTGCCTTCGCCAGTTGCCCGAAGTCCGCACCGTCGCCACGGGCGATGCCGAGCAGGCCTTGCAGATGTTTCGCGAAATGCTGCCCGACATGGTTCTGCTCGACACCACCCAGCAGGACACCAACGGCATCGAATTGACGCAAAGAATCCGCGCCTGGGAGCTTTCCAGAATTGAAACGGGCATTTCGCCGTGGACGCCTATCGTTTTCCTCTCCTCGGTTACCGACGAGGACACACTGGCCCGGGGCATTCTGGCTGGTGGCGACGACTTCCTGTGCAAGCCGGTTTCGGAAGTCGTCCTGCTCGCCAAGGTTCGCGCCCTGTTGCGCATTTCAACCCGGCAGCAGGAAATCTGCGAAGTCCATCGCCAGCTCAAGGAAATCGCCATTCTCGACAGCCTGACCGGCATCCCCAACCGGCGCCACTTCGACGACACGCTGGTCGTCGAATGGAAGCGCTGCCTGCGCAATGAGGCACCGCTCAGCATCGTCCTCAGCGATGTCGATTTCTTTAAGCAATTCAACGACATCTACGGCCACCAGGCGGGCGATCACTGCCTCCGGGCGGTGGCCAATTCGCTCAGCGAATCGCTCTTTCGCGTCGAGGACAGCGTCGCCCGCTATGGCGGCGAAGAATTTGTCGCCATCCTGCCCGGCACCGACGCCGAAGGCGCCTACGCGGTGGCCGAACGCATGCGCCTGTCCGCCCGAGACCTGTGCATCCCGCACGAGCGCGGCATCGATGGCCGCGTTTCCTGCAGCTTCGGCGTCGCCAGCACCCAGCCGAGCATCGACACCGCCCCGCAACTGCTGGTCAGAACGGCCGATAGCAGCCTGTACGCCGCAAAAAGCGCCGGGCGCAACCGGGTCGAACTCAATCGCGAGTAGCAAAAAAAAGCCCCGGAATTGCTTCCGGGGCTAACCGAGGTACTGCAGAGAGAGACGGTTGCCGTCAGGCGTATGTCGGGGCGAAGGCCGCTTCGGGATTGGCGGCCGGGCCCTTGTCGGTCCAGTACGGCGAAAGTTTGCGCAGCTGGGCGACGATGGGCGGCACGGCTTCGATGACCCGGTCGATTTCCTCTTCGGTGTTGTACACCGACAGCGAGAAGCGGATCGTGCCGTGGGCGGCGGTGTAGGGAATGCCCATGGCGCGCATGACGTGCGACGGTTCGAGCGAGCCGGAGGTGCAGGCCGAGCCGGAGCTGGCGGCGATGCCCATCTTGTTCAACAGGAGCAGGATGGCCTCACCCTCGAT
This sequence comes from Betaproteobacteria bacterium HGW-Betaproteobacteria-4, assembly GCA_002840785.1. Lineage (GTDB taxonomy): Bacteria > Pseudomonadota > Gammaproteobacteria > Burkholderiales > Rhodocyclaceae > Azonexus. The sequence goes on along the minus strand of PHCH01000143.1, from coordinate 4,502 downwards.
GTATTCGAAGGCGATGTTGCTGGTGTTGGGCAAGCGGTTGGAAACGTCGCCGGTCGGGAAACAGTGCGTGATCTGGCCCAGGATGCCCTTTTCCAGCTTGTCGCGCAGGCGGCGGACTTCGGTGTTTTCGACGTCCATTTTCTGCTGGGCCAGTTCGCAGGCCATGCCGAGGGCGACGATGGATGCCGAATTCTCGGTGCCGGCGCGACGACCGCGTTCCTGATGACCGCCACGCAGCAGCGGACGGAAGCGGCAGCCACGGCGCAGATAAAGGACGCCGATGCCCTTCGGGGCGTGCAGCTTGTGACCGGACAGCGAGAGCATGTCGATCTTGGTGTTCTTGAGATCGATGGGAATCTTGCCGACGGCCTGGACGGCGTCGGTGTGGAACATGATGCCCTTGGCGGCAGCCAGTTCGGCCATCTCGACGACCGGGAAGATGGTTCCCGTCTCGTTGTTGGCCCACATTGCCGACACCACGGCGACACGGTCATTCAACAGGGACTTGTATTCGTCCATGTCGATCCGGCCCTTCTTGTCCACCTTGAGCTTGTGGACGACGTAGCCTTCCTTCTCCAGCCATTCGCAGAGCGTCAGGATGGCCGGATGCTCGACGTTGGTGGTGATCACCGTGTTGCGGTCCGGCTGGGCCTTGAGTGCTGAAAGGATGGCGGTTGTGTCGGACTCGGCAGCGCCTTGCCGACTTCACTGCCGAAGGCGTGAATCGACGAGGCGTTGCCGAAATGCTCCGTGAAGAACGGCAGCATGGCTTCGACCACAGCGGGATCTACCCGCGTCGTGGCGTTGTTGTCGAGATAGATCGGTTTCATGGCGCAGTCCTCGGGTTCTCTGTTGAGGTTGGGATGATTTCGAATTTGGCCGTTTTTTCCGGTTGACCGTGGGAGTGTCGGATCAAGCCTCTACGGGCATGTGCGACGACGGCAGAACCTGGACCAGCTCACCCAGCACTTCGATCATCTTCTGCTGGATGCCGCCGAGGGTTGCCGCTTCCATCATGCAGCCGGAACAGGCGCCCTTGAGGTGCACATAGATCTTCTTGCCCTGGACATCGGCCAGCTCGACATCGCCGTGGTCGCGCTGCAGCATCGGGCGAACCGATTCGAGCACTTCCTGAATCTTGGCGATCTTCTCGACGATCGACAGCTTCTTGGCAGGCGGCTTCGGGGCTTCCGGCGTGGCCGGGCAAGCCGGCGGCGGCGAGACTTCACCCGGACCGGCACGCTCGGCCATGACCTTGGCGAGAATTTCTTCAATACCTTCGTGGCAAGCCGCACAACCGCCGCCGGCCTTGGTGTAGAAGGTCACTTCCTCAACCGTGTTGAGGTTGTTGGCCTTGACCACGTCCTCGATCATCACGGCGTCGATGGCGAAACACTTGCAGATCAGCGCGCCTTCTTCGTGGTCATCGGACCACTCTTCGCCACGGTAGTTGGCGATGGCGGCCTGCAGGGCTTCGCGGCCCATGACCGAGCAGTGCATCTTTTCCGGCGGCAAGCCGTCGAGGTAATCGGCGATGTTCTGGTTGGAGACTTCGAGCGCCTGATCCAGCGTCATGCCCTTGACCATTTCGGTCAGTGCCGACGACGAGGCGATGGCCGAACCGCAGCCGAAGGTCTGGAAATGCGCGTCGAGAATGACCTCGGTTTCCGGCTCAACCTTGAGCATCAGGCGCAGCGCGTCGCCGCACTGGATGGAACCGACGTCACCGATACCGTTCGCTTCTTCCAGAGGGCCGGAATTGCGCGGGTTGAAGAAGTGTTCGCGAACCTTGTCTGAATATTCCCACATGACTATTGCTCCTTAGACCGAGAACGAAGAGCCGCAGGAA
>PHCH01000143.1:0-2505 GCA_002840785.1 Betaproteobacteria bacterium HGW-Betaproteobacteria-4 | reverse complement strand
TTCAGAACCGCGGATAAAACGTTGAACAGCCTTAATGGCAGCGGGGGTCAGATTGATCATGGCGATTCTCCCAGAGTAGATGACCTGATCTTGCAAGGGCCGTGCCACGACAGGAATAAAAACATAAACACTTAATTTTCAGCGGCTTGGCTCAATCCGCAAGCCAAAATCGCCTTGTCAGGTTCACTACAATCACTGACAGATACCTCACTCGAAGCCGACGGTGCATGGCAAAACCGGGAACCAAAACCCGGTTTCACCGCTCCATCACTTGCCGAAAGCAAGGCGCTGCGGCATTCTCCGCGCCCGGCATCCGGCAAGGGCCGCCCTGGAAGCGTTTCCGGACGCTCACAGGTACGGTCCGTGCTAATTGGTGTTCAGATCAACGACGACCTACAACAACATGACCGCCCCCTGGCAGAGAAGCTTCCTGGATTTCGCTGGCCCCGGCATCGACCGGCCGTCGGACACCCTGCGCGTGAGCGATGACGAAGCGGCAGACATTCTGGCGAAGCTGGCCGCTCAGGCGTGGTCGCCGCAATTGCCAAGCAGATCGTTGCGCAACTCGGGCTATACCATCCGCCATGCCCGTACAGGATTCACCACGGCGATTTTCAGGGTTGGCCGCATCGTCGGCTTCTATGCCGGCTCCTACCTGTGGATTTCAGCTGAACATCGCGGCAAGGGATTGTCGACGCCGCTGATCATCGCCGCCGCCGAACAGCGGGGCGGCAGCATCATGCCACCCGGCGTCGTCCTTCAGGGCTACACCCCGGCCGGCCTCGCCGCGCACCGGAAAGCGCACCGCCAGGCCCTACTCGACGCCACCGAGCTGATTATCCCAGGACGTGCTCGTACGCCCGGCGCAGCAGATTTCGTTCGACTTCGCTTAGCTGGCGCGACTCGGTAATTGCGATGAAACGGCCATGGATCCGGTCGGCCGCCGCGAAAGGCGGATCGATGCTGGCAAAAGCGGCGAGCAGAACGGGCACATCACCTTCCGGCGTATCGACCCAGGCCTGAAAATCAGCCACCGGCTCGACTGCACCCTCGGCCAACCCAAGGTGCACCTCGGCTTCGCGAACAACCGCTGTCGGATGAAACTGGACGGTCGGCGAGAAATCTTCATCGCGCAGCGCCGACAGTGTCGGCAATGGCTTGAAGGCGACAACGCCTGAACTCAGACAGAGAAAGCGAACGCGGCCGCTGGTCCCATGCTTGTGAATGAACAGTAAACGGGGTGAAACGCTCATGGCCTACTTCGCGTATTCCGCCAGGACCGCATCGCCACGAAATTTCTCCGGTCGCCCCCAGACCTGTACCGATTCGACGTAACTGTCTTCCCGGGCGGGATGCTGCAGTAGCACCTGATACTCGGCAAAGACACGCCCGTCGGGAAAAAAGGTGACCGTCCCAAAGCGCTGCTTGCCACGCCAGGTAGCGATCACGCTGATTTCCTGCGAGTACGGATCGACTTCCTCAGCGAAAGTCGCCTCGGCCCACACCGGCTCGTCGCCGATAGTCAGGCCGAGTTTTTCCACCTGGCCGCGCAAGGCGGTGCACACCGCCTCGCCATACGCGGAATCAGGCAGCGCGGCCATGCTCAGGCCGGTGCGTAGGTGTAGCAGTCCTTCGGACAAACCCGTCCGCAGGAGCCGCAACCGATGCAGTCAGCCGGATTGGCCAGCGACATGACCATCATGTTGTCGTCTTCGTCATCATCCTCGTCGTCCAGCTCACGCTCGACGAGATCGAGCACATTGCGCGGGCAGACCTTGTAGCAGCGGCCGCAGCCGATGCACTTGGCCTGATCGAGGCTGGTGGCGAATTGCGGCGTCCATTCGGTGCCGCCTTTGGTGAGTCCGGTGATCATGCTGGTTGTCCTTTCTGCGCTGCAGCGAGTCGGGCACTGGCATCGGCCCACGCCTGGCAGGCATCGTAGGTGGATTGGGAAAGCGCGGGAATTTCATGAAAGCCCGCCGGCAGGCGGTCTTCCACGAGGTCGTGCATCTGCGAAGCCCACTCGGAAGCGATCCGCTTGAGCTTCTTGACTTCCTTGTCGAGGGCGGCCAGTTCTTCGTCAGTCATGTTGCCCCCTGCCCTTACAGCCCGGCGACGTTCGGATACTGACCGATACGTTCCAGCGCGATAGCGAGCATCTTGTCGGCGTCATCCTTCATCTTGGACAGGCTCGGGAAGCCGAAGCGATGCACGTCGCGCAGGGTCTTTTCAACGGCAACCAGCTTGCCGACGGTGATGATGGCGCGGCCGAAACCTTCGTGGGTCAGGTGCACGAGCGGCACGGCGAGCAGCTTGCATTCCTTTTCGATGAGCACTGCGATGGCGTTGTAGAACGCCTTGACGCGCGAGATGGTCTCGTCGTCCGGATCACCGATCATCGGGATGTTGGCCTTGCGTTCCTTGGTCAGGATGTAGGGATCGAGGATCTTTTCGACCGTCCAGCCGGCGTAGGTGCCATAGGTATCGAGCGCGCGCATCTGGCGG
>PHCH01000020.1 GCA_002840785.1 Betaproteobacteria bacterium HGW-Betaproteobacteria-4 | reverse complement strand
AACGTATTTAGAGAGCAGCATGCCCTGGCCGAGCACGAAGACGAGCATCAGGCCCATGCCGCCGAACAGTTTGAAATTGACCCAGGTATCGGTCGAGAAATTGAAGGCGATGATCAGGTTGAGGGCGCCCATGACCAGGAAAAAGGCGATCCAGGACAGGTTGACCCTGGCCCAGACCGGCTCGGGCAGCGTCAGTTGCTCGCCGAGCATGGCCTTGATGGCATTCTTTTTGAGCACGTAGGCGCTGAAGGCCATGCTGCCGGCGAAAACCCAGTACAGGATGGTCGGTTTCCACTTGATGAAGGCTTCGTTCTGGAAGGCCAGGGTCAGGCCGCCGAAGACGGCGACGAGGACGAGGCTGACCCAGAGCATCTTGTCGACCTTGCCGTGCCGGAAGTGCACCCAGACGATCTGGGCGACGGTGGCGACGATGACGACGACGGTGGCGAGCAGGATCGGCGCCATCTTGGCGTCGTCTGGGACGAAGCCAAGCAGCGAGCCCATCCAGCCGGCCGCGAGTTCGGGGCTCTTTTCCGCGTACTTGAAGGTGGCGAAGAAGAGAATGACAGGGAAGAGGTCGAAGAGCAGTTTCATGGCGGGGCATTATATACTGCGGAAAACAACTATCCGGCAAGCAGGGGAGTTCATGCACAACGTCCTGATCATTGATGACAGCGACATCAACCTGACGCTGATCAAGGCCTTGGTGCTCAAACTGGGCGACTGTAGCCCGACCTTGTTCGAGCATCCGGTGGCGGCGCTCGAGTGGTGCCGCAGCAACGTGCCGGATCTGGTCATTGTCGATTACATGATGCCGGACATGGACGGCCTCAAATTCATCAGCGCCTTCCGCGCCCTGCACGGTCGCAACGAGATTCCAGTGCTGATGATCACCGCCAACGACCAGAAGGATGTTCGTTACGATGCCCTGCTTGGCGGCGCCAATGACTTCCTGACCAAGCCGATCGACCGCATCGAGTTTTCAGCCCGGGCCCGCAACATGTTGTCGCTGCGTACTGGTCAGAAATACCTGGCCGATCGGGCCGAACATTTGTCGGCGCTGGTCGAGGAGCGCACGGCTGAAATCCGCGAGCGCGAGAAGGAGCTGATTTTTCGCATTTCGCGGGCGGCTGAATTCCGCGATCCGGAAACCGGCGCCCACATCCAGCGCATGGCGCATTATTCCCAGATCATTGCCCTCGGCCTCGATCTGAGTCTGGCCCAGCAGAAGCTGATTCTCGAGGCGGCGCCGATGCACGACGTCGGCAAGATCGGCATTCCCGACTACATCCTGCTCAAGCCGGGCAAGCTGACGCCGGAAGAGTTCGAGGTCATGAAAGGGCATGCCAGGCTGGGGCAGGAGCTACTCAAGGACAGCCGTTCGGAAGTCATTCAGGCCGGTGCCGAGGTGGCGATCTCGCATCACGAAAAATACGATGGGACGGGTTATCCGCATGGCCTCAAAGGCCATCAGATTCCGCTGTTCGGCCGCATCGTGGCGGTGGCCGACGTGTTCGATGCGCTGACGTCCGAGCGTCCTTACAAGCGGGCGTGGTCGCTGGACGATGCCTGCAAGTTTCTTGAAGAGGGGCGCGGCAAGCATTTCGATCCGATGTGCGTCGAGGCTTTCCTGGCCGGCTGGGAGCATGTGCTGGACATCCGCCAGCGCTTCCGCGACGAAGAGATGCCACAGATCTGAGTTTGATTTCAGCCGATTTCCTGCTTCGGCAGGCGGCCTGCATGGAGATGAATATGGCAGGGCTTTTCGTGTTGGACAAGGCGTCGATTCTCGAGCGCCTGGGGGGCGATGAGGAAATTTTCGCGATGATGGTCGACATGTTTGTCCAGGATGTCGACAACAACTGCACCGCTCTGGCCACGGCCCTGGCCTCGGGCGATGCGGAGGTGCTGCGTCGCGAGGCCCATACGGTCAAAGGCTTGCTGGCGACGTTTTCCGATGAGGCCGGTGCGGCCGAGGCCTTTGCGGTCGAACTGCGGGCGCGCGATGGACTGGTCGCCGATCAGGCCGCGGCGGTGGACGGCTTGCAGCAGCGTCTGCGGGAAATTGCGGCGGTTTTAAGCGCCGGGTAGTTTGAGGAAAGCGGCGGCGCCGACGGCGCCGTCTTGCGGCCCGTGCGGCACGACACCGAGCAGCGGGGCCGGTAGCAGCGTTTGCAGCGTGGCCAGATTTTCAACGAAACGCGACATGGCCGGATCGATGCGGTTGGCCACCCAGCCGACCAGCCTCAGGCCGCGGGCGGCGATGGCTTCGGCCGTGAGCAGCGCGTGGTTGATGCAGCCGAGGCGCATGCCGACGACGAGAATGACCGGCAAGCCCAGGTCGACGGCCAGATCGGCGGTGTTCCGGTCACCACTCAGGGGCACACAAAATCCACCGACGCCTTCGACGATGACGAGGTCGGCCTGCTGTCGGGCCGCGTCGCAACTTGCCCGGATCGGCCCGAATTCGATGCTCACGCCGGCTTCGGCCGCCGCGATGTGCGGGGCGATGGCCGGTTTGAAGCAATAGGGGTTGATGATCTGGCGCGGCAGTTCGACGTTGCTGGCGGCACGGATGGCTTCGACGTCATCGTTGAGGCCGGCGCCATCGGTGCCGGCAGCGATGGGCTTGAGGCCGATTGCTTTGAGGCCATCCAGCCCGGCGCGGTGGAGCAGGGCGCAGGTGATGAAGGTCTTGCCGATTTCGGTGTCGGTGCCGGTCAGGAAATAGGCGGGGCTCATTGTTGGGCGCTCATTTGCTGGCGTAGAGATAAATCACGTCGTAGGTCAGCGGCAGGCCGGCCGGGGTGCGCAGTTGTTCGTAGGCGGCCTCGGCGCGCTGGAAGGTGGCGCGGCTCATGAGGCTGGTGCGCCGGCCGTCGCCGAGCTGGTTGGCGCCGATGGCCTTGACGGCCCGGAGCAGGGTCTTGAAGTCCGGGTAGTGCGCGATTTTTGTGCTTTTTTTCGGGTTGACCGTAGCAAAGCCAAGATTGACGGCGATTTTGCGGATTTCCTCGACGCTGTGGAAACTCAGCGTGTGCCGGTAGCTGTCGACGTCGGCAAAGGCGTGGCGAAGTTCGTGGAAGGTGGCCGGGCCGAGGCTGGCCAGGGCGACCAGGCCAGCCGGGCGCAGCGTGCGGTGGGCTTCGCGCAGCGCCGTGGCGAGGTCGCACCACTGGACGGCGAGGCTGGACCAGTAAAGATCGAGGCTGGCATCTGACAGCGGCAGGTGTTCGAGATCGCCGGCGATGCGGCAGCACGGCGCGCAGACCCGGTCGAGCATGGCCGGCGAGAGGTCGAGGGCGACAGCGTGGGCCTCCGGGAAGCGGGTGAGCAGGTCGGCCTGGGCAAAACCGGTGCCGCAGCCGGCATCGAGCAGGCGGGCCGGGGCGATGGCCGGCAGGCCGTCGGCCAGTTGCAGGCAGATGCGGCGCTGGATGTCGGCGGCGCTGTCGTAGGTCGGGGCGGCGCGCTCGAAGGACTGCCGGATGCGCGCCTTGGACGGTCTAGTCATTCAGGAATTGGAGCACGGTGGCGACGAAATCGTCCGGCCGGGACATGAAGGGGGCGTGGGCGCAGTCGTCGAAGACGGCCAGCTTGGCGCCGGGAATCAGGGCGGCAAGGGCTTCGGCGGCGCCCAGCGGCATGAGCGGATCGGCGGCGCCGTGGATGAGCAGGGTCGGCGCCTTGACCTGTGGCGCGAGGTCGCGCAGATCGATGTCGCGCAGCCAGTTGAGGCCGGTCGCCAGGACTTCGCCGGACGGGCGCGGGTCGGCCAGTTGGAGCAGTTCGAGGGTGACGGCCTTGGCACGGGCGTCGCCGCGATTGAAGCCGCCGACGAAGCGCGGCAGCATGGCTTCGACATCGGCGGCGACGCCGGTGGCGAATTCAGCGAGCGTACCCGGCGGCATGGCGTGCGGCCAGCCCTCGCGTTGGACGAAGGAGGTCGTGCCGGCGACGAGAACGAGTTTGCCGACCTTGTCCGGATGGCGGGCGGCGACGGCCAGCGCCAGTTGGGCGCCGAGCGACCAGCCGGCCAGCGTCGTGCCGGGCTGCAGGCGGGCCGCAATGTCGTCGGCCGCGGCATCAAAATCGGTGATCAGCGGGGCGCTGCCGTAGCCGGGCAAATCGAAAATCTGCCCATTTATCCGGTTGACCGTAGCATTGAGCGGGCCGCGGCCAACGCACCAGCCAGGGAGAAAAACGAGGGGAGCGGTCATGCCAGTTCCTTGAGGGCGGTGACGAGTTGGTCGATGTCGGCTTCAGTGTGCGCCGCGGAGACCGACATGCGCAGGCGCGCCGTGCCTTTCGGCACTGTCGGCGGGCGAATGGCCGGCACCCACAGGCCGCGTTCCCACAAGGCTTTGGCGAGGGCGACGGCGGCGTCGTTTTCGCCGACGATGAGCGGCTGGATGGCGGTCAGCGAGGGCAGCAATTTGAGCGGCAGGCCGGCCAGCCCGTCGCGCAACTGGCCGATGCGGGCCATCAGGTTGGCGCGCAGGGCGTCGCCGTTTTCGATCAATTGCAGGCTCTTGCTCAGCGCGCAGGCGATGGCCGGCGGTTGGGCGGTGGTGAAAATGTAGCTGCGGCCTTTTTGCAGCAGGTATTCGATGGCCGTGGCCGACCCGGCGACAAAGGCGCCGCCGACGCCAGCCGCTTTGCCCAGCGTGCCCATGAGCAAAATGCGCGGCGAGGCGGGCAGGTTGAAGTGGGCGAGGCTGCCTCGGCCGTGCGCACCGAGGACGCCGAAGCCGTGCGCGTCGTCGATGACCAGCCAGGCATCGTAACGCTCGGCCAGCGCGAAGATCAGCGGCAGCGGGGCGAGGTCGCCATCCATGCTGAATACGGCGTCGGTGACGATGACCTTGCGGGCTGCCGTGCTGGCGGCCAACAGCTTTTCGAGCGCCGCGACATCGTTGTGCGGGTAACGCTGAACCTCGGCGCCGTTGGCCTTGGCAAGTTGCATGGCGTCGATCAGCGAGGCGTGGTTGAGCTTGTCGGCAAACACCGCGTCACCGCGCCCGGCCAGGGTCGGCGTCACGGCGAGGTTGGCGAGATAGCCGGTCGAGAAGGTCAGGGCGCGCGGAAAGCCGGTGAAAGCGGCGATAGCCTTTTCCAGCGCCTCGTGCGGCGCCAGGTGCCCGCTGACCAGGTGCGAAGCGCCGGCGCCAGCGCCCCAGTGCAGCGCGCCATCGGCCAGCGCCCGGGCGATCTCGGCATTGCCGGCCAGTCCGAGGTAATCGTTGGCGGCGAAATTCAGCACATTTTTGCCGTCGACCGTGGCAAGCCGACCGCAGGGCGATTCGAGTACACGACGGCGGCGGGTCAGGCCGGCGGTTTCAAGGTCCGCCAGTTCGCTGGCGAGGCGGTCTTCAAGGGAGCGGGAAGTCATGGGGCCATATTTTCCCGCAGACCCACGTGAATGTCGCGCTTTTCCTCGGCGGCGAACTAGAACGCACTATTTGCGAGCTTCTTCCATTGCTCGTTGGAAATCAGCGTAGACCGGGAAACCCGAAGTTTTTCGCAGCCGTTGATGGCGCGAATGGTGCTGGCGGTCGATTTGGAGAGGGAGGTGTGCATCCACGGGCTTAGTGAAATCCGGCTGATCGACGAGAGGCGGATGGGCAGGTCGAGCCAGAATATTTCTTCGACTGGCGATGCGTAGAGTGCGCGAAACTCGCGTTCCGGCTTGTAGGCATAGCGTTTGACGAAGGGCAGCTCGTCGACCTTAAAGGCCTTTCGCCGTGCTTCGCTCATCGTCAGGTAGTCCATGCTCCCCATGGAAACATGCGGTACCTGGGCGATGTCTTCGAGCAGCCGATTCTTGTCGAAGACGATGCAAACCCCGGCCGGGCCGCCCGAGAAGACTCGCCAGTGGTGATAGGTCTCGGAGGCCTCGGAGAAACATAGCGCGAGCAGCGACTTCAGTTTTTTGCGCTCCTTGTAGACGGCCATGAAGTGTGAGTCATTCTTGTCGTCCCAGGTCTTGGGGTCGAGCAGCGTGATGTGCCGGGCAGTCAGGATATGAAGCAGCGCCGGCAGGTCGGTGTAGCGGCGCAGTTGGGCGGGGGCATTCGGTGCTGCCAATTGGGGCTCCTGATGGTTCTGGCGAGCAGCGCCAACGGGCTGTCGTCATTTCAATTTTGGGCCAAATTTCCGGTTGACCGTGGGAATCTCGTTTGGGCGGATCGGATGGCTCGTCGTCTTCGCGATGGTGTTTCCGGCCTGCTTTATATTGCATCAGCATACACAGGAAGTGGCGGGAGCGGGCAGGCCTGCGCCAGACCGGTCCCGCCGCGAGCGTATCGGCGACGGTGGCCGCAGTTGGATGGTATGGCCGGTGAGCCGGATCAGGGCTCCTGGCGCCCTTGGCAACAAATGGCCCGGTGACCAATCAGCTGTCGAGAAGTCAGCTGTCGAGAAGTTTCTGCAAATCGACGAGGGGAAGCGGTCGGGCAAACAAATAGCCCTGGCCTTCCTGGCAACCCAGTTCCTGCAGGATCGTGGCTTGGGCCGCGTGCTCGATGCCTTCGACCGTAATCTGCATGGTCATGGCCTTGCTAAGGGCGACAATGGCTTCAACGACGGCCCGCTGATTCTGGCTGGCGGGGAGATCGACGATGAAGGAGCGATCGATCTTGATGCGCTGGATGGGCAGGTCGCGCAGGACGCTCAGCGACGAATAGCCGGTCCCGAAGTCATCGATACTGACGGGAACGCCCAGTTCGTCCAGGGCGTGGAGAATGGACAAGCTTCGCTCCGTTGCCTGCAGCGTGCTTTCAGTGATTTCGAGTTCGAGTGCGCTGGCCGGAAAGCCTGTTTCACTGAGCACGGCGCGGACAGTCGCGACAAAATCCGCGCCGAGGAATTGTCGTGGCGAGACGTTGACGGAAACGTGGAAGGTTTCAGCGCAGGCTCTTCCCTGAACAACCTTGAGCATTTCGGTACAGGCTCGATGCAGTACCCAGCGTCCCAAGTGTTCGATGATTCCACATTCTTCGGCGATGCCGATGAAGTCGGCCGGGGAAATGATTCCGCGTTCCGGGTGCTGCCAGCGGACCAGTGCTTCAACCCCGACTATCCGGCGACTGGCGAGATCGACGCGCGGTTGATAGTGCACGACCAGTCCATCGCTAACCAGGGCGCGACGCAGCCCCTGCTCGATGTTCATCCGCTGATGAGCCCGCTCGGACATGTCTGCCGCGTAGAAGTGGTAGCGGTTTCGTCCCTCGGCCTTGGCGGTATACATGGCCATGTCGGCGGCCCGCATCAATTGCTGACTATCTGTCCCGTTGTCGGGGAACATGGCTATTCCGATACTCCCGCTGATCGAAAGGGGGCCTCCGGGTAAGGTGACCGGTAGGCGCAACTGGTGCAGAATTTTTTCAGCCAATTGTGCGGCGTAGTTCGGATTGAAACTGCCGGCGAGAATCACGAACTCGTCACCGCCCAGTCGGGCAATCGTGTCACTGCTGCGCAGGATATCCCGCAAACGCTTGCCAACGACACGCAGCAATTCGTCTCCTATAGCGTGGCCGAGGGTGTCGTTAATCACCTTGAAACCATCAAGGTCGAGAAAGAGCAGGATGCAGCGTTGTTCGTTGCGCATCGCCTGCTCGATGGCGTATTGCAGCCGTTCTTCGAATAACAGGCGGTTAGGCAAGCAGGTCAGCGGGTCGTGATGGGCCAGGTGCTGGAGCTTTTGCTGGGCATCGTAAATTGCCGTGACATCGGAAAATGCGGTAACGAAATGAGTCACGCTGCCGCTAACATCGCGGACGACGCTGACGCTTTGCCAGGCGGGGAATGCGCTGCCATCACTACGGTGGCAGCGCACTTCGCCTTGCCAGAAACCGTCAGCTTCGGACAGGAAGTTTTCTTCATAGTGCTTAAAGGCCGGACTGACCCGCAGCAGAATGTCCGGATCCTGGCCGAGGACATCGGTTTCAGCGTATCCGGTAATGCGGGTATAGGCGGTATTGACGGCAATGATTCGGCGGCCGGCATCGGTAATGACGATTGCCTCGGCTGTGGTGTGAAAGACCACGCTGGACTGGCGCAGCACGGCCTCGTCCTGACGGCGCTGAGTTACATCCTGGAGTATTCCAACGACGCGCTGAACCGCGCCTCCATTGCCATATGCCTTGGCGTGAGCTTCCATACGGCGGATGGGGAGGGCGTCGCCGGCGAGTCGAAATTCGACACTGACCGCCTTGCCACCGGGCAACTTGGTGGTTAGTGCATTGCTGACGCGTTCACGGTCGGCTTCGTAGACTCTTTCAATGAATGCTTCCCAAGGCTCATCCAGCGGTTGCGGCCGATTGCCAAACAACATGCCGAGGTATACATCGCCTTTCAGTCGGTTCGACAACGGGCTCCATTCCAGGACCCCAAGCGAAGCAGCATCAAGCGCCAGTTTCAGGCGCTGTTCGCTTTGTTCGACTGCCACTTCCTCTTCCCGGCGAGCTAGTGCCATCTGGATCGTTGCGTGAAGCTCACGACCTTCGCACGGTTTGATTAGATAACCGAAGGGGCGGCTTTCCAGGGCTCGCCGCAAGGTGTCGTCCTCGGCGTAGGCAGTCAGGAAGACGACGGGAATCTGATGGTGGGCACGAATCGTCGCGGCGGCTTCGATGCCATCCATGTGGCCCTCGAGATGAATATCCATGAGGACCAGGTCGGGTTTGTTCTCGGCTGCCCGGATGATGGCTTGTTCTCCACTGGCAACCACGCTTTCGACGTTATAGCCAAAGCCCTGGAGCTGGCGCTTCAAGTCAAAGGCGACGATGCGCTCATCTTCGACAAGCATCAGATTGATTGGCAAGCGCGCGCTCATGAAACCTCCTTCGTCACAATGCTTTTCGGAAAACACATGGAGAACCGCGTTCCCTCGGCTCGTTCAATAGCCAAGGTGCCATGCAGTTGCTCGACGAAAAGTTGAACCAGTTGCAAGCCAAGAGACGACCCCTCAGCCAGCTCAATATCCGGTGGCAAGCCAATGCCGTTGTCGGCTACGCTGAGACAAATCAAACCATCCACCTCCGCCTCTATTTGGATGACAATTTCGCCCCGACGTTCCCCCGTGAACGCATGCTTGAACGAATTGGTGACCAGCTCGTTGACCAGCAGGCCGCAGGGAACTGCCCGCTCGAGGTCGATCTGCACATCGTTCTCCGGCCGTACCATGCGCAGGCTGATGCGGTCGCCGGTTCCCCGGTAGCTTGAGCGGATCGATTGAACCAGCCGATCAAGGTAATCGCCCAGATCGAGGCGGGAAAAGTCTTTCCGTTCATAAAGTAACTGGTGGGTCAGCGCCATGGCCTTCACCCGGCCGCAACTCTCGGCCAGAATCGCCCGCAGGCGCGGATCAGCGGCAAAGTCAGCCTGCAGGTTGAGGAGGCTGGTGATGACCTGCAGGTTGTTCTTGACCCGATGATGGACCTCGTTGAGCAGCACGGTTTTTTCGCGCAAGGCATCTTCCAGCCCTTGCTGGGCACGCTGGCGCTCGGTGATGTCGATGATCGACGCCAGAACCATGACGCCGGCTTCGGTGGCGATCGGATTGAGGCCGATTTCAATCGGAAACTCGGTGCCATCGGACCGGCAACCGGCCAAATCACGACCGACACCCATCGGGCGCGGTTGCGGATCGCTGAAATAGCCGGTACGGAAAACCCGATGGTGTTGCCGGAAACGTTCGGGAACGAGGATTTCGACCGATTTTCCGATCAGGTCATCGCGGCCGTAATCAAACATTCGCTCAGTCTGCGCGTTGACCAGAACCATGATGCCATCGAGGTCGATCATGACCATGGCGCTTGGTGCCCACTCGACTACCCGGCGGAACGAGTCCTCCCCAAGTTGCGGACCAACGGCAAGCATTGGCGCAACTGGGCAAGTGGGTTTATCCGGGGCACCTGAAGGCGGCAAACTGATGGGGGCATCCATGGCGATTCCTCAACGCGCGTGGCCATCTCCTAACCGCGAACAGGTGAGGGGGGCCGGGATGGCGCTATGCCAAGTTGGACAACGCGTCGCCGGAAAATATCTGCCCCGATAAAGAATTTTTGCATGCGTTTGCCATTGGTGCATGACGAGCGCAGCGGTTTTCCCGGGCGGGTTTTACACGGATTTTCCCAGGGTTTCGCCGAGAGATTCGCTGATGGCGTGACTCAGGTGCGCGATTTCCTCGTCGCTGACGATGTACGGCGGCATCAGGTAGACGGTGTTGCCGATCGGCCGGATCAGCGCTTCACGTTCCAGCGCGGCGCGGTAGAACTTGCGGGAGAAGTGCGGGTCGTCGGTGGGGACGTCGAAGGCGCCGATCATGCCGCGCTGGCGGAGGTGTTTTACCTGTGGATGGTCGGCCAGCGGGGCGAGGGCGGATTCCAGTTTTTGCGCTTTTTTCCGGTTGACCGTGAGAACGTCGTCGGACTGGAAAATGTCGAGTGTGGCAATCGCGGCGCGGCAGGCCAGGGGGTTGCCGGTGTAGCTGTGCGAATGGAGGAAGGCGCGGGCGATTGAGTCGTCGAGGAAGGCGGCGTAGATGGTGTCGCTGGAGAGGACGATGGAGAGCGGCAGGTAGCCGCCGGAAATGCCTTTCGACAGGCACATCAGATCGGGGCGGATTGCAGCCTGTTCGTGGGCGAAGAAAGTGCCGGTGCGGCCGCAGCCGACGGCGATTTCGTCGCAGATCAGGTGCACTTCGTAGCGGTCGCAGAGTTGGCGGGCGAGGCGCAGGTATTCGGGGTCGTACATGGCCATGCCGGCGGCGCCTTGCACCAGGGGTTCGACGATGAGGGCGGCGATGTGTTCGCCGTGCTTTTCGAGGTTGGCTTCGAGCGCGGCAGCGGCGCGGCGGGCCACGTCGGCCGGCGATTCACCGGCTTCAGCCTGACGGAAATCGGGCGAGGGGGTGACCGTCGCGGCGCGAACGAGCGGCGCGTAGGCATCCTTGAAGATGGCGACGTCGGTGACGGCCAGGGCGCCGACCGTTTCGCCGTGGTAACTGCCTTGCAGGCAGAGAAATCGGGCTTTCTCCGGCCGGCCGACGTTGCGCCAGTAGTGAAAGCTCATCTTGAGCGCGATCTCGGTGGCCGAGGCGCCGTCCGAGGCGTAGAAGGCGTGGCCGAGGGCGCCGCCGGTCAGGGCGCTTAGCCGCTCGGACAGCTCGACCACCGGCTGGTGGGTGAAGCCGGCCAGCATGACGTGTTCGAGCGTTTCGAGCTGGTCGCGCAGCGCGGCGTTGATGCGCGGGTTGGCGTGGCCGAAGAGGTTGGTCCACCACGAACTGATGCCGTCGAGGTAGCGTTTGCCGTCGAAGTCGTAGAGCCAGGCGCCCTCGCCGCGGGCGATGGGGACCAGCGGCAGGTGGCCGGGCGTGCCGGGCTGCGCGTGGTGCTGCATCTGCGTGCACGGGTGCCAGACGGCGGCCTGGCTGCGGGCCAGCCAGTCGGCGTTCGACGGCTGGGCCATCAATGCAGGACTTGCGAGCTGGCCGCCGGTTGTTCCGGCATTTCGGCGTGCACCAGTTCGGCTTCGCGGTTGGGGAAGAGCGGGGCGCCGCAGTCGTCGCAGAATTCGAGCGGGAAGTGGTGGTCGAGGAAGAGCACGTCCTTGACGCCGGCTTCGCGCAGCACGGCTTCGATCTCGCCGGCGGCGTCGGTCGCTTCGTCTTCGGCGCCGAGCAGCGGCCAGACGATGCCGTGATAGACCTCGTCACCGGTTGTCGGGCCGAGGCCGACGCGGTATTCCTCCATGCGGCGGTCGTAGCACGGGCCGACGACGGCGCGGATGTCGGCCGGCATGAGGCCGAGCATGCTTTGCAGGAAGGCCACCGAGGCCTTGACCGAGTAGGGGCGCGACAGGCGGTCGGCGTTGCGGCAGGCGGCGTGGTAGGAGTCGGGGAGCAGCGGTTGCCAGGCGCAGCCGGTGAGCAGCGGCTCGATATTCGGGCTGCCCTGCTTGATCCATTCCTTGAGCGCCGCTTCCTTGCTGCCGTCTTTCTCGTTCCAGCGGAACAGCGGCTTGCCGCGCGGCACGGCGATAGCGCCGACGATGTAACGGACGTCGGAGAGGAAACGGTTGGTTTCGGCCATGCCGGCGGTGTCGATGCCCAGATGCTTGCCGGCCAGCGCGGCTTCGCCGAGCAGTTTGGTCAGTTGCCAGGTGTCGCAGAAACTGCGCGGCAACTGGTCCGGGCTGAACAGGAAATCGGCCAGCGCGACGCGCGCCTCGCCGCCGAAAACATGGGCGCCGAGCTGGACGTGCAGGGCCTGCAGGGTGCTCTTGGGCAGCGTGCTGGCCGGGATGGAAAAGCGCGACCAGGCAAGAACGGGGGCGGCGAAGAGCTGGATGTCGCAGGCTTCGCCCTGGGCTTGGGAATGGTTGGTTTCGGCCCGCGATTCGACCATGTCGGCGAGTTCGTCGTGGGCCGGCGGATTGGCCTCGAAGAGGCGGTCGAGCGCGGTATTGATGTCGTCTTCGGCGCCGTTTTTGAGGAGGTTGTCGACGACGTCGGCGAGTTGCGCTTCCCAGTAGCTGTCTTCCAGCTTGCCGCCGGATTCGGAAAGACCGGTGGCCAGGAAAATTCAAAGATGGAATTTTACCAGCCGGTAAAATGCGGCACAGCACAAACCTTCGAGTCAGCTCATGCTTATCTTCCTGTCCCCCGCCAAATCGCTGGATTACAAAACCCCGCCCCACATCGCCGCGCACAGCCAGCCGGCCTGGCTGAAGCAGTCGGAAACGCTGATCAGGCAACTGCGCAAGCTGTCGCCGGCCGACATCGCCAATTTGATGGACCTCTCCGATCCGCTGGCCCGGCTCAATTTCAATCGCTATGCCGAGTGGTCGCCACCGTTTTCGCCGGACAACGCCAAGCAGGCCGTGCTGGCTTTCGATGGCGATGTGTACGACGGCCTCGCCGCCAAGAACCTGTCGGCCGACGACCTCGCTTTTGCCCAGCAGCATGTCCGCATCCTGTCCGGGCTTTACGGCATTCTCCGGCCGCTCGACCTCATGCAGCCCTACCGCCTGGAAATGGGCACGAAGTTCGCCAACAAGGACGGCAAGGATCTCTACGCCTTCTGGGGCGAGCGTCTGCTCAAGGCGATCAATGCCGAGCCGCCGTCGGCCGCAAGATCAACGGCGCGGTCGTCCAGCCGGTGTTCGAGGACTGGAAGAACGGCAAGTACAAGATCATCAGCTTCTACGCCAAGCGGGCGCGCGGCCTGATGACGCGCTACGCCGTGACGAAACGCTTGAACGAGCCGGAAGGCCTCAAGGATTTCGCCGAGGACGGCTACGTTTTTGCGCCGGAAGCGTCGGACGAGAAAAGCTGGGTCTTCCGCCGCCGGGAAAGCTGAGCCAGCATTTCATTTTTGGCTTTTTTTCCGGTTGACCGTAGCAAACCCGGTTGACCGTGGGGTTTAGTGCCCGAGCTTGTCGAGCATGCCGGCAACCCGCGCCAGTTCGGCGAATAGCCGGTCGAGCGTCGGCGGCGCGCGGTCTGGCGCCTCTTTCAATTCGGCTTCGACCGTTGCCGCGAGGTTGCCGAGGTCGTCCATGCCCAGGTTGCGCGCCATGCCTTTGAGGGTGTGGGCGAAACGCAGCGCGTCGTCGTGCCGCTGGCCGGCCAGCGCGCCGCGCAGGTCGCCGGCGAAGCGGGTGCCGTAGCTGTCGCGGAAGCGGATGAGCATGCTGCGGTAAAAATCGACCTTGTTGCGCATGAGCTTGAGGCCCTTGTCCACGTCGATGCCGGGCAGGTCGAGCATCCAGGCCGGCTCCAGGGCCGGTGCCGCTTGCGCCGGGCGGGCGGAGGCCGGGGCGTGGCCGGGGGCGAGCAGGTCGCCGATCAGCTGGAGCAGCTTGTCGATATCGACCGGCTTGGTGATGTGGGCATTCATGCCGGCCTCGATGCACTGCCGGCGGTCGTGTTCGAGCGCGCCGGCGGTCAGGGCGATGATCGGCAGATCGGCGTAGGCCGGCTCGGCGCGCAGCTGACGGGTGGCGGTGAAGCCGTCCATGATCGGCATCTGGCAATCCATGAGCACGAGGTCCGGACGTTTCTGGCGAATGGCGGCGATCGCCTGCTTGCCATCGCCGGCCAGGCGAATCTTGAGACCGGCCATGCCGAGCAGTTCCTGCATGAGGTCGCGGTTGAGGTCGACGTCGTCGACGACGAGGATGTCGGCGCCGTGCAGGTGGGGGACGCTGGCAATGTCGGGCAGGTCGTTGGTCGGCGGCAGGGCTGGCAGCGCTTCCAGTTGCAATGGCTCGGCGAGGGCCGAATAGAGCTGGCGCAGGCTGGCCGGCTTGCGCAGCACGGCGTCGGCCAGGTGTTTTTCCATGAAGGGCAGGGCGGCGCTGTTGTGCGGGGCGAGCAGGATCAGCGGCGGTGCCTGCTGGGCGAGGGTCTGGCGGATGGCGGTGATGGTCTCGACGCCGCTCATGCCGGACGGCGTCTGCCAGTCGATCAGGGCGGCGAGGTAATGGGCCGAGGGGCTGACGAGCAGGGTCATGACCTCTTCGCCGCTGGCGCAGACTTCGGCCCGCAGGCCCAGTTGCAGCACCTGTTTGGCCAGGGCTTCAGCCAGTTGCGCGTTGTCGTCCATGACCAGCACCGGGCGCCCGGCGAAGGCGGCCAGGCGGCCGGCCAGCTCGCTGGCCGGCGGGGCAGCGTCCGGCGCGCTGTGGAGGCCGGCGGTGAAATGGAAGGTGCTGCCGCGCCCCGGTTCGCTGTCGAGCCAGATGCGGCCGTCCATGAGTTCGACGAGGCGGCGGGAAATGACCAGCCCGAGGCCGGAGCCGCCGTAACGCCGGGTCGTCGAGGTGTCGGCCTGGCTGAAGGCGGAGAACAGCTGCGCCTGTTCGGCCGGCGAAATGCCGATGCCTTCGTCGCGCACCCAAAAGTGCAGCCGGGCCACGCCCTGAGCGGCTGATTCGAGCTTGCAGCCAAGCGTCAGGATGCCATTTTCGGAGAACTTGATGGCATTGCCGAGCAGGTTGATGATGATCTGCTTGAGGCGCAGCGGGTCGCCGACGAAGCTGGCCGGCACCTCGGGGGCGAGGTCGAGGCAGAGTTCCAGGCCCTTTTCCTCGATGCGCTCGATGAGCAGGTCGGTGATTTCGTCGAAGAGGTCGGGCAGGGCGAAGGGCACCTGCTCGAGCTCCAGCTTGCCGGCCTCGATGCGCGAAAAATCGAGGATGTCGTTGATGATGCCGAGCAGATGGTTGGCGGCCTGGCGAATCTTGCTCAGGTACTGCCCTTGCTGGATGTTGAGCGGCGTGCGCAGGCAGAGATCGGAAAGGCCGAGGACGGCCGCGAGCGGCGTCCGCACCTCGTGCGACATGTTGGACAGGAATTCGCTCTTGGCCTGGCTGGCCGCTTCGGCCCTCTCCATGGCGGCGCGCAGATCGTGGGTCTGGGCATCGACCATGGCGGCCAGATTGTCGCGGTGATTGCGCAACTCCTCGGCCGTTTCGTGGAGCTGGCGCTCGTTGTCGCGCAGGGCTTTTTCGCGGGCCTTGAGCATGGCGATGTTGCTCGAGACGACGACGGCACCTTCGAGCTTTCCGGCCTGGCTGTGGATCAGGCTGGCGTGCACGAGATAGGGTTGGGCGCCGGCTTCATCGCTGGCCGGTGCATCGGCCCGGCGAAAACTGAGTTCGGCCTCGAAACGCCCGCCGGCTGCCCGAATGGCGTTAAGCAGCAGCGGCGCCCCACGGTCGACCGGCAGCAGGAGGCGCAATTGCTGGCGGTCGGCTTCGCACAGGCAGTCTTCGAAATAGTGGCCGACCACGGTTTCCGGCGCGTAGCCCAGCTCCTTGGTGAGCAGGCGGTTGGCGCGGATGACCCGGCCGTCCGGGCCGAGCATGACGAAAATTTCGGCCATGGTGCCGATCGCCCGCTCCAGCGCCCCGTGCAGCCGGGCCAGTTCCTGCGAGCGCAGCTGCAATTCGTCCTGCTGTCTTTCCTGCTCGGCGATGAGCAGTTCGAGCGCCTCGGTGCTTTTGATGAGTTCGCTTTCCAGGGCCTGGTTGGCCTGGCGCAGGACGTCGAGTTCGCCACTCAGTTCACAGCTGTGGGCGCAACTGGCCGATGCCCAGCGGGTGCGGATCAGTTCGGTCGTCTCGGCCACGGCGGCGGCGACTTCGAGCGACAGGCCGGGGGCGAAGGTGGTGACCGGGCCGATCTCGACGGCGATGACATCGATGCGCGGCGGTTCCTCGATGGTCTCGCGCACGGCGGCCAGCAGGTAGCCGACGCCGGCCCCATGGCCGCCGCTGCCGGCGTTTTCCATGGGGATACTGTCGGCGGCGAGCCGGTGCAGGCGGCCGGGCTGGTCGCCGGCCATGGCGTCGACGACGATGACGTGCGGGCAGTTCTCGAACCAATGCAGCGCGTCGATGCCGCGCGTGCCGCAATCGATGACCTCGACCTGACCCTTGAGCAGCGCCCGGCGCAGCGCGATGGCGACGGCCGGGCCGAAACCGTCGTCGCCGTGCAGCGGGTTGCCGAAGCAGAGGATGCGCAGCCGTTCAGACATTGAAATGGGTTTTTTGGTGGCTGCCGATGAAATGTACGGTGCACACCAGGCAGGGGTCGTGGGAGCGGACGATGTGGCCGATCTCGACCGGGTTTTCCGGATCGGGAACGGTCAGGCCGATGATGCTCTGTTCCCAGTGGCCGTGGCGGCCGGCGCTGTCGCGTGGCGAGGCATTCCAGGCGGTCGGCGTGACGATCTGGTATTTGTCGATGAGCCCATCTTTGATGCGCAGCCAGTGGCCGAGCCCGCCGCGCGCCGCCTCGATCAGGCCGACACTTTCGCCATCCGGCCAGACATCGATTTTCGGGTCGATGAAATGCGGCTCGGCACATTTCATTTTTAGCTGTTTTTTCGTGTTGACCGTAGCATTCAGCAGCCAGCCGGCCCGGCGCAGGCGGGCGAACTGGCGCAGCCAGGTGTTGTCGCCCTCGCTGGCCAGCAGGTCGCAAATGAGTGCTTCGCCGGCAATGCGCAGCTCGGCCAGCGGCCCGGTCTGCACCACCTTGTCGCCATAGCGCGGCGCCTTGGCCCAGGTGTAGCGGTCGCTGCCCGGCTGGTGGTCGGGGATGGTTTCGCCGGCCCACGGGTGACGCCCACCGGGGTAATCGAGGAACCAGCTGTGGCGGACGTGCTCGTTGATCTGCAGGTGGTCGAGCGGCTCGACCTGCTGCGTGTCGGCGTTGAAAAAGCCGGCCGGCAATTCGCTGCCGGCGCCGTCGGGCCGATGATTGACGCCGTAGCTGAGCAGGTGGCCCGTGCCGGCGCCGAGCTTGTGCAGGCCGATGTCGCGGGCGAAACGGTTGAACAGGCCGAGGGCGCTGCGCTCGCGGGCCGGGCTGGCGGCCATCCAGCGGAACAGGGCTTCGCTGCTGTCGAGGGCCAACCATTCGTCAAGGTCGCCGCCGATCACGGCCTGCTCGAACCAGCCGCGCACGCTGGCCAGAATGTCGCGCGTGTCGAGCAGGCGGCGGGCGTTGGACGGCTGGGTAATGCCGCCGGGCAGCATGTAGGTCGAGTGCGGCCACTGCCCGCCGAAAATGGCGACGATGCCGATCAACTCGCGCGTGCTTTTCAGGCAGCCGCGCACGACGCTGCCCTTGAGCGGGGCGAAAGCCTCGGCCAGTTCAGCTGCCAGCGGGTGACCGGCGTAGAGCGGGTTGCAGAAATCCGGCGTGAAAAACAGGAAGCTCTGGCGCAAGTCGCTTTGCAGCGTCTCGGCCATCAGGCACAGATTGCGGACGAGCACGGCGTGGGCTGGCGGCGTGATTTGGGCGATCTGTTCGAGCGCCAGCGTCGCGGCGTAGAGGTGGGCCGTGCCGCAGATGCCGCAGACGCGCGGCGTGATGACCAGCGCATCGCGCGGCGCCCGGCCGATCATGATCTGCTCGAAACCGCGATACAGCGTGCCGATGCAGCGCGCATCGACGACCACGCCGTCTTCAAGGTCGAGCTGGAATTCAAGGTCGCCCTCGACGCGGTTGAGGTCGATATCGACGGTGACGCGGCTCACGGCTCCATCTCCCGATTGATGACGCGCTCGGGTGCGGCGGCGCGGGCCAGGTTCTTGTAAGCCATGTACTTGGCGCGGGCGACGCCGAGCGGCAGGAATTTCGGCACGGCGCCGATTCTGGGCGTCACGAACAGGTCGCGGTTGGCCGGGAAATCCGGCGAGGTGCAGCCGAAGCAGGGCACCCCCGCCCGCGTCTTGCTGCTGTGGCCATTCCACAATTCGGTGTTGCACGGCGCCATGGTTTGCGGGCCGCGGCAGCCGAGGCTGAAGAACATGCAACCGCGCCCGCCGAGCACCTCGTCCTCGATGTCGTATTCGTGGTACTCGTTGCGCGTGCAGCCTTGATGGACGAGGCTGGAAAAGAAGGCGGCCGGCCGGTTGAGGGTGTCGAGCTGGAGCGCTTCGCCCTCGGCCAGCATGGCCAGCACCTTGGTCATCGTGTTCGGGTGGGCCGGGCAACCGGCGACGTTGATGACCGGCTGCCCGCTGCGCGCCCGCCAGTCGGCGCCGAGCAGGCCGCCCGGCTGGTCTTTCAGGAATTGCAGGCCGGTACAGTCGGTCGGATTCGGCCCGGCCGCATGGACGCCGCCAAACGCCGCGCAGGTGCCCATCGCCACGACATGGCTGGCCAGCGGCGCCAGTTCGCGGACGATGTCGATCTTGGCACGGCCCTTCCAGGTGTCGTACTGGCCGCTGCCGTCCGGCCCGGTCATCAGGCTGCCTTCGATGCACAGGATGTCGAGTTTTTGGCGGCCGCTGGTGATCGCCTCGAGGACCTGCCCGAAGCGCGCATCGGCGGTCAGCGACGGGTGCCAGAGCAGGTTCAGGTCATATTGCTGGAGCAGGTTTTCCAGGCTGGGCCGGTCGGCGCAGAGCAAGGCCATGCTTTCGCCGCTGCAGGCACCGGCTTGCATCCAGACGAGATTCACCATGCTGACTCTCCTTTCGCCATCAGGTTCTTGCGCGGGCAGATCGGCGGCAATTCCTGTTATAAGCTTGAAGATATACCATCAATATCAATATTGGCAAAAATTAAATAGTTGTTTGCTTCGCCGCTTCTGTTTGCCTGCAAGTGCCATGTTACCGCCGATCTCGCCTGCTTAGCCGCTCCTTGTTATTCCATTTTGCTGGCCGCAAAATGTGTTGCCGGATCGGGCTTCGTTACGGCCTGTTTCGATCATTCACCCCCGCCAAATCCGTCAGGTGTCCAGCATGGTTCGCATCACTATTTTGATCGCCGCCCTCGGTCTGCTCGGGGGCTGTACGACGCGCCAGGCGATGACGGCGCTCGATCTCGAACCTGGTCGCCTGCCGTCACCCAACATCACCGTCAATATTCCCGGCCTGGGTCCGTGCACGGACAATCCGGATCGGCGTTTGCGATTCGATTCGAGCCAGCCGATCAACGTGCTGGTCCATGGCTGTTTCGGCTCGTCGGGCCAGTTTCGCGGCCTGGCCCAGGTGCTGGCCTTCCACGGTCAGCAAGCGGCCTGCTTTACCTATGATGACCGGGCCAAGCTCGCGCACAGCGCGGCTGAATTGCGGGCCGCAATCGAGCAACTGGCCGAGCTGTCGCAGGTGCCACAGGTGACCGTGATCGGCCACAGCCAGGGCGCGCTGATCGCCCGCGGCTCGCTGACCGAAGCCAGCCGTACCCCGCATGTCGATTTGCGCCTGGTGACCGTCTCGGGGCCATTTGCCGGAATAGAGTCGGCGCGCACCTGCGGCAAAACCTGGTTGTACCCGCTGACGCTCGGGTTGCTGCCCTTGAGCTGCTATGTGGCGACCGGTCCGAAGTGGGCTGACATCACCTACTCGTCGCGGTTTATTCGCGAGCCTGGCCTGCTCACCAAGCAAGTCACCCGCTATCTGAAAATCGACACCGACGAGCGCGATACCTGTCGCCATGAGGAAAACGGGCGTTGCATCGAGGACGACGACATTTTCTCGCTGGCCGAGCAGCGCAATGCCCTGGTTGAAGACGATCCCCGGCTGACGCGCGTCGAGGTGCAGGCCGGGCACGTCGAGATCGTTGGCGACAAGCGCGTTGCGCCGATGAAACTGATCGCCGTCTTGCAGGAACAAGGGGTGGTTCGCCCGACCGAGCCGGCGCGCAGCTCTGCATTCAACTTGCTGCTCTCGCGGATATACGAAACTGACGGGAAGTAGCGAGGCTGATTCGCCGCGCCTCCCTTTTCAATTTTGGCCATTTTTCCCGGTTGACCGTGGGATTCCGTACCGGCGCCCACCCAAGGCTGATTTTGTCTCAGGCCGTCAGCAATGCCGATGCCGCCGCCGGCTTGACGATCTGGAATCCCAGGGTGGTTCGTCCGCGCAGCTGGAGCAGCGCCTTGTCCTTGCTGACCAGCAGGTTGGCGCCGCAGCGGGCGGCCAGTTCGAGGAACTTCTGGTCGTCCCGATCCTTGCAGCGCGGCAGCTTCGGCGCTTCGCCGTCGGGAAACACCTCGACCAGCCCGGTGTAGCGCGCATAGCGTTCGGCGATCATGGCCGGCGTCAGCTTGAGCTGCGGATAGGTCAGCACGCGTTGCAACTCGTCGAGCGTGCGGGCGTCGACGACACATTGGATATTCCCGGCCTCGAGCGCCGCCATGATCGGCACGGCATCGGTGTTGCCCCAGTGA
This sequence comes from Betaproteobacteria bacterium HGW-Betaproteobacteria-4, assembly GCA_002840785.1. GTDB lineage: Bacteria > Pseudomonadota > Gammaproteobacteria > Burkholderiales > Rhodocyclaceae > Azonexus. The sequence goes on along the minus strand of PHCH01000020.1, from coordinate 15,913 downwards.
AAGAGGTCGAGGACGACATTGGTATCGAGAACTAAGCGCAGCATGGGGCGATTATAATGCCGGCCTTTGCCGCGCCTGATTTGGAACCCGCCCGATGTCCCGCATTCTTCTCGCTCCCATGGAAGGGCTCGCCGACGATTTGTTGCGCGGCGTGCTGACGGCCATTGGCGGCTACGACTGGGGCATCTGCGAATTTGTCCGGGTGTCGGCCAATGTGCTGCCGGCCAAGACCTACGAGCGGATTTGTCCGGAACTGCTGAACGGCAGCAAGACGGCGGCGGGCACGCTGATGCGCGTGCAGCTGCTCGGTTCCGATCCGTTTTTGATGGCCGCCAATGCGAGCCGGCTGGTGACGCTCAATCCGGCTGGTATCGACCTCAATTTCGGCTGCCCGGCGCCAACCGTGAATCGCCATCGCGGCGGGGCTGCCTTGCTTGGCGAGCCGGAGTTGCTGCATGAAATCACCAGCGCCGTGCGCGCCGTGGTGCCGGCGCACATCCCGTTTACCGCCAAGATGCGCCTTGGCATCGACAACACCAGCCGGGCCGTCGACAACGCCCAGGCACTGGTCGCCGCCGGCATCGACGAGCTGATCGTGCACGGCCGGACCAAGGCCGACGGCTATCGTCCGCCGGCCCGCTGGGAATGGATCGACCGGGTGCGCGCCGCCATCGCCATTCCGCTGATCGCCAACGGCGAAGTGTGGACCGTCGAGGATTTTCGCAACTGCCAGGCGGCGACCGGTTGCGCCGACATCATGGTTGGTCGAGGCGCCGTGGCCGACCCGTTGCTGGCGCGACGCGTGCGCGGCGAGGCGACCGGCGGCTGGGCAGAAATCCGGCCGGCTGTCGGCGACTACTGGCTGGGCGTGCGCAAAAAAGTCGTGGCGGTGCATGCCGGCGGCCGGCTCAAGCAATGGCTGGCCATGATGCGGCGACATTACCCGGAGGCCGTCGCGCTTTACGATCTCCTGCGGCCGATCAAGGGCGCTGCCGAGATCGACGCGGCGCTGGTCGCCGAGGGCCTGCTGACGCCGGAACGGCTGGCGGCATGACGGACGAAACCGTGGCAGGCAACTCCCGCTTCATTTCCAGCGCCCAGGAAGGCCCGCACCGCGACCTCGAGGCGCTTGTTCGCCGCCATATGGCGCATCCGTTCCGGAAGCCGGTTGCGGACTACAACCGCGAAGCCTTCGCGCTGGCGCTGGCGGCGCGTCAAGCGTGGAATCCGCAGGCGCCGCTCATTCTCGATGCCGGCTGCGGCGTCGGCTGGAGCACGCAGCGCATCGCCGAAAGCTTTCCTGATCATTTTGTTTTTGGCGTCGATCAGTCGGTCGACCGTATCAATCGCGGCAAACCCTTGCCGATGCCGGCCAACGCCCTGCTGATCCGGGCCGATCTGGTCGATTTCTGGCGCCTTCTGGCCGACAGCGGGATGCGTCTGGCCCGCCATTACAACCTCTATCCCAACCCGTGGCCGAAGATCGGCCATCTGGCCCGGCGCTGGCAGGGCCACGCGGTGTTTCCGGTATGGCGCGAACTGGGTGGCGAGGTCGAATGCCGCAGCAACTGGCGCATTTACATCGAGGAAATGGCCCAGGCGCTGAGCCTGCTCAGCGGCCAGCCGGTGGTCGCCGAACCGTGGCAGACCGACGACCCGATGACGCCCTTCGAGAAAAAATACCTCGCCTCCGGCCACGAATTATGGCGCTGCCGGGTCAGCCTGCGATGAACGTCTGTCAGACCTGCGGCGCCTGCTGCGCGAGCTTTCGTGTCGATTTTCATCCGGCCGAGCTGGCCGGTGGCGCTTTTGCCTGGGGGCAGGGTGTGCCGGTCGACCTGACGGTACCCGTCACCCCGGCCATCGTCCGTCTGTGTGGCACCGACGCCAGCCCGCCACGTTGCGTGGCGTTGGCCGGGGAGCTTGGTGTGGCGGTGCAATGCACGATTTACGATGTTCGGCCATCGCCCTGTCGGGAGTTCGACACCGAACACGCTGCCTGCAATCAGGCCCGCAAGCGCCAGGGCTTGCCGCCGCTGCCGAAATAGCGACGGCCCGGCGGCCACTTAGCTGCGACCGATGGCTGTTTCGGTCTGATGGGTGATTTCGGTGGCTGTTGCCGAATCGACCGTCAACCCGCTTTCGCTGCGGGCCACCGTGCGCATGAGGGTGGTGCTCGGGGTGACGACTTCAAGTTCGATCTCGATATTGCGTCCCCCGGCGCTGGCCGTGATGCGCTGGCCAAGTTCTGTTTTTTCGGTGGCCTCGGGTTTGATCGACATTTTCTTCAAGGCGGTCAGCACGGCAACGCGCACGCGGCGGAGCGGTGCGGTGAAGGTCCGCGAGGCCTGACCGTTCACGTGATGGGAAAAGATGGCGCTGGCGCCGAGGCCTGCTGCTGAAACGATCACGGGAGCACATCCCGATGTGATCGAGGCGATGCCGACGATCAGGAGCGCAGCAGAGATTTGTCGATACATGGGGTCACCCCGGAAAATTGTGCGAGATAATTTTACGTCCAACCTGAAATTTGGCGTGGGTTTTTTTTACACGCAATTAGGTTGTGGTTATCCCCGTTCTGGTCGGACAAGGCTGTGGATAAGCTCGGGACAAGCCAGGCAAGCTCATGAGCTGTAACGGCTTTTACGCGTTGCCCAATTAATGGGCAATAAACCTCAGCTTTGCTTCTTTAGTGCGCGCTTCCGGCGTTTGGGAGCAAACAGCCGTGTTTCGACCAGTTCGGCCGGCAATGGTTTGGAGAAAAGGAAGCCCTGCATGCAGTCGCACTCCAGGCGGGTCAGCGTCGCCCGCTGGGCATCCGTTTCAACCCCTTCGGCGACAACTGTCATGCGCAAGCTGTGGGCGAGCGCCAGAATGCCGGTGACGATGGCGACGGCATCTTCATCTTCGGGCATGTCCTGAACGAAAGAGCGGTCGATTTTCAGGGTGTTGGCCGGCAAGTGCTTGAGGTAGGACAGCGAGGAATAGCCCGTGCCGAAATCGTCAATGGAAATATGAATGCCCAGATTGCGCAACTCGCTTAGCAGGCCGATGCTTTCCGCAGCCCGTTCCATCAGCACGCTTTCGGTGATTTCGAGGACCAGGGACGAAGCCGGCAGGCCGCTATCTTCCAGCGCCTCGAGAACGATATTCCGCAGGTTGGGCTGTTCGAGTTGTTTGGCCGAAAGATTGACGGCGACATGGAGGTTCGGCATGCCGTTGTCGAGCCAGGCCTTGGTTTGCCGGCAAGCACTGCGCAGGACGAATTCGCCAAGCGGCAGGATGAGGCCGGTTTCCTCGGCAACGGGTATGAATTCGCCCGGAGAGACGATGCCGTTCTCCGGGTGTATCCAGCGCACCAAGGCCTCGACGCCGGTGATGCTGCCGGTGACGGTGTCTATCACCGGCTGATAGAAAACGGAGAACTCCTCGCGCTCCAGCGCGTGGCGCAGATCGTTTTCCAGCTTCAATCTGTCCGAGACGGCAGACTCCATGGCGGCCTCGTAATAACAGAAGCCACTGCCGCTCTGCTTGGCACGATACATGGCGGTGTCGGCATGGCGGAGCAGGCGGCTGAGATCCGGCCCATCCTGTGGAAACAGCGAGATGCCTATGCTGGCGGTGATGACGATTTCCTGGCCATCAATGACTAGCGGCGCGGATACCGTGCGGCATATGTTCTGGGCGACGCTGGCGGAAACGGCAGCGTTCGGCAGGTCGTCGAGCAGGACCGTGAATTCATCGCCGCCCAGGCGGGCAACGCAGTCGTCGGCCCGGACGCAACCCTTGAGACGTTGGGCCATGGCGGCCAGTAGCTTGTCACCTGCCTCGTGACCCAGTGTGTCGTTGATGAACTTGAAGCGGTCCAGGTCGAGGAAAAGCACTGCCAACTGGGTCGTTTGGGCCGAGGCATGCTCAATGGCCCGACTTAGTTGCTCCATGAACAGCAGGCGGTTGGGCAGGCCGGTCAGCGCATCGTTGTAGGCGAGATGCTGGACATGGCGTTCGGCCCGGGTGGCGTCAATGACCCGCCGTACCCGCTGATTGACGACGGACAGGTGGATGGGCTTGGGGATGAAGTCACTGGCACCGACCTCGAAGGCGCGCTCGATGGATTGGCGGTCTTCGAGTGCGGTGATCATCAAAATGGGAATTTCTTTCCAGCGCGGGTGGCGTTTCAGGGCGAGGCAAGCGTCAAAGCCATCCATGACGGGCATCAGGGCATCCATCAGCACGGCGTCGGCATCGTTGTTTTCCAGCCAGATCAAGGCATCGTTGCCATCGCCCGCTTCGGCCACCCGGAAACCGCTGCGCTGCAGGGCGTTGCGCAGAGCGGATCGGGTGCTGCGATCATCGTCCACGACCAGAACGACCGGGGCATCCTCGCGCAGAAGGGGCTGGATGCTTGACGTTCCCTCCAGCTCCGCGGTCAGAATCGGTTCGACGAGAGCGAATTCAGTCCGCAAGCGCTGGAGCAGTTCGTTTGTTTCGCTGAAATCGCTGGCCTCGGCCCGCAATTCCATTTCCCGGGCAACTCCGGCCAGGGCAATGGCCCCCAGATTGCTGGCAGCCCCCTTGATGACGTGGGTTACTTGATGGAGCGTGGCCGCGTTGCCCTCGGCGATGGCGGTTTCCAACTCAGCAAGATAACCCGGCATGTCTTCCAGGAAGGGGCGGACAGCCTCGCCTATCGAACTGCCGAGAATTTCCCGCAAGCGCCTGACGACACCGCAGTCGAGGAGTTGATCGCTGGTATCGTCCGCCGCCTGGGGAATGAGCGTCTTGTCCGGCTGCCAGTTCAGCCAATGTTCGAGGCGGGAAGTTAGCGTGCTCAGCGTCAGGGGTTTGGGCAGGTGGTCGTCCATGCCGCTTGCCTTGCAGCGCTCAATATCGGCGGGCAGCGTATTGGCTGTCATGGCGAGGATGGGAACATGCTTGCCTCGACCGGCTTCGCGCTGCCGAATGGCGGCCGTGGCCTGAAAACCATCCATTTCCGGCATCGAGCAGTCCATCAGGATGAGATCCCAGTCGCCATCCTGCCACATGCTCACCGCTTCCTCTCCATTCCGGGCGATGGCGCTGGAGCAGCCGATCAGGCGCAACATGCCGGCGGCAACCAGCTGGTTGGTGACGTTATCCTCGGCGATCAGAATGCGTAAACCGCTCAGGGCCGGGGCTTCGGCATCAGGGCGCAGCAACGATATTGGCCGGCCGGTAACGCAGGGGATGGTGAACCAGAACAGGCTGCCTTGGCCTGGCTTGCCATCGACGCCAATTTCGCCGCCGAGCAGATTGGCGATTTGCTTGCAGATGGACAGACCGAGGCCGCTTCCGCCATAACGTCTGGTGGTCGAGGTATCTGCCTGGGTGAAGGAGTCGAAAATGACCGACTGGTGCTCCTCGGCTATGCCTATGCCGGTATCACGCACGCCGAATCGCAGTACTTCATCATCTTCTATGGTTTCGACCGTTAGGGTGACCGAGCCTCGCTCGGTAAATTTCACGGCATTGCCGATCAGATTGATCAGAATCTGACGAATTCGAGCCGGGTCACCGTTGAGGATTTTCGGCACTTCGGGGGCGACGTTGACGGTGAGTTCCAGCCCCTTGCCGGTCGCCTGCGTGTGAAACATGCTGATGATCCCTTCGATCAGCGGCTGGAGTGCGAAATCGCAGGCATCGACACCCATTCGGCCGGCTTCCAGGCGGGAAAAATCGAGAATGTTGTTGATCAACTCCAGCAGATATTGCGAAGAGTCCCAAGCCAGACCGAGCAGTTCCTGCTGCTCATTGTTCAATTTGCCTAGCTTGAGCATGTCGAGCGTACCGATTACGCCGTTCAGTGGTGTCCGGATCTCATGGCTGACGGTGGCGGCGAAATCAGATTTCAGTTTGGCAAAGCGCAAGGCACTGTCGCGCGCCGTGCGCAACTCCAGTTCGCGTTGCTCCAGGGCGACCATCATGCTGTTGAATGCATGGGCCATCTCGGCCAGATCTTGGGGGCCGGAGATGTCGGCGCGCAGGCCGCTTTCACCCTTTTCGGCACGAGCCATGGTTGCCGACAGATTGGCCAGTGGCCGGATCAGCCGACGGGCCAGAAAACGCAGGCCGATGCCGAAAATCAGTGCGAAGGCGAGGCCGGCTGTGAAATTGACGACGAATACTTCCTGAACCAGCGCTTTCAGCGTGGCCTTGCTTTGGTCGATGATGACAAATCCAAGCAATATGTCCTTGCGCTCGGTTACCTCGAATTGCGAATCGGGACCGGAAAGCGACCAGACGGGTGCGACGAAACGCCAGCCGCCAGCATTTTCGGCAAGCAGATAGGGGCGGCGACTGCTGTTCGCCAGATTGGTGGCCATTTCGCCGACTATGGCACTTCCACTTTCAAAAAGGATGCGCCCGTCGACGTGGCGAATTTCGATCCGGGTGACGTCGGGAAAGGCTGCCGCCGTCTCAAGTGCCTCGGCAACGTTGTCGGTCGAGCCAAAAGCCAGGGCCAGGCGGCTTTGCGTGGCCAGTGTCTGCGTAATGCGCAGGCCATTGTCCAGTTTGCTCGAGTATAGCTGGCGGCTACCTTGCCAGGACGTGGCAAAAGCCGCGAGCAAGGAGACCCCAAGGACGCTGACGCCAAACAGAAGAGCCAGTTGGCGTCGGAAGGTTGTTCTCTTGAATCGTAGTAGCCAGCCAGACAACCACGCCATGGCTCGCTAGTGCTCCGGGAAGAGCAGGTCGAAGCCCTGCTGTTGGGCGAATGACACGGACAGGCCGAGGTGGCTTGCGGTACGGGTATTGAATGCAGTCAGTACGTCACGCAAGGGCCGCGTCCCTCGCGCTGCCGGGTTGCCATTGGCAACGCCAAGTGCGGAAGCAGCCAGGTTCCGCCCCAGTTCGAGGTTGTTGGGGTACAGCGCGAAAAGGGCTCCTCGCTTGACATGCGATACGTTGCTCGAGAAAACCGGGATGCTCTTGTTCCATGACTCTTGCAAGACGAGCGGCAAAACAAGGGAGTCGTCCACCGTTGCGCCGTCCTGCGGTAGCCACAAGGCATCCCGCCGGGCGTCGGCCATGGCAAAGATGGACTGGTAAAGGCTTAGTGCGCTCTTCAGGTTACTGGCTTCCTGGGGTACTAATTCGATACCTTGGCTGCGTGCCGCATCGCGGGCCAGTTTGATCAGCCAGGCATTGTGACTTGGGTCGAAAACGACAAAAACCCGCTGGGTTTTCGGCGACAAGGTTTTTAGGCGGGAGAACAACAGAGCCGGGTCCGGCGCCAAGCTAAGAACGGCAGTGCTACGACCATCGGATTCCGGGACAGAAACGACGCCGCCGGCTACCACGCCAATGTCCTTGTCGAGCGTACTGGCAGCTTTCAGGCCATTGCGACCAAGGGCGATGACGACGCGGATATCCTGCCGCTTCAACTCGCCGGACAGTGCCTGGATGTTGAAGTTGCTACCGATGGCGTAGCTGGTGACCTTGGTTTGGGCGTTTTCCTCTATGCCCTCGATGATTTTCGAGAAAACACTCCGATAGGGTTCGCCGATGTCAGGGTAAAGGACGGCGATCGGCCCGATGCTGCCGCCGGCTGCGGCTAGCTGCAATGCTCCGCCACGTTGATTGGCTGTCAGCAGCAACTGGTTGAGCCGAGGTTCGTTGAGGTCTTTAAGGGCGAGAAGGATGATCTCGACGCCTGGCGTGTTTTCGATGCCACCCAGAACACCGGCGAAACTGCTGGCAATGCTGTCGTCCGAGTCGGAATAAATGACCGCGATACGAGTCGGTTCTGCCCTGGCCTGGAAAATACCAGTGGCTAGAACGCAAATCAGCACGAAGCGCAATGTCATGACGGCATTATAGGCTGTAACGGGCCTGGAGCCAGAGGATACGACCCGGCATCGGCAAGTCGTAGACCAGGCCGGAGTTAGTCCTGCTCGGTTCCCGGATATCAGCATCGAACAGGTTGTAGATGGACAGGGAGAAATCCCAGCCGCGTTTGATCTGATCGGTGCGCAAGGTCAGGTCTACCGAGGTGTAGTCGGGGATTTCTTCTCGGTTGTCACCCCACGCGCGCTTGCGGTCGGCGACGTAATTCAGTTGTCCGTTCAGTTGCCAGCCGGGCGTGAAACGCCAGTCGGCACGGCTGTACAGGCGATGGTGGGGGGCATAACCGGCATCATGGTTGGTCGCCTCGTCAATGTTTTCCTGGTAGGAGTAATGACCGGAGATCCGAAGGGCTGTTGAAGCATCCCAGGCAACTTCGATCTCTCCTCCGCTACCTGACTGCTTGCCCGTGTTTTGATAGGTGGAGCCCAAGGCTGGCGCAATATTGGCAACCGGCCGGATGATGCTTGATAGCTCATGTTTGAAGAGGCTCAGATTGGCTGACAGGTTGTGACGAATTTGCCACGACAGCGCCGCCTCAAGGGTGTTGATACGCTCCGGATCCAGGTTTGAATTGCCTTGTTCAACCGGGTTGCTGCCAGTGGAGTAGGCCTCGACAAAATTTGGGGCGCGGTAAGCGCTTCCGTACATCAGTTTGGCAGTGACATCCGGATGCGCTTCCCAAACCAAAGCGAGGCGCGGATTCAGCGTTGCCCCGAAATCAGAGTAGTGGTCGTAGCGTGCGCCGACGGTTAGTGTCCAGTTGCGGTCAAGACTCCATTCATCCTGTACGTAGGCATAGTTGAGTCGGCGGGTGTGCGGCAAGAGGAAAATATCGTTGGCTGGTGAGTCGTGCAGGGGGAGCGGGATCGGGTAGCCAGTCACGGGATCGAAGGTGAAGTTCTTTCTTTCCTGGGTCTTGTAGAGGCTCAGATCATCGTGACCGAGACCGAAGCGAATGCGGTGATCGGCAAAACCGGTATAGGTTGCCGATGCACTGTAACGCTCCTGTTGTTCCCACTTGCTGGGTGCCCCCAGCATTGCATCGCCCATGCCGGTGAATGCGCCGCCGAAGGTGCCTGACGGGAAAATGTAGAGCTCGGATTGTTCCTTGTAGTGCATGAAGCTGGCCTGGACCGTGACGGCGAGGTCGTTCGTGACAGCCGGGTTCTCCCATACAAGGTCGCTGGTTACACGCTCGGTATTGCTTTCGCCGTAGGGGTCGATTGCCCCGATGACACCGGCCCCCGTGCCCATGTTGTCGCGCCGTTGGTAGCCGGCGCGCCAGCGGAAATTGCCATAGCCCAGTTCAAGATTGCCATCAATCGTGTCCCGGCCCGTATTGACGGAGCCTGGCGCATGGGAGGCATTGGTGCCGAGTGACTGATCCATGGCTGTTTGAGCATCCTGCCGGATAATTCCGTTGTCGCCATCAGTGGAACCGAACCTCAGGTGGCCGGCAATGCTCAAGGGGCCGACATGGCTGCCATGGGATAACCAGCTTGCCCATGTTCCAAGGCTGCCCGCGCCGACACCGATCTGGGTGCCGTCGATATCGTTGGCGGTCTTGGTGACAATGTTGATAACGCCGGAATAGGCATCGGCGCCATATAGCGCTGATCCGGGGCCGCGGATAACCTCGATGCGGGCAACGTTTTCCATTGGGTAACCGATGCTGCCGACGCCGCGTTCGCCGAGAAACTGGCTGGTTCTCGGAATGCCGTTCTCAAGTATGAGAACTTGTGGGGAGTACTGGCTGAAAGTGCCGCGGAAACTGTATTGCGGGTAATAGTGGTTGTCACTGCGTCCAACATGCACGCCGGGAACGGTTTCGATCACTTCTTCCAGCGTTCTCAGGCCCAGTTTGGCAATGTCGTCAGCGGTGATGACTGTGGCCACCGATGGCGCCTTTCTGGCCAATTGCTTGGTGCCGGTCGCAATGCTGACGAAATCCTTGTCGCCATAGGCCAAGGCCAGGTCTTCCTCTTCCATTGCCGGTTGGGCCGGGGATGCGCTAACCCAGCTTGCGGTCAATATGCACATCAGCGCACGAAATGGAAACATTGTGAATATCGCCCTCGTTTTGGTTTCGGGGAATGTAGAGGAAACGCCAACGACTGGCAACCCGACAGACATATGCGATTTTTTCCTTTTATACCCTGTTCCGCCAAAAAGCCAGGCTTTTTGCCTGGCGTCACAAGGTTCAGACAAAGTTCGATCAACGAGTATTGCCGTTACCATCTTCGTGGCCCAACTCCTTGGTAAGCGATATCTGTGCAGCTCAACGGAAACAGGCTTCCCTCGACGCCATGCCTAGCTTCCAGAAAGCATGGCGGCATGCCAGCGAGAAAGGAAGGAAACATGAAAAGATAGAACTCTTCCGGCGATAGTTCGAGATCGGCGCCGAAAGCGGAAACTACCGCACCGTAATTCATCCGCAGGTTGCGGCCGCTGTCGAGAAGGTGGCGTTCGATGGCGAAGGCAAGCTGGATATGCCGGCCTTGATCAAGGCCGAGGGCGGTGGCCTTGGCCATGATTGGCGCGATCCGTTCGTCGGCGTTGATCAGCGGCCTGCCATAACCGGCGATCCGTCGATGGGTTTTCATCTCGTCTTGCAGGCAGTCGGCCAGGTTGCCGCCTGTATCGAGCCGCTTTCGTGTGGCAATAAAAAACGAAATGGCTTGCACCTCGTTGCCCCGACCATAGATGTGGGCTTCGGAGATGGACAGCGCGGCTGCCAGCCCGAGATTGCCCGTGCTGCGCGCACTACCGGAAAGCGCTGCGACCCGGTTGTTCCAGATGCGGGCATCGGGATAGCTGGTATAGGTCCACAGGGCGTTCATCAGTTGCATTTCCGCATCCGAGAAGCGACGTCCGCAGATTCCATAGAGATACAACGCCATCCAGTCCATGTCTTTGAGATCGGTGTGTAGGGTTTGGCCGCGAAATACCACGTGGCTGCCAGGAAAAAAGCCTCCCATGGCGGTTTGCAGCTTGCCCGCCTTTTGCGACAGATAGTCCGGCCCGTTCACGATTTCTCTCCATTTGTATCGTCGATCAATTCCAGAGAAAAAAACGGGAAACTCTTGTGGCTGATCTGCTTTTGCTCCAGCGCATGGGCGGCGGCGCCGGGCAATCGAAGAAGCAGGTAGAGCATTTCGCCCTGTTCGGGTGTCAGGTCCAGATCGGCCAGCGCTGCTGCTGCAACGCCGGAAAAGGCCAGAGGATGACCGGATAGTGCTTCCAGCTGTAGGCGGTGGGCATCTAGCCAGGCCAGTCGTTGGCCCGGGCTGCAGGCGGCCAGCACGGCCAGGGTCTGGCATACCGGTAATCCGGTGCTGATGGCATGGGCATCGAAGCCGGCGGGATGTTCTGCCGCCGGCCAGATTGATGCGACGTCGGATGGCTTCTCGGCCAGCCGGATTGCCCAGCGGCTGAGATCGCAAGCGCAAAGTTGCCAGTTTTCCATGGCCAGGAAAACTTCGCGGCCCCCTCCGTTGAGCCCGGCGCCAATGGCAAGGGCTGCGGTCAGGCACGAGGCGCTGGTCGATCCGCCGATGCCGCCGCACATGGCCGCATGGACGCTCGCGTCGCGCGGGCCGGGATTGGCCAGGGCTACGGCCAAGGATTCGAGCAGTTCAGCTTGGGCTGTGGTTGGGCGTTGGCCAGAAAACAGGAGGAACAGCATGTCGCTCCAGCGCGCCCGTCCGAGCATTTCGCCGTATACGTCGTAGCCACGGCAGCGGGCGACTTGAGCTGCAAAAGGATTGCCGGGCTCGGCCTCTTCGTGCCATATCTGTGTACTTATGGTCTGCATCTTCGGAACACCCGCTCAGAGTAGCGACACGCCGTCATTGGCGATGACGGGTCTGGTGACATTGTTACTGGCTGGAAACGGATTGGCCTTGGCTATTGCGTCGGCATTGGGTCGATACATCGTCTGCTCCTTAAATTTCTGTGCCCAGGATCTGCATACGCAGATTCATTGGAGGAACTTCTTCGCTGTCGATAAATACATCGATCAAGGTCGGGCCTTTTTTTCGGCAGATGGCATCGATATCGAGCGCTTCCATGTCTTCCGGGGAACGGACGGTGTATCCGTCGGCGCCCATGGCGCGGGCGATGGTGGCGAAATCGGTGGTCGGAAGTTGATAGCCGATCTGCTCGGCACCGGCCAGGCGTTGTCCATGCTTGACCATGCCCAGTGCCTGGTCGTTGAGGATGACGAAAATCACGGTGAGTCCCTCGGCGACGGCCACCGAAAGCTCCTGTCCGTTCATCATCAGGCTGCCGTCGCCGGTGATGCAGACGACCGGTACGTCCGGGTTGCCGGCAGCAGTGCCGATGGCGCCGCCGATGGCCCAGCCCATTGGGGCGAAATCCATGGTCAGACGTAGCCAACCGCCGTCGGTCTGGCGTCGTCCGCCATCGCGTCGGCGACCGCCGCCTAGTCGCCGTTCGCCGATCCTACGGTCAACCGGATTTAGATAGTGAATTGACCAGGCGACGCTGTTGCCTGCATCAGCCAGAAAGCGGGTGCTCGACGGGAACAGGCGGCTGAGGTCGTACATCAGTCGTTGTGGCGTGATCGGGCTGGCTGGACTGGTGTATTTTGCCGGATCGGCCAGCATGCCTTCGCAGGTCCGGTGGCGTTGATGTTCCAGGCCGCTGCTTTCGGTTGTCTTTTGGATGCGTTCGATCAGACGGTCGAAAATGCTGAGCAGGCGGCCGCGTACATGCAGTCGGGCCATCGGCGAGCGGGCCAGATGCTCGGCCGATTCGTCGATATGGACCAGTTTGTCGTTGAGCAGGGCGTCGCTCCAGCCGCTGCTGGTCCATTCGTTCATGCTGGTGCCGACGGCGAGGATCAGGTCAAGCTTGTCGTCACTGAGCAATTGCTTGGCCGTGGCGTGGCCGGCAAAGCCGAAGACGCCACGGAAAAGAGGATGCGCCGGGTTGATCAGGCCCTTGCCATCCGGCGTGGTGACGAAGGGAATGTCGCGAAGCGCTGCAAATTGCAGGATCGAACCGATGGCCTCGCCGCACGAGCCGCCGATCAGCAGGCGGATATTCGTCGAGCGCTTGATGAGGTAAATCAACTCGTCGGTTGCGTCGGCATCAAGCATCGAGGTCGGCCGAATCTTGTCGGCGATGTCATAGGAGGGCGCATCGACCGGGCTGGGGCTCTTCATGATGTCGAGCGGAATGCTCAGGTGCACAGGCCCGCGCGGCGCGCGCATAGCGCGTTGCAGTGCGGTGATGAGCTTCGATTCGATCTGTTCCGGATGTGAAACCAGTGAGTTGTAGCGCGTGCAGTGGCGGAACATGCCGAGGGTGTTGATGCCGGTGCACGCCGATTCCTGCAGAGCGCGCTTGCCGAAGGAGGGGAGCGACGGCTGGCCGGTGATGACCAGCATCGGGATCCCGTTGTCATGGGCGCAGGCAACGCCGGTGATCAGGTTGGTCGCGCCGGGGCCGGAGGTGGCGCAGCAGACACCGATCTTGCCGGTTTCGCGGGTGTAGCCGTCGGCCATGAAGGCGGCGCCGGCTTCGTGGCGAGCGACGATGGGGCGGGGACCGCGGCGTCGGCTGCTGCGGGCTAGCGCGTTGTAAAGCGGCTCGATGGCGCCGCCGGGAACGCCGAAAACGTACTCGATGCCCATTTGCTCCAGATAGGCGACGATGAGATCGGCCACTTGATGGGGTTCCGAGGCTGCCTGCGGATAAGGTTCTTCATTGCTTGTCTCATAGGCAAGCGCTACGCGTCGGCTGTTCATGAGCTGTTCCCTTGTGTTCCTGGCTTATAAGAAGTGTTTTAACGACAAGGGGCGGACTATCTACGCCTTTTGGCATAGTTTTTGTGATGTATTTCACATAATTATTTTGTTTTCATAAAAACGTGTTTGTTCATGTATGCAGCGATGCGTCGTGGGAAACGTCATTCGGACCGACTTCGTCGGGATGCTGCGAAGCAAGTTCACAGCAAGCCATCTAAAAGATAAAATATATAAGACTTGGGCAGGGGAGCATCCCGATGTCGCCTGAACCGATTCCCCCTGTTGCTGTCGTAGAATTATCGTTTTTGCCAAGAATCCCCTAGAGCAACCCTTTACGAAAGGAAGTCGCCGTGCTTGAAGCCTATCGCGCCCATGTAGCAGAGCGTGCAGCCCTCGGTATCCCGCCGCTGCCCCTGTCCAAGCAACAGACCACCGAACTGGTGGCCCTGCTGAAGAATCCCCCTGCTGGCGAAGAAGCCGCGCTGGTTGAGTTGATCACCTACCGCGTGCCGGCCGGCGTTGATGATGCCGCCAAGGTCAAGGCCGAATTCCTGGCCAAGGTCGCCAAGGGTGAAGAAGCCTGCGCCCTGATTTCCAATGTCAAGGCCACCGAACTGCTCGGCACCATGCTCGGCGGTTACAACGTCAAGCCGCTGATCGATCTGCTGGGCGATGCAGCCTGCGGCGCCGTTGCTGCCGAAGGCCTGAAGAAGACCCTGCTCGTTTTCGACTTCTTCCACGATGTCGCCGAACTGGCCAAGGCCGGCAATGCCAACGCCAAGAACGTCATGCAATCGTGGGCCGACGGCGAGTGGTTCACCTCCCGCCCGGCCGTGCCGGCTGCGCAGAAGCTGACGGTCTTCAAGGTTACTGGCGAAACCAATACCGACGACCTGTCGCCGGCGCCGGATGCCTGGTCGCGTCCCGACATTCCGCTGCACGCGCTGGCCATGCTGAAGAACCCGCGTCCGGGTATCGAAGCCGACGAAGCCGGTTCGCGCGGCCCGATCAAGCAACTCGAAAAGCTGGCCGCCAAGGGCAACCTGATCGCCTACGTCGGTGACGTGGTCGGTACCGGTTCTTCCCGCAAGTCCGCCACCAACTCGGTGCTGTGGTTCACCGGCGAAGATATCCCCTTCGTGCCGAACAAGCGTTTCGGCGGCGTCTGCCTCGGCTCCAAGATCGCCCCGATCTTCTTCAACACGATGGAAGATGCCGGCGCCCTGCCGATCGAAATCGACGCCGGCCAGATGGACATGGGCGACGAGATTGAACTGAAGGTTGACGAAGCCACCGGCAAGGTCACCGCCACCAAGAATGGCGCCACCATCGCCGAGTCGCAACTGAAGACCTTGGTCATCCTCGACGAAGTCCGCGCTGGCGGCCGTATTCCCCTGATCATCGGTCGTGGCCTGACCACCAAGGCGCGCGAATTCCTCGGCCTGCCGCAAAGCACGCTGTTCCGCCTGCCGCAAAACCCGGCTGACGACGGCAAGGGCTACTCGCTGGCCCAGAAGATGGTCGGCAAGGCCTGCGGCGTGACCGGCATCCTGCCGGGCACCTACTGCGAGCCGAAGATGACCACCGTGGGTTCGCAAGACACCACCGGCCCGATGACCCGCGACGAACTGAAGGACCTGGCCTGCCTCGGCTTCTCCGCCGACCTGGTGATGCAGTCCTTCTGCCACACCGCCGCCTATCCGAAGCTGGTCGACGTCAAGATGCACCGCGAACTGCCGTCCTTCATCAGCACCCGCGGCGGCGTTGCGCTGCGTCCGGGCGACGGCGTCATCCACTCCTGGCTGAACCGCCTGCTGCTGCCGGATACCGTCGGTACCGGCGGCGACTCGCACACCCGCTTCCCGATCGGCATCTCATTCCCGGCCGGTTCCGGCCTGGTCGCCTTTGCCGCCGCCACCGGCGTCATGCCGCTGGACATGCCGGAATCCGTGCTGGTCCGCTTCAAGGGCGAAATGCAACCGGGCATCACCCTGCGTGACCTGGTCAATGCCATTCCGCTGTACGCCATCAAGGCCGGTCTGCTGACCGTCGAGAAGAAGGGCAAGAAGAACGTCTTCTCCGGCCGCATCCTGGAAATCGAAGGCCTGCCGAACCTCAAGGTCGAACAGGCATTCGAGCTCTCCGACGCCGCCGCCGAGCGTTCCGCTGCCGCCTGTGCCGTCGCCCTGAACAAGGAACCGATGGTCGAGTACATGCGTTCGAACATCACCCTGATGAAGTGGATGATCGCC
>PHCH01000142.1 GCA_002840785.1 Betaproteobacteria bacterium HGW-Betaproteobacteria-4 | reverse complement strand
ATCCATGCCGGCGCGGTAGTCGGCCGGCAGTTCGACCTGGCCGATCATCGCCGAGATCAACTTGATGCCGTCCTTGCCCAGCATCTCGCCGAGTTCCTTTTCGATGCTTTCCTTGATCTCCTGGCGCTTGGTCGAGAAAATTTCGCGCACCGTGTAACGGGCCAGCGTCTTGTAAAGCACCGCCTGCGCCGCCGGGTCAACCACCTGGCCGCCGATGTCATCCGGCAGGCTGCGCGCTGCGCTGCTCAGGCGGGCCGGGTCGAGGGCGTAACGGATGGTGATATCGACGCCAATCGACAAGCCTTCCACCGTCTGGAACGGCGCGTCGCCTTCCGGGCGGTACAGCTGGTCGCGCAACGAGAAGCGGCGCATCTCGTGCAGGCCGGGAATGACCAGCACCGCGCCCTCGCGCACCTCGATGCTGTCGCCGGTCAGTTGATTGATCCGGACGCCGGCCTCGCCGCGCGTCACGCTCTGCATCGGCGGATGGTTGACCAGCGCATAAACGCCGCTGCCGGCGATGGCGAGGGCGATGATGCTGTGCCGGGCGCCATGCACGCTGCGCCCCACTTGCCCCGCCGCCCGACCGGTGTGGCCGGCCAGATTGCCCAGCGATGCCCGCAGGCTGTCGAACATGTCCAGAAAACGTTCTTTCATGATGATTCCTCCTCGAAACCGATCTTCGCGTCGGGGGAGACTTCCCCGTTGCCGGCAGCGTGAAGATCGTTTTCGCTACCGGCCCTGCATGGATTGCATCTTCCACGCCGAAAAACGGGGATACTTCGCTCCTCAGCCAGGAGCCAGTCATGATCAAAGTCGCCGTCATCGAAGACGACATCCCCACCAGCAAGCAGTTGAAAGACTGGATACTCGCCGCGCGGCCGGATGTGGTCGTCGACCAGTGGTTCAACCGCGACGACGCCGAAGCGGCCATCGCCCGTGAGGATTACGCGCTGGTCACCCTGGATATCGAGCTCGGGCGCGAGCGTCATGCCGGTGTCGCCGTCATCAACGCCATCAACAAGGCCGGGCGCGGCACGCCGGTACTGGTCGTCTCGGCCATGCCGGCGGCCATCTACCGGAGCATCATGAAGGCGCTTGACGCCTGGGATTACCTGCAAAAGACGGCTTTCGAGGAAGCCGATTTCATCGAGACCTTTCTCGAAATCCTCCGTGCCTCGCGCGACCGGGCGACGCCCAAGGCCGAGGCCGGCGCCCAGGACGAACTGGCCCTCGACCCCTTGCGCCAGAGCACGCCGCTGTGGCGCGGCCAGCGCGTCAACCTGCCGCTCACCGCCCAGCGCATCCTGGCCACGCTCTACCAGCGACGCGGCGAGGTGGTGTCCTACGACGACCTGTTCGCCGTGGTGAAGAGCGGGCGCAACCGCGACAACATCCGCAAGCACATCAGCACCATCCGCGAGGCCTTCCGCGAACTCGACGACAGTTTCGAGCGCATCGAGAACGTGCCGATGCGCGGGTTTCGCTGGTCGGATCAGGGGCGGTAGGGGGTGGAATTCAAACCTCCCCAGCCGCCCTTGTCAGGGGGGAGCACGTCGGGCGGTGCGGATAGCGCGCCTCCCCTGACAAGGGGCGGCCGGGAGGGGGTTCTTCGTGCCCGCGAAATTCGTCCTTTTTTCCAGTTGACCGTAGCATTTCCACTTTCCGGACCGCTGCCATGACCCGTTTCCTCGCCTGGCTGGCTTCTTTCCGCCTGCGCATCCTGCTGCGCACCTCCTTCCTGCTGCTGGCGCTGGTTGTCCTGGTCATGACGGTGACCGTGCTGCAGGAGGAAAAGCAGCGCAGCGTCGACAACTACCAGGCCAGTCTGAACAAGACCAAGGCGCAGATCGTCGCCCGCCTGCACCACCCGGCCGGCCAGCTGGCGCTGACCAATCCGCGCTGGGATGCCGCTTCGGCGGCGGCCGGCCGGCCGCTCGTGCTGCCCTTTTCGGCCATCGATTTCGACGACCAGAACAAGGTGCGCAACGCCATCGAAATGGCCGGTTGCCTCGTCCAGTACCCCGATCACGGCAGCCTCTGCGTGGCGGTCGGCAACAACCCGTGGGCCGGCGGTTTCATCTACGCCGCCGGCACCTTCGCCAGCGGGCCGCTGGCCGCCCATCGCATCGGCGACGAGTTCCTCGACGGCGCCCATCGCCTGCGCGTCACGGTGCGCCTGCGCGACCAAAGCTGGCACTGGATCGCCCCCTTCGAGCCGCTGGCCAACGGCGCGCCGACCCCCGGCGAAGGCGTGCGCGGCCGTTTTACCGGCTACGTCGAACTGCCCGGCCGCGACTACACCGGCGCCCGAACCATCAGGGAATTCCGCGGCTGGGTCTGGCAGAGCGGACGCTGCCTCGACAAGGCGGACGACGTGGAAACCTGCCGCAAACAGTCCTTCTTCTCGCTGCGCCTGCCGGTCGACTCGCTGCGCCGCGGCATCCTGCGCAGCGCCCGCCCGGTCTGGCCGCCGGCCGATCTCGACGAGTACAAGGTGCAGGTTGAAATATTGCCGCCGGGCGAGGGCGCCCCGCTATTTGCCAGCGACCGGGCCGGGGCGGTGCCGCCGTTTGCCCTCGATACCCTGTCCACGCTGCTGCTGCCCGGCGAATCGCTGTCCATCCTGCGCGTCGAGGCCGGCGGCGAACGCGAAGTCGCCCAACTGGCCGGGCGCGACGAGGCGCAGGAACTGTCCTCGCCGCTGCTCACCCGCCTCATCGGCCGGCTGCCGGTCGGCTCGCTGGAGGCCGCCGAAGTCGAGCTGCGTGACGAAATCAGCACACCGCTCGGCAACTACCGGCTGGTCCTCAAAGGCGACGCGCGCAGCGTCAACAAAACCCTGTCGGTCATCGCCACCCGGCTCTCCTGGTTCATCGGCGCCATGCTCGGCGCCATCGCCATCGCCTGGCTGGTCATCGAAATCGGCCTGATCCGCCCGATCGCCCGGCTGACCCGGCGCACCCGCGGCCTGTCGCGCTCGGTGCAGACCGAGCACAAGTCCCCGAGCGGGCTTGAACGCTACGACCTGGCCGACCTGCGCGGCAGCGACGAACTCGGCCTGCTCGCCGGCGGCCTCGACGAACTGCTCCAGCGCGTGCGCGAAGACGCCGAACGCGAACGCATCCGCAGCGCCCAGGAAAAGGACATGTGGCACGCCGTCGGCCACGAAATCATGTCGCCGCTGCAAAGCCTGCTCGCCCTGCACGGCAACGAGGCCGACCCCAGCCATCGCTACATCAGCCGCATGCAGCAGGCGGTGCGCGTCCTCTACGGCAACGCCAGCCCGAGCGAAGCCTTCGCCAGCAGCCAGCTCGAAATTGCCGCCGTCGATCTGGCCGCCTTTACCAACAACATCGCCGAAAACGCCGGCATCGCCGACGTGGTCTGCCACGGCACGGCGACCCCGATCCCCGTGCGCGCCGACGAATTTGCCCTCGAAGACGTCTTCGCCCACCTGCTGCGCAACGCCGAACGCTACCGCCCGCCCGGCACGCCCATCGACCTGAGCCTGGCCATCGACGACGGCACCGCCAGCGTCACCGTCGCCAACCACGGGCCGGCCATCGCCGACGACATGCTCGAACGCATCTTCGAATACGGCGTCTCCGACCAGGCCGAATCCGCCGCCGCCGGCAACCGCGGCCAGGGCCTGTTCGTCGCCCGCACCTACATGGCCAAAATGGGCGGCACCATCGTTGTTCGCAACACGGTGGATGGTGTCGCCTTCGTCCTGACCTTGCCACGCGCGCGCCCGGCGTGAAAATGGGGACGGCTTAGCCGCAGGTGTGTGAGTGCTGCAATCTCACGGTCAACCGGAAAAAATGCCCAAAATTGAAATGGCGTGGGCGGGTTGCTGTTCGGCCTTGGACTAAACCGCTGGCGCGGTAGGTGCCCGGTTTGACCGCCGGCGGGGGGGCTGGCTTGGGCAGATAGACTGGAGGACGACAGGCCGGGT
>PHCH01000141.1 GCA_002840785.1 Betaproteobacteria bacterium HGW-Betaproteobacteria-4 | reverse complement strand
CGCCTTGCGGAAGCGGCCCTTGCCTTTGCGGTGGAAATAGACGGGCGCGGCGTGCACGGCAAGCAGCACCGCCGTCGCTTCGAGCGGGCTGGGCTCGTGGCCGTAGTAATCACGGGCAAAATCAAGAAACGAAAATTCGCCATCGTTCACGCACTCCCAGAGGAATTCTGCTTCGATTTCTTCGGCCAGCGGCGTGGCCTGATCGAGCAAGGCCGCCGCCGACGGTTTCTCGAAACGTAGCAACACCGTTGCGGCCTTGATCTTGCTGCGCTTGCCGGTAGGCATTTCGACCTGCAACGAGCTGTCGTTGTCGGCCATGATGCTGCCGGCCTTGAAGCCGCCATCTTCTTCAAACAATACATTCATCGACGGATTATAGCCCAGCGTATTCAATGATTTGCGGCACGAAGCCGGGAAATTGCGTGAAGCCGTGGTCACCGCCCGGCAACACGGTTTGCCAGCAGCCGGCGTAGAAATCCACGGCCTGCCGGTAATCCAGCACCTCGTCGCCGGTTTCGGCGAGCAGCCAGTAGCGTTCCGGCGTCGGCCGGCGCACTTGCGCTTTGAGCTGCGCAGCGTGGGCTTCGGTGAAGGTGAAGCTCTCGCCGGTATGGAAATTGGCGTGATCGCCGACGAATTTGGCCAGATTTATCCGGTCGACCGTAGCAGGGTTGATCAGCACGGCGTTCACGCCGTACTTTTCCGCCAGATGGTTGGCGTAATGCCCGCCAAGCGAACTGCCGATCAAGGTGACCGGCCCGCCGGCCTGTTCGATCAGGCGGCTGACACTGGCCACCGCTTCATCGGGCACCCACGACAGTTGCGGGCAGACAAACTGCGCCGCCAGCCCGCGCCGCGCCATCTCCTCGGCCAGCAACTGCGATTTCCACGAGGCCGGCGAGGAACAGAAACCGTGCAGGTAAACGATCAGTGGGCGGTCCATTGCACCCAGCCGAAGTGGGCGGTCATCAGGACGACAATGCCGAAGACAATGCGATACCACGCGAAGGGCGTGAAATCATGGCTGGAAATGAAGCGCAGCAGCCAGCGCACGCACAAAAAGGCAGAGACGAAGGCGGAAACGAAGCCGACGGCCCACATGCCGATATCGTCGGCATTGAGCAGGGCGCGCTCCTTGTAGAGCTGATAGACGGTGGCGGCGCCGAGCGTCGGGATGGCGAGGAAGAAGGAAAACTCGGTGGCCGCCTTGCGCGACAGGCCGAAGAGCAGGCCGCCGATGATCGTCGAGCCGGAACGCGAGGTGCCGGGAATGAGCGCCACGGCCTGGGCAAAACCCATTTTCAGGGCGTCGAGCAAGGTCATTTCCTCGACCGTCTGGACACGGATGGTGTGCTTGCGCTTTTCCGCCCAGAGGATGACGAAGGCGCCGAGAATGAAGCTGGTCGCCACGGCAATCGGGTTGAACAGGTGGGCCTTGATCGCCTTGCCGAAGGTCAGCCCGAGGATGGCCAGCGGCAGGAAGGCGACGAACAGGTTGAGGAGGAATTTCTGCGCCGCCTTGTCGCTGAAGGCACCTCGCGCCACGACGAGGAGACGTTCGCGATACTCCCAGACGACGGCCAGAATGGCGCCGGACTGGATGACGATCTCGAACAACTTGCCGCGATCATCGTTGAAATCCAGCAGATCGCCGGCCAGAATCAGGTGGCCGGTCGACGAGATCGGCAGGAATTCGGTCAGCCCTTCGACGATGCCGAGGATGAGGGCTTTGAGGAGAAGAATCGGGTCCATGGCGTGCAGCCTGTGCTTTTAGCAAGTTGGGGAGGGCGCATTCTACTATCCCGGATGTGTCAGAACTTCGAGTTCGGCCAGCCAGTTGAGCGCATGCTCGCGGGATAAGCCGCACATCTCGGCCGACGCTTGCAGGCCAGCGCAGCAATCCGGCCGCTCCGGACTCCCGAAAATCAGGCAGCGAAAATCGCCATCGAGATGCCGGCAGGGCACCCCCGCCGGCTTGTTCAGCGAACTGATCGACGGCGCAATGCAGCAGGCGCCGCAATGGGGGCGGCAGGACATCGGAACGGAAGGGTGCTGTTTTTCGAGCATGCCCGATTGTCGCAGATTCGGCTTTTCCGTTCGGCGCCGATGACTGCTACGGTCAACCGTAAAAAACGGCCAAAAATGAAATAGGGGCCATCGGCCCCCAAGTGTCAAATAACCGAATTAACGACCGGCCGGCTTGGCGCCATCAGCCGCCGCGCCACGCGGCCCGCGCTCCATCGGCTTCATTTCGGCCAGCTGCTTGCGCTGCTCCGGGGTCAGCACCTCGAACACCTGACGATCCGCCTTGGCCCGGGCCAGCGTCATTTCCGCCGTCGCCTTGGCCGCCATGTCGGCAAGAACCTGGGCCTTGGCGTCGCTGTATTCCGGCGTTGCCGTCAGGGCGCGCAAGTCGCGTTCAACCTTGCGCAGCGTGTTGGCCTTGTCGCGCATTACCGGGGCCTGCGCATGCATGATCTCGAACACTTTATCCTGCTGCGCTTCAGTCAGATTCAAGCCGCGCAGATGTCGCGGCATCATGGAGCCACCCATCATGTGATGGCCCGACCCGCCATGCGCCTCCATGCTGCAGCCGGCAGGACCGCCGTGCCCGCCAAAGGCCGCGGCGGAAAGCGGAATCGCCAAGGCCACGCTGGCGGCGATCAGGAAACGTTTGATATTGCTGTTCGGGGTCATTTTCATCTCTTCATCCTCAGCTTCAAATTAGCCGGCCCGAAGGGGCCTGGCAACAGGACGAATACTCCCCCGAGGCCCTGTTAATGTGGGTTACCGGGCTGTAAATGAACGTAAAAACGGTAACTGCCTCAGCTACCTGTTGGTGCGGTCGGAGGCGACGGTTGCTGCTGGCGGATCATGTTTTCGGCCAGGCTCAGATAGAGCGGCCGGGAGATCAGGCGGGAAATGGCCGAGGCGATGAGCGCCGTCGCCATCAGGTCGATGACCAGACTGTAGCCGTTGACCATTTCCATGACGATGATGAAGGAAGTGATCGGCGCCTGGGTTGCCGCGGCCAGAAAGCCGACCATGCACAACACCATCACCGTCGGCGGGATGGCCTGCCCGGTGAGCATGGGGGCCAGATCGCGGCCGATGCCGGCGCCGATGGCCAGCGACGGCGCGAAGATGCCGCCGGGCAGGCCGGTCAGGTAGGCGAGCACGGTAGCCATGAACTTGGCCGGGCCGAAATACCAGGGCACCGATTCGTAACCGTCGAGCAGGGCGCGCGTTTCATCGTAGCCGCTGCCCCAGGTCAGGCCGCCGCTGGCCCAGCCCAGACCGGCGATCAGCAAGCCGATGAGGGCCGCAAAAACATAGGGGCGGGCGGCGCGCAACCCGGCCAGCCGGCCCGTC
The DNA here is from genome assembly GCA_002840785.1 of Betaproteobacteria bacterium HGW-Betaproteobacteria-4. Classification (GTDB taxonomy): domain Bacteria; phylum Pseudomonadota; class Gammaproteobacteria; order Burkholderiales; family Rhodocyclaceae; genus Azonexus. The sequence continues at coordinate 1,517 of PHCH01000141.1, read as the reverse complement.
CAGCCGACCGCGGCAAGAACCAGCATGCGGGCAAAAACGCCGCCGGCTAGGCCGCTGACCACCGCGCACAGCAAAATGGTCTGCAGCAGGTCGCGCGTCTCGCCGAGCACCGACACGTAGCCGAAGTAATTGTGATTGCCGAGGAAAGCCTGAGCCACGACACCGGCCAGAACGATGGCCGTAATGACCACACCGGACATGCGCGACTCGACGCTGCGCGACAGCTCCTCGATGGCAAAAACGATCCCCGCTAGCGGCGCGTTGAAGGCCGCGGCGATCCCCGCCGCGCCGCCGGCCACGAGCAAATGGTGTTGCTGGATGCGCAGCGTCGTCGGCAACAGGCGGCCGATGAACGACATCAGGCAAGCGCCGACCTGCACCGTCGGGCCTTCGCGACCAAACGAAAAACCGGCGCCAACCGCCGCCACGCCGATAAACACCTTGCCGAAAGCAATGCGCAGCGAAACCAGCGGCCGCCACGCGATGCCGGCCGGCCGCTTGAGTTCGGCCATGACCTGCGGAATTCCCGAACCTTCGGCACCGCGGAAATGATTCCGGGTCACCCACAGCAGCCCCGCCCCGGCGGCCGGCGTCAGGAGAAACGGCAGCCACGGATACGCCTTGGCCATTGTGCGGAACAGGTCGGCCGCTTCGTCGGTCAGCAAGGCAAAGCCGACCGCCGCCAGCCCCACCGCGATGCCGGCCAGCCAGAAAGTCGCGCGACCGATCCACAGTCGGCCCTGGGCCAGCAAATAATTCTGGTTGGCGCGCACATAATTCTGCGCCTGATTCACCCGCCGTTCGGCCCGATCCCGCAGGATCAAGGCATATCGGCGCAATCGTTCGAAACGGGACATCGGCGGGATGAGCAAGTTGGGTATTGCGGCCGCATATGGAAATCGCCACCTCCGGCCGCCGGAGACGTGGCGTTGAGGCAGTGTAACGAGATTGACGCCGACGAGAAACCGGCCAAACAAATATTGCTCACTTTTGACAGAAAATTCCGCAAAAAAATACAACAGCACCTTCGCCACAGCGCTTTGGCTGGATTCAAAATTGGCCATTTTTCCCGGTTGACCGTAGCAATCCCAAAAAAGCAAAAGGCGGCTGATTCAGCCGCCTTTCCATTGCTACCAAGCGTTCAGCAAGTTCACACCTTGCTATAAACCTCAGCCCCGGCCTTCACGAACTCCACCGACTTCACTTCCATCCCCTTCGCCAGCGCCGCCGCTTCATCGACGCCCTGCTGCGCCGCGAATTCGCGCACTTCCTGCGTGATCTTCATAGAGCAGAAGTGCGGGCCGCACATTGAGCAGAAGTGGGCGACCTTGGCCGATTCCTTGGGCAGGGTTTCGTCGTGGAATTCGCGCGCCTTGTCCGGGTCGAGGCCGAGGTTGAACTGGTCGTCCCAGCGGAATTCGAAGCGCGCCTTGGACAGCGCGTTGTCGCGGATCTGCGCGCCGGGGTGGCCCTTGGCGAGGTCGGCGGCGTGGGCGGCGAGCTTGTAGGTGATGATG
>PHCH01000019.1 GCA_002840785.1 Betaproteobacteria bacterium HGW-Betaproteobacteria-4 | reverse complement strand
CGCGCTGGCCAAGGAAGTTCAGGCCACTCCCGATCCGCGCGAGCTGGATGCCATCATGTCCACCGGCGAACAGGTCACCACCGGCCTGCTCTCCATGGCGCTCATGGACATCGGCTGCAAGGCCAAGAGCTACACCGGCGGCCAGGTCAAGGTACTGACCGACAGCACGCACACCAAGGCACGCATCCTGTCGATCGACGAAGCCAACATGCGGCGCGATCTCGATTCTGGCCACGTTGTCGTCGTTGCCGGTTTCCAGGGTGTCGACGAGCACGGCAACATCACCACGCTCGGTCGCGGCGGTTCCGACACCTCGGGCGTCGCCCTGGCGGCTGCGCTCAAGGCCGACGAGTGCCAGATCTACACCGACGTCGATGGCGTCTACACCACCGACCCGCGCGTCGTGCCCGAAGCCAAGAAGCTCGACACCATCACCTTCGAAGAGATGCTGGAAATGGCCAGCCTCGGCTCCAAGGTGCTGCAGATCCGCTCGGTCGAATTCGCCGGCAAGTACAAGGTCAAATCCAGCTTCCAGGATGAAGGGGAAGGCACGCTGATCACTGTTGAGGAAGACAAGAACATGGAACAACCGATCATCTCCGGTATCGCCTTCAACCGCGATGAAGCCAAGCTGACCCTGTCCGGCGTCCCGGATACCCCGGGCATCGCCTACCAGATCCTGGGCACCATCGCCGATGCCAACATCGACGTCGACATGATCATCCAGAACGTCGGCCACGACGGCACCACCGACTTCTCCTTCACGGTGAATCGCGGTGACTTCGCCAAGGCGCAGGCCATTCTCGAAACCGTCAAGACCAAGCTTGGCGCCCGCGAAATTGCCGGTGACAACAAGATCTGCAAGGTCTCTGCCGTCGGCGTCGGCATGCGCTCGCACCCGGGTGTCGCCTCCAAGATGTTCAAGGCCCTGGCTGACGAAGGCATCAACATCCAGATGATCTCGACCTCCGAGATCAAGATTTCCGTTGTCATCGACGAAAAGAGGCAAGGACACGTGGCCGAGTGGTCGAAGGCACACCCCTGCTAAGGGTGCATCCGGGCAAAACCTGGATCCAGGGTTCGAATCCCTGCGTGTCCGCCAGTAATGCAGCAAGCAAACAAGCGTCCCTCGGGGCGCTTTTTTGTTGCCTTCATCCGGCTCGTTTTTGCCGCTGGCATAACTGATGCGAGGGATATCGTGTCTCGGACTTCCCTCGCTGAGGTGATTACGATGCTGGAACCGGAAACCCTTGTTGCGCTTGGTTGCATCGCAGTTTTGCCCTACCTTGGCGAGGCTATCTGGAGCTGGTTGAGGAGCAAATTCAGGCACTAGCACGGTGCCTTGATCCCCAACTTGAAGCGTGGCTGTTTGGAGCGTAGATTTGATGGGGCCGAAAGGAGGTATCTATGCGCTACAGCATCTTTCCTGCATGTCTGCTCTGTTTCAATGTGGCATATGCCGATGTGTTTACGTGCCAAACGTCTTCCGGGGATACCGTCTATTCAGACCTTCCTTGCGGGAAAGGGGCGGTTATCGAGAAGATAACGCCAAGCGAGTCGGTCCCCGATCCTGTCGCTGCCCAAAAAGAGCTTGAAAGACAGAAGGCGTACACCGAGCGTCAGGCTGCCGAGAATGCGCGGGCCAGGTCTACGTCGCCTATGCCGGCGATCCTTCCCGAGTACGTCAGTCCTCCTCGCTCGCCATCGGTGCCGACTCCCTTGTCTCCTTCGTCTTCCGGACAGTCGCCTACGCCTCCCAATACGCGGTGATTTCCGGGTTCATGTCCCGAAAGTTGGCATCAAAAAAGCGCCGAAATTGGCGCTTTTTTGATTTCACCGGTTCGTCGTCAGGGGCTGGCGAATATGTTTCGATCAAACGTCAGATTGTCGAAGGCGGTGTAGGTCCACGGTAGTCCGTTTGCCTGCGACGAGAGGCGAATTTTCGCGATGTTTCGGCTTGCCGACGAAAAACTCAATGGATGCCAGTGCCCGATGAAATTGGCGTCGTGTACGCCGAGTTGTGTCAACGCTTTCCCCAGATATTTCCCGCTGGCATCGTAGGCTTCCAGGAATGGGCGGTTGTCGGCGTTTCCGGCGCCTTCGGGTGAATTCATGGCATAGGCCCAGACGCTGACCGATTGCTGCAATTGGGAAAAGGTGACTTCAATGGCGCCGTAGCGCGCATCGAACCAGGGGTAGGCTGGATCGCTCTCGATGATCGTCAGGACATTCTTTCCGCTCTGGCCGTCGGCACCCAAGGGCATTTGTCGGGCATATGCCGACCAGGTGCGAGGTGGGTAGGTCACACTGGCCAGGGTGACGCCGGTACCGGCATAGGTCGTGTCAACGGCCGTGCCATGGGCAACGTCGTCAAAGGTCAGGGTCACAGTTCGCCAGACGTTGCGGTACTGGGGGAACGGGGGGCGCAGGGTAACGGTGCCACCAAGTTTGGTGGCGGGGCTGGTGAAGGTGGGCATCGTCGGGACTCCTGTTCAGCGTTATTGGAGCACCCGTCGTGGTTGGCTGAACCGCTGCCCGCCTGCGCCTCATGAGTCGATGCTCCATGTGGTTAGCATAGAGCAATTCCCCTGGCATTCAAGGTTGACGGAGGATCGTTCGGCGACCTGGGACTCCTACGGTCAACTGGAATTTTTGCCCAAAATTGAAATGGAGGTTTCCGGTTTTCAGCCGGGCAAATTGGCGGCGACGGGGCGCAGCGACGCGGCGTACTGTCGCTTCTCGCCGGGTGTCAGTCGCTTGATCCGGTACTCCGCTTTCGACGCCGACGACCTGTCCGGATGGTTTTCGTAGCCGAGCAGGCGGAGCGGGGGATGCGAGCGCGTGTACCGGGCGCCCGTTCCGGCGCAGTGGGCGGCGTAGCGGCTTTCGACGTCGACGGCGATGCCGGTGTAGATGCTGCCATCGGCACACTCGATCATGTACAGAAACCAGGGCTTGCTCATGGTTCGGTGGCGCGCGCGAGGGCGAGGCGGATGCGCTCCAGCGTGGCCTCGACCGGCGCCTGGCGGGCAACCTCGAGGCCGAGGCTGCGGGCGATGGCATTGACCTTGGCCGGATTGAGCGGGATGCCGCCACGGTCGACAGCGGCAATCAGTTGCCGGGCGCGGGCATAGTCGGAAAGCGGGGCGGGGCGGCCGAAAAACAGCGCCTTGAGGCGCGAGAAAAGGCCCGTGAGCCAGCGTGATCCCATACACTTGCTTCTGGATAAATGCTGAAGGATACATGGATGCCGCCGGTCACGACGATGAAACCAGCCAGGAGTGCAGGCAATTGAGCGAAGTCACGATCAGTCGCCGTCAACTCGCCGAGAGCGAATTGCCGATCTACCCCGGCATCGGTCTGGACAGGATCAGCCTGGTTGTCGATGCCCAGCTCGCTGCCCGTGCCCTGGCCGCATTGCAGGCTGCCCCGGCCATCGGATTCGACACGGAATCCAAACCGACCTTCCTCAAAGGCGAAATTTCGACCGGGCCGCACCTCGTTCAGCTGGCTAGCGATGAGCACGTCTATCTTTTCCCCGTCGCTTTCGCCGCCAACCATGACGTCCTGCGTCAGATACTCGCGGCGCCGCATCTGCTCAAGGTCGGTTTCGGGCTGGGCAATGACCGTAGCGCCCTGCGTTCGCGCCTGGGCATCGAGCTGAGCAACGTGCTCGACCTTGGCGAAGTGCTGCGCGGGCCGGGGCATCGCGGCACCGTTGGCGCCAAGGTAGCGGTGGCCCACTATTTCGGGCAGAAACTCCAGAAATCCAAGAAGGTCGGCACCAGCAACTGGGCCAGTACCCGCCTCAACGACCGACAGTTGCTCTATGCCGCCAACGATGCCCACGTCGCCCTGCAAATCTACCGCGCCTGGCTGCGCGACCCGGAACAAAAGGCGCCGGTCAACGATCAACGATAACATCAGGAAAGAAACGTCATGGCCAATCCGCTACCCCCGCTCTCGCTGCTCGAAACCCGCGTCCTCGCAACGCTGGTCGAAAAACAGCGCACCGTGCCCGACACCTACCCGCTTTCGGTCAATGCCCTGCAAGCCGGCTGCAATCAAAAGACCAGCCGCAATCCGGTCATCGAAGCCAGCGAAGCCGACATCGTGCAGGCCCTCGATACGCTCAAGAGCCTGTGGCTGGTCAATGAGGTCAGCGGCAGCCGCGTCAGCCGCTTCGAGCATCGCCTCGAAAAAATACTCGGCGTGCCGACCCAGGCCTCGGCACTGCTTACCGTGCTCATGCTGCGCGGCCCGCAGACGGCCGGTGAGCTGCGCCTCAATTGCGACCGCCTGCACCGTTTTGCCGACATCTCCTCGGTCGAAGCCTTCCTCGAAGAACTGGCCAATCGGGAAGAGGGCGCTCTCGTCGTCGAATTGCCGCGCCTGCCCGGCGCCCGCGAAAACCGCTGGGCGCACCTGCTCAGCGGCCAGCCGGAAATCGAAGCTGCACCGCCGGCCAGGGCCAGCCATTCAGCCAACCAGGAAATCGAGGAGCTGAAGGCGAGGGTGAGTGCGCTCGAAACCGAGCTGGCCGAAATGAAAACCAGGCTTGCTGCCATCGAAGCATGAAACGGCGCAACCCGGAACACGCTGCCCACATCCGCATCATCGGTGCCGCCAGCGGCATCGGTGCCCAGGATCGTGCCTGTGCCGATGGTCCGGTTGCCTTTCATCATTCGCAAGCCTGGCACGAACTGGAACATCACCCCCGCATCGACTGGGGCAGGACGCTGTTTGCCCCCGAAGTCGATGGCGCCTCGACCACTGCCCGCATCGCCGGCCTGTGCCGCAATCTCGCCGATGAAGTCGGGCTTGCCCTGCGCCGCAAAGAATTTCCGGTCGTCATCGGGGGCGATCATTCGGTCGCCATCGGCACCTGGAGCGGTGTCGCCCGCGCCCTGAACGAGCCGGTCGGCCTGCTCTGGATCGATGCCCATCTCGACAGCCACACTCCGGAAACCAGCTACTCCGGCGCCATCCACGGCATGCCGCTGGCCTGCCTGCTCGGGCGCGGCGACAAACGTCTGCTCAACATCGGTCTCGCCGGCCGGCAGGTCGTTGCCGCCCACACCGTCGTTCTCGGTCCGCGCAGCTACGAACCCGAGGAACTCGAATTTCTCCGGGGCATGCAGGTCCGCATCATCGACAGCGATGAAATTCTTCGCCGAGGCTTTGCTGACTGTCTCGACGAAGCCATTGCCATCGTGGCCAGCGCACCGGCCGGTTTTGGCGTCACGCTCGACCTCGATGCCATCGACCCGCGTCTGGCGCCCGGCGTGGGCAGCCCGGAACCGGATGGCCTGGTCGTGCACGATGTGGTCGAGGCCATGCGCCGGATTGGCGGCCTGCCAGGCCTCAAGGCGCTGGAAATCGTCGAATACAACCCCGACCGCGACCGTCACGGCGCTACAGCCGGGCTGATCTCGGACCTGATCGGGGAACTGCTGCCACCCGGCATGTAGCGTTTCAGGTCGTCAGCGACGTCGTAATGGCGTTGCGACAGGCGCCTCCCGCTGAAGGCGGGGCAGCGACCACGCCACCGATCCACCGGCAGCGGTCGGGCGTCATTCAAATGCAACACACCTCATCTAAGCTCACAGACTTGACTGCGACAAAATGACGCGTGGTTTAGATGCTCCATTCCGGGAATTGTGAAGATAATCACGGGCTACTCTGAATGGATCTCTTTCTCGCTGAGGTCAGGGATATGAACGCCGATTCAATGCTTCATGTTAAATGAATGTGCAATTGATTCCGGTTTGGTCGGCAATCCTTGATTCATGGGCTAAATCGGAATTTAGAGGAAAAATGCTGCAGTGCAATGTGGTAACATTTAAAGAATGATGTCATGTCAAAAAATCCTTTTCGCATTGGCGGCCTCCCTGCTCGTTCATGCCTCCGCTGCGGTGGCGAATGAGGGCGATGTCATTAATCTGAGCGCCGCCATGACGATGATGCATGACGACAATATGTTCCGCCTGTCGCCCTCGGCAAACCCGGCCAATTACGGTCTTGAAGGGCGTTCCGACACCATCACCATTGCTTCGGTGGGGCTCAATGCCAGCAAGACGCTTGGCCGCCAGCAACTCATCGGCAATATCAATTTTGTCGACACCAGCTACCAGCGCAGCGGCTTTCTCGATTTCCTGGCCCTGAACTACGACGGCAAGTGGCTGTGGGCCGTTGGCACCCGGTGGACGGGCGATCTTTCGCTTGATCGTGCCGAATCGCTCAACACCTATTCCGACTACACCACCAACGACTATCGGGCGCGTAATGTCCGCCTGATCGAGAACGAGCGGTTCACGGCCAACTACTGGTTTCACAGCAACTGGGCGGCCCTGGTCGGGGTGTCGCGGACCAGCGTGACCAACGAACAGGCGGTTCTGGCCGAAAACGATTACGAAGCCAGCGGTTTCAACTTCGGCTTCCGTTTCCGTCCCGTTTCCGGCAATACCGTCACCCTGCGCGTCAAACAGCTCGATGGCAGCTACTCGAATCGCCCGTTCAATGCGGCTGCGCAGTCCGACAACGGTTTCTCGCATAACGGTGTCGAACTCGATGTCAGCTGGTTGCTCACCGGCAAGGTTCAGTTGCGCAGCCGGGTCGAATACCTCGAGCGTAAGCACGACCATTTCGTCTCGCGCGACTACAGCGGCTGGGCCGGCAATCTCGATCTCGTCTATGCCGCCACCGGCAAGAGCAGTTTTACCTTCGGCTACAAGCACGATCTCGTGGGCTTCCAGGGAAGCTACCGGGAAGCGCAGCCGCCTTTCGGGCTGATCACCTCCAGCTACTACGAGCTGGACGAACTCAACCTTGGCACCCGCTGGGCAGCCACCGACAAGATCTCGGCCGGCGCCCGCCTGGGCTACGGCAAGCGCAACTATCGCGGCGAAATAGCCCCGCTGCCGGCTGGTGTTGGGCAGCGCGAAGACAAGGTTTCCCGGGCCGGCCTTGATCTTGGCTACCGCCCCGTGCGCTGGCTTGAACTCAAGGCCGGCATGAACTTCGAGAAGCGCAACGTCAACGATGACCGCTACGACTACAAAGACCGCACCACTTATGTCTCGCTCAGCGCCCAGTTCTGACGTGAGCAAAGCCATTCAAGAATCCGCTCCAACTAAATTTAAGGTGACCCTGTGAACAAGCTCAAAACAATCTCTGCCGTTGTTCTTTCCACCCTGGTACTTGGCGCGTGCGGTGATCGTCCGCCCGAGAAAAAGGCAGCCTCCCAGGTCGCCGCGAAAGTGAATGACGGCGAAATCTCCGTTCATCAGATCAACTTCGTGCTGCAGCGCACCCCCAACATTCCCGCCGCCAAGGCTGAAGCCGCCAAGCGCCAGGTGCTGGAAAGCCTGATCGACCAGGAACTGGCCGTGCAGCAGGCGCTGGAAGCCAAGCTCGAGCGCACGCCCAATGTCATGCAGGCCATCGAAGGCGCTCGCCGCGACATCCTCGCTCGCGCCTTCATCGAGCAAAAGGTTGCCAAGCAGACCAAGCCCTCCATCGACGAGATTCGCAAGTTCTACAACGATCACCCCGAGCTGTTTGCCAACCGCAAGATCTACCGTATTGAAGAAATCGCCTTTGCCGCCAGCCAGGACATCATCGATGGCGTGAAGGCGCAGCTGGGTACCGGCAAATCCTCGGTGGCCGAGGTTGTCGCCGGACTCAAGGAGAAGGGGATTCAGGTTGCCGGCGGCGTCAGCGTCAAGGCGGCCGAGCAACTGGCTCTTGAACTGCTGCCGCGGCTGTCCCAGGTCAAAGACGGTCAGGTCCAGATGATCGAAAACCAGGGGCGTGCTGCGCTCATCACCGTGCTGGCCAGCAAGTCCGAGCCGATGGATGAAGTCAAGGCCCAGCCCTTCATTGAAAACTTCATCAACAACAAGCAGAAATCCGAAGCCGCCCGCGGCGCCATGAAGGAGCTGCGCGAAAAGGCCAAGATCGAATACGTCGGCGAATTTGTCCGCAGCGAGCCGGCAGTCGCTGCCGCCCCGGCGACAGCCGAACCTGAAAAGGCTGCGCCCAGTGCCACCGAGGCCGCCGTCACCAAAGGCATTGCCGGTCTCAAGTAAAGCGGAAACCAACTATCCATGAGCTACCTAAACAGACTTCTCCTCGGCGTTCTCCTCACCTTTGGCCTCATCGCCGGCGCGCAGGCGCAAGGCAAGCCGGTCGATTACCGTCTCGGGGCTGGCGACGCCATCAAGATCAGCGTCTTCCAGAATCCGGACCTCACGGTTGAAACCCGCGTTGCCGAAAGCGGCTCCATCACCTATCCGCTGATCGGCGGCGTGCACCTCGGCGGGCTGTCGATTGCCGAGGCCGAGCGGGCTATCGCCAACAAGCTGCGCGACGGCGGCTTCGTGCAAAAGCCGCAGGTCAACATCCTGCTCATGCAATTCAAGGGCAACCAGGTTTCCGTGCTTGGCATGGTCAATCGTCCGGGCCGCTACCCCATCGAAACCGGCAACACCCGGCTGACCGACATGCTGGCCACGGCCGGCGGCGCCATCCCCACCGGCGGCGCCGATGTCATCGTTCTTTCCGGCGTCCGCGACGGCAAGACCTTCCGCCGGGAAATCGACATCCCCGCCATGCTCCTCGGCGGCGACACCGATCTCGATATGCCGGTGGCCGGCGGCGACATCATCTACGTTCATCGTGCCCCGGTTTTCTACATCTACGGTGAAGTCCAGCGCGGCGGCTCCTACCGCCTCGAACGCAACATGACCGTGCTCCAGGGCCTGGCCCAGGGCGCCGGCCTGACCGTTCGCGGCACCGAACGCGGCCTGCGCATTCACCGGCGCGGCCCGGACGGCAAGGTGCAAGTTATCTCGCCGGAAAAGTCCGACCTCATTCAAGCCGACGATGTGCTCTACGTCCAGGAAAGCTTCTTCTAAACAGAAGATCACTGAAAGCCCCGCATGACTTTTCAGCAATTTCTCCTCATCCTCTGGGCACGCCGCAAGCTGGCGCTGTCGATTTTTGGCGTCACCGTGCTGACCACGCTGGCCATCAGCCTGATCCTGCCCAAGGAATACACCGCCCGACCCCATCGCCGGCATGATCATGCAGGGCATGATGGCGCCCGGCTACATGGCGACGCAGATGGACATCATCAACAGCGAGCGCGTCGCCACCCGCGTCGTCAAGCTGCTGGGTTTCGAGAAGAGTGCCGAGGCCGTCGAGAGCTGGAAGGAAGCCAGCGAAGGCAAGGGCACGCTGGAAGGCTACTACGCCGGGATCCTGCAAAAGAAGCTCGACATCAAGCCTTCCCGCGAGAGCAACGTGATCAGCGTGAGCTTCTCCGGTGCCGACCCGATTTTTGCCGCCGCCGTCGCCAACGCCTTTGCCCAGGCCTATATCGACACCTCCATCGAAATGCGCGTCGAGCCGGCCCGCCAATACAGCGCCTGGTTTGAAGAGCGCCAGAAAGGCCTGCGCGCCAACCTCGAAAAAGCCCAGTCCCGCCTTTCCGCCTACCAGCAGGAAAAAGGCATCGTCGTTACCGACGACCGCATGATGGACAACGAAACGGCGCGCCTCAACGACCTGACCATGCAGCTCTCCGCTACCCAGGCCCAGCGTGCCGACGCCTCCAGTCGGCAAAAGAGCGGCACCAGCGAACTCTCGCTCGAAGTCCTGCAGAACCCGCTGGTCCAGGGCCTCAAAGCCGAAATCGCCCGGGCCGAATCGCAGCTTTCGCAAATCGGCAGCAACCTCGGCAAGAATCATCCGCAAGTCCTGCAGCTCGAAGCCCAGATCGCCGAGCAGCGCCAGCAACTGCGTCAGGAAATCGGCCGTATCTCCGGCGGGAATGCCGTCGCCAGCAAGTTCGGCATCGTCAAACAGGACGAACTCAAGAAGGCGATCGAAGAACAGAAAAAACGGGTACTCGACCTGCGCTCGCAGCGCGATGAACTCTCCGTGCTGGTCAACGACGTCGAAACCGCCCGCCGCGCCTACGAGGCCGTTGGCCAGCGCATGATGCAAACCAATCTCGAAGGTCAGTCGCAGCAGACCAACGTGCTCGTACTCAGCCCGGCCACCGAGCCGACCCAGCATTCCCGGCCCAAGGTCTTCCTCAACGTGCTGGTTTCCATCTTCCTCGGCACCATGCTCGGTGTCGGCGCCGCGCTCGTCGTCGAACTCAGCCAGCGCCGCATCCGTTCGGCCGAAGACCTCGCCCTGGCGCTCGACCTGCCCGTGCTGGCCGAACTCGATTCCGCGCTGCCCAGGGCAAAAAGAGGATTTCGATTTTGGGCAAAAAATCCGGTTGACCGTAGCAATCGCGAATCCACTCTTAAAATTGGCAATCAGCCAGCCGCAGCGAAGGCCTGATCCGAGATGAACGCAATGACCGACAAACTCGACACCGGTGCCGGCCGCTCCATCGGCGCCATTCTCATCGACAACGGCCGCCTGACGCCGGACGCCGCCGAGCGCATCCTCAAGCTGCAAAAGGAGCAGGGCCTGCGCTTTGGCGATGCCGCCATCCAGCTTGGCCTGCTCTCCGAGGCCGACATCCAGCAGGCGCTCTCCCGCCAGTACGACTACCCCTACCTGATGCCCGGCGACGAGCGCGTCAGCGAAGAGGTCGTCGCTGCCTTCAAGCCCTTCAGCCCCATCGTCGAACAACTGCGCGCCGTGCGCAGCCAGCTCATGCTGCGCTGGTTCGACGCCGAAATCGGCCACAAGACGCTGGCCGTCGTCAGCGCGAGCCGGGCAGATGGCCGCAGCTTCACCGCCGCCAACCTCGCTGTCGTCTTCTCTCAACTCGGCGAACGCACGCTGCTGATCGATGCCGACCTGCGCAACCCGAGCCAGCACCAACTCTTCCGCCTTGAAAACAAGCTCGGCCTCTCCAGCCTGCTGGCTGGCCGCGCCGAACTGGCCGAAGCCATCACCCGCATCCCCGGCCTCATCGACCTGTCCGTCCTGCCCGCCGGCGCCACCCCGCCCAACCCGCAGGAACTGCTCGCCCGCCCCGTCTTCAACGCGCTCATGGCCACCGTCGCCGGCCAGTACGACATCGTGATCGTCGACACTCCGGCCGGCGCCGAAACCGCCGACAGCCAGACCATCGCCGCCCGCACCCGCGGCGCCGTCGTCGTCGCCCGCAAAGACATGTCTTCCGCGCCCGCCCTGCAAGCCTTCGTCACCTCGCTGCAGCACAGCGGCGTCGCCGTCGTCGGCGCCGTGCTCAACAACGGGTAGGCAGCGTGCCGTTCCGTTCATTCCCGCTGTGCTCTTCGGATGCGCGTCACGGCCAAAGGAACTGGCGTTCCTCCGTTTCACACTCCCTCCCCTTTATGTCCCGCAGGGGCGGTATCCCCTTGGACAAGGGGAGGGCCCTTCGCCCTTCCTCCCTCCCCTTCAAGGGGAGGGTCGGGATGGGTGAAGGTGAAAGCCCAAATATCATTCTCACGCGCCCTGCAACATTTCAATTTTGGGCAAAATTCCCGGTTGACCGTAGCATTCAACCGGCAAAGGCTCGGCCATGAACCACGCCGCACAAAACACCCGGCTACTCCCGGCGCAAACCCGCCCGGCCATCGCCGAATGGTTCCCCATTCTCCTCGGCCTCATCGCCCTCTACGTCCCCACCTGGGTCGATCTTTCCAGCACCATCTGGGCCACCGAAGCCCAGGCCCACGGCCCCATCATCCTGGCGGTTGCTGTCTGGTTCTTCTGGAAACAAGGCCCGACCATCCACAGCACACTCGCGGCACCCTCAAAAGCCGGCTGGCCGCTCTTCATCCTCGGCCTGCTGCTCTACACCATCGGCCGCTCGCAAGACATCCTGCTCTTTGAAGTTGGCTCGCAAATCGTCGTCATCGCCAGCCTGCTGCTCATCCTGCGCGGCTGGTCCGCCCTCGGCGCCGCCTGGTTCCCGCTCTTCTTCCTGCTCTTCATGATCCCGCTGCCCGGCGCCTTCGTCGACGCGCTCACACTACCCATGAAGATGGCCGTCTCCTACGTCGCCGAAAACGTCCTCTACTGGGTCGGCTACCCCATCTCGCGCACTGGCGTCATCCTGCAGATCGGCCAGTACAAACTGCTCGTCGCCGACGCCTGCGCCGGCCTGCAAACCCTGTTCACCCTTGAAGCCCTCGGCCTGCTCTACCTCAACATCGTTCGCCACGACTCCCTGTTCCGCAACGTCGCCCTGGCCATCCTCATCATCCCCATCTCCTTCACCGCCAACGTCATCCGCGTCATGGTCCTCACGCTCATCACCTACCACTTTGGCGACGAAGCAGGCCAAGGCTTCCTGCACGGCTTCGCCGGCATGGTGCTGTTCATCACTGCGCTGCTCATCATCATGGGCGTCGATTCGCTGCTGCAGGTTGGCGAAAAGCGCTGGCGCGGGCAAGCGGTCGCGAACAAGGTGCAAGCATGAAACTCCCGATTCGCAACATCATTCTGCTCGTGCTGATGCTGGCCAGTGCAGGCTTGGCTATTGCCATGCGGCCAACGCACAAGATCGCTGATCAGGGACCAAAAATTGATCTCGCCAGCATGGTCCCTGTTGAAATGGAGGGATGGCATGAAGAGGTCATCCCCTCAATTCAGGTAATTGACCCCCAGCAAAAAGCGTTTCTCGACACGATTTATAGCCAGGTGCTTTCGCGCACCTATGTGAATGAACAAGGCTACCGCATCATGCTTTCGATAGCCTACGGCAGCGATCAAAGTGACTCCATGAAAGTTCACAAACCCGAAGTTTGCTATGCGGCACAGGGATTTCAGGTTGAAGACCATCGAATGGATAACCTGATACTTGATCAAGGCGTATTACCTATCAAAAGAGTACTTGCACTTCAAGGAAATCGTATCGAACCAATAACCTATTGGGTCACGGTAGCTGACAAAGTGGTACGCCCCGATATAACTCAAAAAATCGTTCAAGTTGCCTATGGACTCACAGGCGAGGTACCCGATGGGATGCTTGTTCGTGTATCGAGTATTGACCGCGACCAGAACAATGCATTTAAAAAACAAGACGAGTTCGCTAAAAAGCTACTTTCAAGCCTAACTCCGGAGTCAAGGCAGCGCCTCTCCGGTGGCTTGAAATAATCTTCGCGGTTGAAACTGATCCATGCTGAAAAATATCGGTTGGATGACGGTTTCGACTTTAATGCGCCTGGGCGCTGGCTTTTTATTGTTTATTTTTCTGGCCCGAAAACTGGGGCCGGAAATTTTCGGTCAATTGGCTTACTGGCTCGCATTTTCAAGCTTGCTCGCATTGTTGGTTAACTATGGTTTTGGCCTCCAATTGCTGCGGGAAATTGGACGAGACCCAAACTCTGCGGCAAAAGTATACAGAGCCACTCTGGCGGCAAAGATTGTATTGAGTTTGCTGATTATCGTGGTCGGCTTGGTTATCGGCCTGCTAGAAAGCGTACCAACGACCATATTCTGGTCGCTGCTTATCATGGCGCTTGCGGAATCATTCGCAGAACACATCAATTTCGTTCTGCGAGCGCTTGGCTATTTTGATAAAGAAGCACGTTTTTCGCTGTTTACATCCGCGTTGAATTTTTTCGGAGTTTTATTACCGCTACTGGTATTCGGAACAATAACTGCGGTAGCCGTCGGATTTCTTTTGTCGCGTTGCGCCACCTTGTTACTTGGCTGGCGCCTTGCCTTGCCATTTTTGCCCGTTATGCAAAAGTCGAACGATTGGTCGTTCGCCGATGTTTGGAAAACCTTGCGTGATGGCTTTCCGTATGCCGCAGATATGGCAGTGAGTACGCTTAACTCGACCTTGGATGTCATTTTGCTCAGTTACATGACATCGACGAAGGCGGTAGGCCTTTATCAAGCAGGGTTGAAATTGATGCAGGGGGCAAATTCGATTGCACCCATCGTAGGTAACGTTTACACGCCGCATATCGCGTCTCAACAGATGCAACGAGCTGACTGTAGTTCGATAGTAACCAAATTGATTCTAAAAATGAGTTTGTTGGGTGGGGGAGTCGGAGCCATTTTTGCAGTTGGCAATATCCTCATTACTAATCTGTTATTTGGTGTTGAATATTCCCAACTTTCGATACTGTTACCTTGGTTTGGCTTGGCGCTGATTGTGCGATTTGTTGCCGCTGGGTTTGGAATAAATCTAACAGCTCATGGTCTGCAAACTGTTCGGGTTTTTGCAAACGGATTGGCGTTAGTGGTTCTAATAGTTGTAGCCATGATTGCTATTCCGATTTATGGCGTTGTCGGAATGCTGATGGCCTTCGTCTGCGCCACGCTATTGGTTGGCGCTCTATATCTTGGTGCTCTATACAGACAAGGTATTCCAACAGGTATAAATGTGCTGAATGTTTGCGTGATATTTATATTTCTGGCACCAATTGCGATTCAAATATTAGGTAACACGAAGTGATTTTAAAATTCATAATTAATGACAGGGCAGTGCTGTGAAAAATGAATTAGTGGTTGGTCTTTTATGGCATTCGTTAACATCAGACAACCTTGGTGTTCTTGCGCTTACCGCATCGCAAATAAAAATAATTGACGCCGCAGCTGAACGCGCGGGTGTAACGGTTAACTATCGAATTTTTGGCACCGTGGGCGAAAAGCCCGTGCTTGAATTGAACAACCGCTGTGAAGTTGGTGCCCCATTCAAGCCGAAGAGAATTCTGCTGGGTCAGTCGGAGTTTCTGAAACAGATTCGTGAATGCGATCTGGTCTTTGATATTGGCGAAGGTGACAGTTTTACGGATATCTACGGTGGCGTTCGTTTCGTATTGCAGATTGCTTCCAAAATTTCAGTGCTGGCTTGCGGTCGTCCTCTCATTCTTAGTCCCCAAACCATAGGCCCATTTGAGAAAGGCTGGACTCGCCGGCTTGCTTCGATGGTCATGTCTCGTTGTCGTCGCGTCTATGCGAGGGATCATCTTTCAAAGGCTTATCTGACTTCGCTGAACGTGGTGAGTA
Organism: Betaproteobacteria bacterium HGW-Betaproteobacteria-4; assembly: GCA_002840785.1. Classification (GTDB taxonomy): domain Bacteria; phylum Pseudomonadota; class Gammaproteobacteria; order Burkholderiales; family Rhodocyclaceae; genus Azonexus. Next base: position 29,061 of record PHCH01000019.1, on the reverse strand, counting down.
ATTCAGGTGAGGCGATTGATGTTGCGTTCCGTCTCCCTTACACCAAGATTGATCAGGTTCGAGCGGAGGGGAAAATCGCTGTCGGTATAAACGTATCGGGATTGATGTTTAGTGGTGGTTATACGGGAACCAACCAGTTTGGTTTGACGGTTGATTATCCGGTCTTTATTCGAACGCTGCTGACAAAGCTTCTGGAGCGGGGCGATTGCGCAGTAACTCTGGTTCCTCATGTGCTCACCGATTCCATTGCAGCCGAGGATGATTATGCCGCCAGCCTCGTTCTCGCCAAGGAGTTCCCCGGCGTTTCTGTGGCGCCTCGGTTTTCTACGCCGAGCGAGGCGAAGTCTTATATTGCCGGCTTTGATTTCTTCTCTGGCGCCCGCATGCATGCGTGTATCGCGGCTTTTTCAAGTGGCGTCCCGGTTGTTCCCATCGCTTACAGCCGGAAATTCATCGGGCTGTTTTCGTCTGTCGGTTATGACGTTGTTGGTGACTGTCGAGAAATCGGCAACGAAGCGCTGCTAACGATGGTGCTCGATGGCCTGGATAACCTGCCAGCGCTTCGCGTAAGAGTCGAGGAGGGGAATCGTCGAGCAGTGGAACGTCTAGCGGGTTACGAGTCGTTTGTCGAACGGTCGCTGGCGGAGTTGCGCTGATGGCGGAGACGACGCTTTCCGGAATTGTTGACGGGCGCTTGTGTTCAGGCTGCGGCCTTTGTTCGACATTGATCTCCGACAACAAAGTCTCGATGGCAATGAGCAAGGAAGGGTTCTTGCGGCCGCAAATTCACAAGAAACTTACCGTTGAAGAAAATGCCCTCGTAGCCGGAACCTGTCCCGGCAATTATCTGGAGCACGAGCCCGGGAACGTTCCATACGATTCCCTTTGGGGGCCTGTTGTCACCGTACGAACCGGTTTTGCGCTCGATGAAGAAGTTCGTTACCAAGGGTCTTCTGGTGGTGCTATTTCTGCGCTCCTTATCCATTTGCTGGAGTCGGGGGCTGTCGACTATGTTGCTCACGTTGCGGCCTCTGAAACTGATCCGCTAAGAAATGAAGTGCGCTTGAGCCGTAGCCGTGCTGACGTGCTAAAGGGTGCGGGTTCGCGCTATGCACCCTCCGCTCCACTCGAAAATCTGACTGCCTTGCTCGATCTTCCCGGGAAATTCGCATTTGTCGGCAAGCCCTGCGACGTGGCAGGCTTACGTAATCTTGCCCGAGTAGACAAACGCGTGAGCGAAAAAACAGCTTTCTGTATTGCCTTTTTTTGTGCGGGCGTTCCTAGCCAACACGGCACGCTTGAGGTGCTGAAAAAGCTCGGTGTCGAACGAGAACAGTTGGCCAAGTTTTCCTATCGTGGCGAGGGTTGGCCCGGCAAGGCAAAAGCAGTGACTCATGACGGACGCGTCAGTGAAATGGACTACGCAACCTCTTGGGGAACGATCCTGAATCGCCATCTCCAGTTCCGTTGCAAGATCTGTCCGGATGGTACCGGCGAGTTCGCCGATATTGCCTGCGCTGATGCCTGGTATGGAAAAGACGGTTACCCAGAGTTTGACGAGCAGGCTGGGCGTAGCCTTATTCTGGCGCGCACCAGGCGCGGGGAAGAACTGATTGCAGATGTCTTGCAGTCCCAAGCCATTGCGGTCGAGGCTTGTGATTTGGCGCAAGTGGCTTTGATGCAGCCTTATCAGAAGGAACGGAAGTCAGCTTTGCTGGCCAGATTGGCTGGCGTGTGGCTTAAGGCGGGGGCTTTGCCTCGGTTTCGAAATATGGGGCTTGCTGCTTGCAGCAGACGTATGGGTTTGGTGACGAATTTACGCAATTTTGCTGGCTCTTATCGCAGAACACAAAAGCGCGTTATCAACACCAGATTCAGGAATTAATGTCATGGTTTTTGTCAGCGGTTTGCGAACTACAAATTCAAGACCATTGCTTTTCATTGGACTGGTAGTTGTGGCATTGTTTTTTGGGCTTTTGGCAGCGGTATTGCCTTGGTGGATGGTCGTCGCATTTCTATTGCTTCCGATGCTTATCGGAGTTGCTGTGCTCTTTCCAGAGTACGGGCTAATTATTTTGATATTAATGATTTCGGGTTTGGTCCCTGAAGGCTTAATGCCAAGTATTAATGTTGGACCAGGAAAAGTGCTGGGCACTGATCTAGCAATATTTGGGTTGGCCGTCGTTGCTTTGGTGAAAGCATCCGCGTTTCCCGGCTATTTAGATGGCAGATGGGTGTATATGCGCCCTGTTCTGCTATTTATGTTGTTAACTGTTTCTGGAATGATCATTGGAAATAAATTCTATGGCTCCGCAATCAAAGATGTGTTCACTGAGGCTCGCTCTCAAGTGCATTGGCTGATTGCTTTTATTGTCATTTACCTGACAACTGATCGTATCCGATTGAATAGAGTTATCTGGGGGCTGGTCTTTGTTGGTGTTGCTGTTGCCACTGCGGTGGTCGTGCAGTTTTTGACTGGTATAACTATTATTCAAAATGCCCGCGTAGAGGATTTGGTGTCTGGTGCTACACATTATCAAGACATCACCCGCAGCACAGCCGGGGGTGCAATCTATCTGATTTTGCTCCCAATGTTTTACCTTATTGCCCGTGTATTGACGGGGAGCATTAATTTGATTTTCCCGATTTTTTTGTTGCCCGTATTGGCTGCTGGCGTTGTGGTTAGCTTTGGCCGTGCTATTTGGATAACGGCTGCGATTGGTTCTTTAGGGTTGGCATTTTTGCTGAAAGGATCAAAAGGATTAGCGCAGATTTCAGTGATTTTGGTTATCGGAGTTGGTACTGCTTTGGTTGGTCTTTCTATTGCGAAGCCACAGGTTATTGAGGCAGCGTATGAACGTGTTGTGAGCACTGCTGGTGAAGGTGCTAAAAATTCCTCTCTAGGTTGGCGGTTTGAGGAGGCAAATTTCGCGATTAACAAGATTTTATCTAGTCCGATTGTAGGAATTGGCTTTGGCACTGCCTATAAACCGCGATTGGATCCAATGGCAGACTGGTCGCAGGTACGCTATATCCATAATTCCTATTTGGGGCTTTGGATGAAGCTAGGGGTTTTTGGTTTGTTTGCTGCAATTTTAGCTATTTATATGGTTGTTACTAAAACATATATTATTTATAAAAATACAAATGAAGCAGAATATCGCTCCCTTGCAGCCACATTATTAATTGCTTTTATTGTTCCGGTATTGACTTCATTTACTCAGCCAGAGTGGTTGGTCTCTACAGGGATCTCGTTCTTTGCCATAGCGATCGGCTTGCTTGTTTCAGTGGACAAGCACGTTTCAATGAAAGCAGTCCGATGAATCCAAAAGTCCATATCGTTTTGCTCAACTGGAATGGTTGGGAAGACACAGTCGAGTGCCTGGAAAGTGTCTTTAGGCTGGATTACGACAATTTCGAGGTGGTGGTTTGCGACAATGACTCTAAGGATGGATCGCTTGAAAAGATCAAAGCGTGGGCTGACGGAAAGCTTGCGGCACCGCTTTCTTCACCATCTTTGGCTGCCTTGACTTTTCCACCTCTTTTAAAGCCGGTCAGTTACATCGAGTATTCACGTTTGGCTTCTGAGCATGAGGCATTGAGGGGGCAGTCTGCACAACTAACGCTTATTCAAACCGGGTCGAATCTTGGTTTCGCTGGCGGCAACAACGTGGGGATACGTTATGCGTTGGATCAAGGTGCTGATTACGTATGGCTATTGAATAATGATACGGTTGTCGATTCAGATGCTTTGGCAAAACTGGTGGAGAGGGCATCTGTTGATAACAATGTAGGCATCGTAGGGTCGACTCTTCGATTTTATGGCGACCCGGAACGGCTTCAGGCTTTGGGGGGGGCAACTTTTATTCCTTGGCGCTGCCGCGCTCGGCCAATTGGGATCGGCGCCCTGTATCGCGAAATATCTCCTGCACAGCAACATGAGATCGAGCAGCAGACGGCTTATGTAATCGGTGCTTCTATGCTGGTCTCTCGTTCGTTTCTTGAGACCGTAGGCCTAATTTGCGAGGACTATTTTCTTTACTATGAAGAACTCGACTGGGCTTGTCGTGCTTCGGGAAAATTCAAATTGGCGTACGCGCCGGGAAGCTACGTTTTCCACAAGGTAGGCGCTGCTGCCGGAAACGGTTCGCTCTTTTCGCTCGGTTTTATGTTCCGTAGCCGCTTGCGGTTTATGAAGACATTTTTCCCCCATCTGTTGATCGCTACGCGGTTTTGGCTTTTGGTCGATGGAGCAAAGGCAGCGGTCAAGGGGCGTTTACGCGAGGGCTTGCTGGCTTTTTCCGTGGCTTTCTCGTCAGTAGATTTCGTCAAGCAGCCTTAGAGAGCCGATATATGCGCATTTGCCTTGTTGGACTCCATTTCGCCGAATACACCACTCGTTTGGCACTTGCGTTGGCTGAAAACCACGACGTCTTGCTGATATTGAGCCAACCGAATTTTTCCGGTGAACTGGACGGTGTTTTGCCGGAGAAGCCGCCGCGCCTGTCACTCGTGACCTTGCCACACCGTATATCGCCCAAGGTTATCTTCGGGAATACCATTGAATTGGTTCGCAGGATCAAAGCCTTTAAACCCGATGTGATTCATTTGCAGGAAGTTACCCGCGACTATCAGGTTTTCGCCTTGCCGTTTCTTAAGCGAATTGCGCCATTGGTCGGTACGGTTCACGACCCTTCGCCACATAGTGGATTGGAGGCTAAACGGCATGCTCGTAGCCGTCATCGGTTCTATGAGCCTTGGTCGAGAAGTTTTTATGACCGGGCTATCGTTCATGGCGAAAGTCTCGCCCTCGATTTGAAGGCAGCTGTGCCAAAAATGGATGGCCAGCGGATATTCGTTATCCCGCATGGGCCTTTAGGACCGTTGACTATGCCGAAGGTGAAGCCTGAGACAGGCAATCTTTTGTTCTTTGGCAGAATCCACGCATACAAAGGTCTGCGGTATTTCATTGAAGCGGTAAGGGATTTGAAGGCGCGTGGATTTAAGGTGAAAGGCGTTATCGCTGGCGAAGGTTCTGATCTTCCGCCTTATCGCGCTGAAATTCTGAATGAATCAGCTTTTGATCTGATTGAAGGGTATATACCGCGGAACAGGTCATTTGAGTTGTTTGAGCAGGCTCAACTTGCCGTTTTGCCTTATACCGACGGGACACAGAGTGGCGTCGCGGCGTTATCGTTTGGCTTCGGCCGTCCCGTTGTGGCTACTCGCGTTGGCTCTTTGCCCGAATTGATTTCCGACGGCGTTACCGGTGTGCTTGTTGAACCCAGGAATGCTAAAGCCCTGGCTGATGCTATTGCCACGCTTCTGGAGAATCCAGCGGCCTATGAGAGTTTGACACGCGGGGTTGCAGAAAATATCTCTGGCCCTCTTTCATGGATGAGCATCGCTGATATGACGGTTAGTGTGTACGAGGGAATATGCTCTGATTGCGTTGGCTTGGCGGGTCAATATGAGTAAATCCGAGGGAAAATTGGTGCTGATGGTTGGGACCGATTTTGGTTCCAAGGGGGGGATGTCAGCGGTAATCAATGTCTATCTGAGGTCTGGCCTTCTTGATAAATGGAAAATTCTGTACGTGCAGACACATCGCGACGGCAGTAAGCGGCTGAAGCTGATAACGGCAATTGGTGCATGGTGGCGAGTGCTCATTAAAGCGGCTAGTGGAAAGCTTGCTGGTGCGCATATTCATGTTGCTGCTGGCGCAAGTTTTTGGCGAAAGAGTTTGATTGTTTTGCCGGTATTTTTTTTACGTGCTCCGGTTATATTCCATATTCATGATGGTGAGTTTTCTAGTTTTTATTGGTCACGATGTGGTGTTGTTGCCAGGTATCTCGTACGACAAATTCTTGAACGCTCATACGTCATCGCGTTGTCGAAGAGTTGGGTTGATGAATTGAAAGTAATCGCACCCAAGGCGGTTGTGGTATGTATTCCAAATCCTGTGGAATTGACCCCCGTTGTTGATCGAGATAGCCGAAAGACGGACTCTATTACCGTCCTTTTTCTGGGGCGTCTCTCTAAAGAAAAGGGTGTTTTTGACTTGCTTGAGGCTTTTGCGGCTATCCGGAATACCTCCATAAAATGGAAGTTGATACTCGCTGGAAACGGTGATCTGGAGCGAGCTAGGAAACTCGCCAATGATTTAGGCTTGAGTGCCAAAGTTGAATTTATGGGGTGGGTCGGGCCGAAAAAAAAGGCTGAACTGCTGAGCATTGCCGATGTTCTTGTGCTGCCCTCATATTTTGAAGGTTTGCCAATGGCGGTACTTGAAGGGATGGCATCCGGATTACCTGTCGTTAGCAGCAGGGTCGGTGGAATCCCTGATGTGATAGAGGATTCCGTGAATGGTCTACTTTTCTCACCTGGAGACATAACGGCGCTTTCTCATTGTTTCGAGAAGTTGGGAGCTGACTTTCCCTTTGCCAAGAAATTGGGGCGTGCTGCCAGGCTTCGTGCTGAAAATGACTTTTCGGTACCAGTCGTAATTGAACGGCTGGAAAAGTTATACATCTGTGTTGGCTTTAAGAGAGTTTGATTAATATAAATATATTATGCGGTTTTCTTTGGAATGACGCGAAATGAATAGAGTCAGAATATTGTGTTTGTGGGTGCTGATGGCTGGCTATATGCTATTCGTGCAAGACGTATCAGCAAATAGTGTCGAATTGGTACGCCGAAATGATATTTTGCAAAATGCCGGTTTTCCCAGGCTATTTGCCATGGCTTTTATGGAGCAGGGGATAAATCGCCCAGAAATTCAGGCTCAGCTCGCTAAGTACGATATTGTTGTTCTGGGGTTTAGACCAAAATGGGGGCAGACCACTCACGTTCCAATTCAAAGCGTCGTTAGGTCAATAAAAAAAATCAATCCGGATATTTTGTTGGGAAATTATTCAATTCTTAGCGAGGCATGTGTTGAATACAAGGACGTTACAAAGGAGCGAACTGCAATACTTGATATGCAGCGATGGTGGCTGACAAAGGCAGATGGTTCTAGGGTCAGCTTGAATCCGAAGACGTGTAGGCTGGAAATAAATTTTACTGAGTTTTCCAAACCAGATGCTTCAGGCAGGCGCTATCCCGAATGGGCGGCTGACTGGTTTTATCGAGAATATTACGCAGGGGTTCCGGAATTCGATTTTTGGTATTTTGATGCTATCCGTTTTCGTACCTGGATAAAAGAGGCTGATTGGAAAGGGATTGGGGAAAATCAGCGCGGTGATGATAGTGCATTGTGGCCGATATACCGGAAGGGCCAAGCAGCACATTTCAAGGAAGCTCAGCGCCTCTCGCCAGATATGCTGTTCATGGCCAATACGGATAACGACCTTTCATCAGCAGAGTATAAAGGTGTTCTGGATGCTGCGTTCCTTGAGTGCTTAATGGGCAAACCATGGTCTTTGGAAAGCCGAAATGGTTGGCAATCGATGATGAATTTTTATCGCTCGATTGGTAATAATCTTCGCGCTCCAAAAACCGCTGTTTTTGGGGTTTGTGGGAATCCTAATGACTATCGGTTTTTTAGGTATGCCTTTGCTTCTAGCTTGATGGGAAATGGGTATTTTTCATTTGCAAACTCCGATATTTATGGAATACCTCCTTGGTTTGATGAGTACAATATCAATCTGGGGCGTGCAATCGAAATTCCGCCGCTTGCGCCCACTGGTGGTGGTTTATATAAGCGCACATTTGAAAACGGGTTGGTCCTTGTAAATCCAACAGATAAATCTATCTCGTTTACTGTGCCTGCTGGGTATCGCCATATTTATGGTCCGCAAGATTCGTTTGTTAACAATGGCCAGGTTGTTACGCAGGTAAGTATCCCAGGAAAAGACGGATTGGTTTTGGTAAGGCAGCACTAAGGTTAAAGCGTATTAGGGGGAAGATGTGTCTAACGATTTGGTAGGCAAGTTGAGCGTTGTTATTGTTAACTACGGCACACCAGAATTGACTTTGAAATGTGTTGATTCAATATTGAAACTTGGTATAGCTGCGGTCGATGATATAACTGTTGTGGAAAACTGTTCGCCGGACGACTCGAAGAGCAAATTGCTAAGCAGTTTGCCGAATGGCGCTGGCTTCGTTGTGGCCAAACAAAATTTAGGATACTCCGCTGGTGTTAATTTTGGGTCGCTCCATGCGAAGCGGGATTACATTCTTGTATTAAATCCTGACACCTATTTTGTTGATCGGAGTATTTCGCAAGCACTTGATTTATTGGTTGTGGATTCTGGTATTGGACTGGTTGGACTTGATCTGACATATCCAAGCGGGAAACGCCAGTATTCCGCGCGGCGTTTTTATAGCGTTCTGGATATTATCGGCCGACGTTCGCGGTTGGGGCGCTTTTGGCCGCTGAGGGAAATAGTTGCGAAGCATATGATGCTTTCGGCATGGGAAAGGGATGCTCCATTTGATGCCGATTGGGTGATGGGCACTGGGTTCCTGATTCGGCGCGCCTTGTTTGAAAAGATTGGCCGTATGGATGAATCCTATTTTCTCTATATGGAGGATGTGGATTTGTGCGCGCGGGTCTGGGGCGAGGGGTTTCGGGTGATTTGTATGCCTAATGTTCGTTTGATTCACGATCATCAGCGCTCAAGCAGCGCCGGCCCCTTGAGTGGGGCAGGAAAGATGCACCTCGCCAGTTTGAAAATTTTTTGGCAGAAGTATCGGATTCCATTGTTTTGTCCGCCGGGGGTTAAGCGGATTTCTCGTACGTGATATTTTGGCTTGTCCAATGACCTGATTTAAGGGCTGATAAATTTTTGCTATTCCGTTGAAATTGAGTAAGGGAGCTTATTTGTGACTATTCTGGTTACCGGCGCAGCCGGCTTCATTGGTAGTAACTTCGTATTGGACTGGCTGGCCCAGTCCGATGAGCCGGTCATCAACCTCGATGATCTGACCTACGCGGGCAACCTTGAGAACCTCGCTTCGCTCGATGGCGATGCGCGGCATATTTTCGTCAAGGGCAGCATCGGTGACTTTGATCTGGTTTCGAAGTTGCTGGCTGAGCACCAGCCGCGGGCGGTGGTCAATTTTGCTGCCGAATCGCACGTCGACCGCAGCATTCATGGACCGGAAGACTTCATCCAGACCAATATCGTCGGCACCTTTCGTCTGCTGGAGGCCGTGCGGGCTTTCCACGGTCAACTGGAAAAAACGGCCAAAAATGAATTCCGTTTTCTTCATGTGTCGACCGACGAGGTCTATGGCTCTCTGGCCAAGGATGATCCGGCCTTTACCGAAACCCACCAGTACGAGCCGAACAGCCCATATTCGGCGAGCAAGGCGGCGAGCGATCATCTGGTGCGCGCCTACCACCACACCTACGGCCTGCCGGTGCTGACCACCAACTGTTCCAACAACTACGGCCCGTACCACTTTCCGGAAAAGCTCATCCCGCTGGTCATCCACAACGCCCTGGCCGGCAAGCCGCTGCCGATCTACGGCGATGGCCAGCAGATTCGTGACTGGCTCTACGTCAAGGATCATTGCAGCGCCATCCGCCGCGTGCTCGAAGCGGGCAAGGTCGGCGAGACCTACAACGTCGGCGGCTGGAACGAGAAGCCGAATCTGGATGTCGTGCATACGTTGTGCGCCATCCTCGACGAACTGAGCCCGCGGGCTGATGGCAAGCCGTACAAGGAGCTGATCACTTACGTTACCGACCGCCCCGGCCATGATCGCCGCTACGCCATCGACGCCACCAAGATCGAACGCGAACTCGGCTGGAAGCCGGCCGAAACTTTCGAGACCGGCATCAAGAAGACGGTGCAGTGGTATCTCGATAACCAGGCCTGGGTGGCCAATGTGACCAGCGGCGCTTACCAGAACTGGGTCGGCAAGCAGTACTGCGCTTGATCATGAAAATTCTTCTGACAGGCTGCAACGGCCAGGTTGGCTTTGAACTGCAGCGGGCCTTGGCACCGCTCGGCGAGGTAGTTGCCGTTGATCTGGCGGACTGCGATCTGTCCAGCCCGGACGCCGTCCGCAAGTTGGTAGCCGAGGTCAAGCCGCAGGTGATCATCAATCCGGCTGCCTACACGGCGGTGGACAAGGCGGAAGCCGAGCCGGCGCAGGCCCGGGCCATCAACGGCACGGCGCCCGGCGTCTTCGGTGAGGAGGCGGCCCGTCTTGGCGCGCTGGTCATTCATTACTCGACGGACTATGTCTTCGACGGCAGCAAGCCCGGCGCTTATCTGGAAACAGATGCGCCCAACCCGCAAAGCGTTTATGGCCAGACCAAGCTGGCCGGTGAGCAGGCTTTGCTGGCGAGCGGGGCGGATTGCCTGATCTTTCGCACGAGCTGGGTGTTCGGTGCGCACGGTGCCAATTTCGCCAAGACCATGCTGCGTCTGGCGGCCGAGCGCGATGGCTTGAAGATCGTCGCCGACCAGTTCGGCGCACCGACCTCGGCTGCGCTGCTGGCTGACGTGACGGCGCAGGTGCTCGGGCGCTACCAGCGTGAGGGCAGGGCGGGTTTCCCGTTTGGCCTTTATCACCTGGTTGCCGGTGGCTGCACGACGTGGCATGAGTATTCGCAGACGGTGGTGCGCGCTGCCTTGGCAGCCGGCAAGCCGCTCAAGCTGACGGCCGACGATATCCTGCCGATCACCACCGCCGATTACCCGCTGCCGGCCCCCCGGCCGAGCAATTCCCGGCTCGATACCAGCCGCCTGCGCCAGACTTTCGGGCTGGAACTGCCTGATTGGCGGAGCGGGCTGGACCACGTGCTGCAACAAATTCTTTGATTTGAGGACACATCATGCGTAAAGGCATCATCCTGGCCGGCGGTTCCGGCACCCGTCTCTACCCGGTCACCCTGGCCGTTTCCAAGCAACTGCTGCCGATCCACGACAAGCCGATGATCTACTACCCGCTGACGACGCTGATGCTGGCCGGGATTCGCGACATCCTGATCATCTCGACGCCGCAGGACACGCCGCGCTTCGAGCAGTTGCTCGGCGACGGCAGCCAGTGGGGCCTCAATCTGCAATACGCCGTTCAGCCCAGCCCGGACGGCCTGGCCCAGGCTTTCATCATCGGTCGCGATTTTGTCGGCAATGGCGACAGCGCGCTGGTCCTCGGCGACAACATTTTCTACGGCCACGAGTTTGCCAACGATCTCGGCGCAGCCGACGCCCAGACCAGCGGCGCGACCGTCTTCGCTTACCACGTGCATGATCCCGAGCGTTACGGCGTGGTCGAATTCGACAAAGCCGGGCAGGCGATCAGCCTCGAAGAAAAGCCGAAGGTGCCGAAGTCGAATTACGCGGTGACCGGCCTTTATTTCTACGACAACCAGGTGCTCGACATCTCGCGCGATCTCAAGCCGTCGCCGCGGGGCGAGCTGGAAATCACCGACGTCAATCGCGTCTATCTCGAGCGCCAGCAGTTGAACGTGCAGGTCATGGGCCGCGGCCATGCCTGGCTCGATACCGGCACCCATGAAAGCCTGCTCGACGCCAGCCAGTTCATCGCCACCATCGAAAAGCGCCAAGGTCTCAAAGTGGCGTGTCCCGAAGAAATCGCCTATCGCAAGGGCTGGGTCGATGCCGGCCAGCTCGAAAAGCTCGCCCAGCCGATGATCAAGAACCTTTACGGCCAGTACCTGATGAGCGTGCTCAAGGAAAGGGTGTTCTGATGCGCGCGATAGCGACGGCCATTCCCGATGTGATCGCCCTTTACCCCAAGGTTTTTGGTGACGACCGCGGCTTTTTCTATGAGAGCTACAACCAGAAGGTCTTTCAGGAAGCCACCGGGCTGGATGTGACCTTCGTTCAGGACAACCACTCCAAATCCGCCCGCAACGTGCTGCGCGGCCTGCATTATCAAGTCCAGCAGCCGCAAGGCAAGCTGGTCCGCGTGGTGCAGGGCGAGGTCTTCGATGTCGCGGTCGACATCCGCAAAGGCTCAAAAACCTATGGCCAGTGGGTTGGCGAAATCCTCTCGGCGGACAACAAACGCCAACTGTGGATCCCTCCCGGTTTGGCGCACGGCTTTGTCGTGCTCTCCGAAACGGCCGAGTTCCTCTACAAGACGACGGACTACTACGCCCCGGCGCATGAGCGCTGCATCACGTGGAACGATCCGGATCTGGCGATTGACTGGCAGCTTGAAGGCGAGCCGCTGCTCTCGGCCAAGGATTCGGCTGGGCAGCGGTTTAGGGATGCGGTTGGGGAGTAGGCGCGGTGTGTTGCCGCTCCGTGGGCAGGTGGCCCCGAGGGCGATGAAGTTCTGATCCGGATTTTGTTTTTGGGCTAAATTTCCGGTTGACCGTAGCAATCAACGTTTTTTATAGGTGTGGATTTTCATGACCCAGATTCTCCCCGTCGTACTCTCCGGTGGTTCCGGCACGCGTCTGTGGCCGCTGTCCCGCGAGAAATACCCGAAGCAGTTGTTGCCGCTGGTCGGCGAACAGTCGATGTTGCAGGCGACCGTAGCCCGTCTCGACGGCCTGGCCGACATGGCGGGGCCTTTGCTGGTGTGCAACGAGGAGCATCGCTTCGTCGTCGCCGAACAAGTCCGCACCCTCGGCCTGCAAGGTTCTGTCCTGCTTGAGCCCTTCGGCCGCAACACCGCCCCGGCCCTCGCCCTGGCCGCCCTGTGGGCGGTGCGTGACGGCGAAGACCCCGTCCTCGTCGTCATGCCCGCCGACCACGACATCGCCGATGGCGCCGCCTTCCGTGACGCCGTCAGCCGCGCTGTCACCCTGGCCGAAACCGGCGTCACCGTCACCTTCGGCATCACCCCCGACTGTCCGGAAACCGGCTACGGCTACATCCAGCGCGGCCAGGCCCTGGCCGATGGCTCCGGCGCCTTCGCCCTGGCCCGCTTCGTCGAAAAGCCGGACCGCCCGACCGCCGAAAGCTACCTCGACTCCGGCGACTACCTTTGGAACAGCGGCATCTTCGTCATGAAGGCCTCAACCTGGATCACCGCCCTCGGCCTCTGTCGCCCGGACATTCTGTCCGCCTGCCAAAAGGCGCTCGCTGGCGGCAAGACCGACGGCGACTTCGTCCGCGTCGACGTTGAAGCCTTCAAAGCCTGCCCCTCCGACTCCATCGACTACGCCGTCATGGAACGCCTGACCACCGGCGGTGCCGGCCTGCCCAAAGCCGCCGTCATCCCGCTCACCGCCGGCTGGTCCGACGTTGGCGCCTGGGACGCCCTGTGGAAAGTCCTGCCCAAGTGCGGCGAGGGCAACGCCACGCGCGGCGACGTCATGCTCGAAAACTGTCGCGATACGCTGGTTGTCTCGGAAAGCCGGCTCGTTGCCTGCATCGGCGTCAGCAACCTCGTCGTTGTCGAAACCGACGACGCCGTCCTCGTCGTCCATCACGACGCCACGCAAGACGTCAAAAAGATCGTCGACCGCCTCAAAGCCGACAAACGCAGCCTCGCCCAATGGCACCGCAAGGTCTATCGCCCGTGGGGCTGGTACGACGGCGTCGATTCCGGCGAACGCTTCCAGGTCAAGCGCATCGGCGTCAAGCCGGGCGGCACGCTATCGCTGCAAATGCATCACCACCGCGCCGAACACTGGATCGTCGTCAGCGGCACTGCCCGCGTGACCAAGGGCGAAGAGACCTTCCTCGTCTCCGAAAACCAGTCAACCTACATTCCGCTCGGCGTCACCCACCGCCTCGAAAATCCCGGCATCGTGCCGCTCGAAATGATCGAGGTGCAATCGGGTAGCTATCTCGGCGAAGACGACATCGTGCGCTTTGAGGACACCTATGGCCGGAGCTGAGCGGTAGCCGAATGCTCGAGTCAGAACGCTTGGCCGCCAACCAGCCCTGGGTGCGCAGTTATTTCTGGCTAGTGGCCGGGCTGCTTGGCGTTGGTGCTCTGTTTGTACTCGGCGAGCAGCCCTTCGCCGTCGGGCTGGTGCCCGTGCCATTCGACAAATTGGCGCATTTCGTGGCGTTCGGCGCGCTCTTCCTGATTCTCGACTGCGCCCTGGTCCTGCCGCTCTGGCTGGCCTTGATGATTCCGTTACTGATTTCAGCGGCCGACGAGTTTCACCAGATTTTCCTGCCGGGCCGGCAGCCCGGGCTGGAGGACTGGCTGGCGGGGTTGTGCGGCATCGTCATGGCTGCCTGGTGGCGGCTGGGCACGCGAACTCGTTGATCGGCAGGCATGCTTTTCCCCGCCTGACCGGGATAGGCAGATGACCCCACTTGAAGCGGGGTCGGGCATTGCATGGAAGAAAACGTGTTTAATTTCATGCAATTCGTGGTTTTGATCGTTAATTTCCGATATTTAATGAAATATTATTGTGATTGATGCGTTTGTCACAATATTTCGCCATGCTGGACGCTGTTCTTGATCAGGACTTCCCGGCTCACCACGGACGTTCGGCTCATCGTCGATGATGGGTTGGCATGGAAGCATAATGCCGTTCTGGTAAGGGTTTCTGGCTGCCATCGCGCTGTGGCCGTTACATGCCTCATGGCGAAAAATTGGCGGATTATTCAATTGCTGCGGCGCGGCATTTTCTTGCATTTGGTATACAATTTAGTTTGTATGTAAATTCAATAAAGTCTGTGATTGATGCCATGAACATTCTGTCTTCCTCGCGCTTCGGTGGCGTTGCTGCGAATCGTCCGTTTTTTGGAATGGAACGGGTTGGCGGAGCATTGTTTCGACTTTTTGAGTCGCTGGTTGATCCGTTTTCGGTTCTTGTCACGCTGTTCGGCTTGATGTTCTGGTTTCGTGACGATCAGTACGCCAATTATGCCGTGCTTGGCGTGCTCGTTTTCTCGCTGACCTTTCCAGGCAAGAGCCTGATTCAGGAAACCGTGCGGGGCAGTATCCGCGAAGTGCTTTTCGGCTGGCTGGGCGTTTCCGCCCTTCTGGTTTTCTTCGGACTGGCCACCGGGCTGTATACCCACTTTCCGGAAGAGGTGCTGTTCAACTGGCTATGGATGGCGCCTGCCGCGCAACTCGCCGGTCATTTCCTGTTTCGCGTCACGATGCCGGCCGTGCTCGCCGCCAACGGCTTTCCAAAACGGGCCGTGGTGGTCGGCTGCAACGAATTAGGGCGTCATCTGGCCACCGAGATCGACGCGCACCCGATGCAGGGCATCAAGCTCAACGGCTATTTCGACGATCGCGACATCGACCGGCTCGAGATGGGCAACAGCCGTTTGATCGGACGTTTTACCGAGGTGGCCGACTACGTCAAGGAGAACCGGATAGATCTGATCTACCTCGCCTTGCCGATGGCGACCCAGCCACGGATTCTTTCCTTGCTGGAATCCCTGAACGACACGACGGCTTCGGTCTATTTCGTACCCGATATTTTCGTCACCGACCTGATCCAGGCGCGCATGGATGCGGTTGGCCGGGTGCCGGTGGTTGCCGTCTGCGACACGCCATTTTCGGGCTTGAACGGGATCGTCAAAAGGTTGGGCGACGTTGTTCTTTCGTTGTCGATACTGATCCTGATTTCGCCTGTCCTGCTTGTCGTTGCCTTGCTGGTCAAGCTGAGCTCGCCGGGGCCGATCATCTTCAAGCAGCGCCGCTACGGCCTCGATGGCGAGGAGATCATGGTTTATAAATTTCGCTCGATGAGTGTCTGCGAGGACGGTCCGAACGTTCCCCAGGCGCGCAAGGGCGATGCCCGGGTGACGCGGGTCGGCGGCATCCTGCGCCGGACTTCACTCGACGAGTTGCCGCAGTTCGTGAACGTGCTGCAGGGGCGCATGAGCATTGTCGGTCCGCGGCCGCATGCGGTGGCGCACAACGAGATGTACCGCAAGTTGATCAGGGGTTACATGGTCCGCCACAAGGTCAAGCCCGGCATTACGGGCTGGGCACAGGTGAACGGCTACCGTGGCGAGACGGAAACGCTGGACAAGATGCAGGCGCGTATCGACTACGATCTCGAATACCTGCGCAACTGGTCCCTGAATCTCGACATCTACATCATTTTCCGTACTGTCTGGCTCGTCTTCAAGGACGCGAGCGCCTACTGAGGCATTTCTCGCCGGGGTCTGCGCTTTTTTCGGCAAGGCGCTGGAATCAGGGCCGGGTCTTTTATAATGGCTCCCTTCTGTGCCCTGCGAATTGCAGTCTGTTCGGGCTTTTGACCCAAGGCGCATCGGCGGTTTTGCGTTGTTGAGGGGCAGCCTGGTCCATGCAGTCAATGAATTCCGATCCTCATGACATTCTCGGCGTTTCGCCTGGCGCGACGCCGGCCGAGCTGAAACGCGCCTATCGACGGCAGGCCATGCGCTGGCATCCCGATCGCAGCGATCATCCGCACGCGACTGAGCGTTTCAAGGAGATTGGCGCCGCCTACGAGCGCCTGCTGGCCGGCGATGATCCGGAGGGCGAAGAGGTCGATGCCGCGCCGGAGGAAACGGAAGCGGCGGCGCGGGCGGCCGATATTCGCCTCAGCCTTGAAATCAGCCTGGAAGAGGCCGCTGCCGGCTGCCGCAAGACGATTCACTACGCGCGCGGCAAGGACTGCCCGACCTGTGCCGGTACGGGCGAACACGGTTTGTCCAGGACGCGTTTTTGCGGCGCCTGTCACGGCAGCGGCCGGGTGCATGATGCCAAGCGCAATCTCGTGCGTTGCGAGGAGTGTGGCGGGCGCGGGCTGTTTACCGAGCGTATTTGCAAGGATTGTGGCGGCAGCGGCCGCGAGCTGGCCGACGTCAGCCTGGACATTCGCGTACCGCACGGCATGGTGCCCGGCGACGAACTGCGCCTGGCGGGTCAGGGCGAGCCGGGCGACGACGAACTCAAGGCCGGCGATCTATTCCTGAGCATCGTCATCGCGCGGCATCCGCTCTATCAATTGCGCGGCCGGGATGTGCATTTTCGGATGCCGGTCAGTGCGCTGGCCATGATGGCGGGTGGCGACATCGATCTGCCGTCGCTGGCCGGGGTGATCTGCCATGGCTTGGCGGCCGGTTCGGCTGAGCGGCGTGAGTTGCGTCTGGTCGGCAAGGGCTATCCGGGGCGGGGCAAGAGTCACGCCGGCGATCTGGTGGTCGAGCTGATGCCGGTGTTTCCGAGCAAACTCAGCGCCCGGCAGCGCAAGCTGTTATTGCAGGCCAATGCCGCCTTGCTGGATGACGCGGCGGGGGCGTTGCCGGAGATCTCCGACTGGCGAAACGCCCACGGCCTGGACTAAGCCGGCCGTTCAGGGCTGCGGGTGCGGGTTGAAATTAAAGCGTTTTTTCGTGTCGACCGTAGCAATCGACTGGAGTGGCCGGTTTTGCCAGCGGATATCGCCGGAACCGGTTTCCATGAGGCTGGTCAGGGCCTCGTCGCTGGCTGGCTGGCCGTTGCCGTCATGGCATTCGGCGAGAAATCGGGTCAGGTCGCGGTCGTCGAGCAGGCCGATGCCCAGGCTCGTTTCGAGCAGGATGCTGCCTTCTTCATCGAGGTAAATGGCCTTGATGTCGCCGGCCGGTGCGCCGGTATGGCTGATGAAGGATTCACCTTCGCGGCGGAAAACCCAAGGGGTATAGGCCAGTTCAACGAACACCCGTTGCGGGCCGTTCTGCAAAAACCAGCAGCCTGATTCGTCACAACCATACTGCCGGTTGATGAAGTTGATCAGGCCGCTGTGCGTCACGCGCTCTCCCTGTAATCGCCAGTCGCCCCGCCGGTCGAGCGACAGCCAGTCGTAACAGGCGGGGACGTTGGGCCACTTGGCGATGGCAGAGAGATCGACGGTCATCAGTCTTCGTAGGCTTCCATCGGCGGGCAGGCGCAGTTCAGGTTGCGGTCGCCATACACATCGTCGATGCGATTGACGCTCGGCCAGAACTTGTTGGCCGCCACCCAGGACAGCGGGAAAACGGCTTGTTCGCGGCTGTACGGGTGTTTCCAGTCGCCGTCGATAACATCCGCCTGCGAATGCGGGGCATTCTTGAGCGGATTGTTGTCAGCCGACCAGACACCATTCTCGATCTGGCGGATTTCCTCACGGATGCTGACCAGGGCCGCAATGAAGCGGTCCAGTTCGGCCTTCGATTCGGATTCGGTCGGCTCGACCATGATCGTTCCGGCCACCGGGAAGGATACCGTCGGTGCGTGGAAGCCGTAGTCCATCAGGCGCTTGGCGATGTCGGTTTCGCTGATCCCGGTCACTGCCTTGAGCGGGCGGATGTGTTCTTGCCGACGTAGAGCACGGGGTAGTGCGCCTTCAACTGCTGGGCGACGTAGTTGGCGTTGAGGATGGCGACTTGCGTGGCCTTCTTGACGCCTTCACCGCCGAGCATGGCGAGGTACATCCACGAAATGGTCAGGATCGACGCTGAGCCGAACGGGGCGGCGGAGACGGCGCCCTGGCCGGCATTGACGCGATCCGCCGGGCCGGTGGCGGCTACCGCGTGGTCGGCCATGAACGGCGCCAGATGGGCCTTGAGGCCAATCGGACCCATGCCCGGTCCGCCGCCGCCGTGCGGGATGGCGAAGGTCTTGTGCAGGTTCATGTGGCTGACGTCGGCGCCGATGAAACCGGGCGAAGTCAGACCGACCTGGGCGTTGAGGTTGGCGCCGTCCATGTACACCTGGCCGCCGTTGGCATGGACGATGGCGCAGATGTCGCGGACTGCTTCCTCGAACACGCCGTGGGTGGACGGGTAGGTGATCATCAGGCAGGCCAGATCGTCTTTGTGCTCTTCGGCCTTGGTCTTGAGGTCGGCGACATCGACGTTGCCGTTCTCATCGCAATCGACGACGACGACCTTCATGTTGGCCATCTGCGCCGTGGCCGGGTTGGTGCCGTGGGCCGATCTGGGGATCAGGCAGACGTTGCGGTGAGCTTCGCCGCGGCTGGCGTGGTAGCGGGCAATCGCCACCATGCCGGCGTATTCGCCCTGGGCGCCGGAGTTCGGCTGCATGCAGATGGCGTCGAAGCCGGTGACGGTCTTCAGCCATTCGGTCAGGCTGGCGATCATTTCCAGGTAGCCGACAGCCTGATCGCGCGGGGCGAACGGGTGCAGGCCGCCGAATTCCGGCCAGGTGACCGGGATCATCTCGCTGGTCGCGTTGAGCTTCATGGTGCATGAGCCGAGCGAGATCATCGAGTGGTCGAGCGCCAGGTCCTTGTTCTGCAACGACTTAAGGTAGCGCAGCATCTCGTGTTCAGTGTGGTGCGTGTTGAACACGGGGTGCTGGAGGACGGCGTCACTGCGGATCAGTGCTTCCGGCAGGGCGGAGTCGGCAGCGGCGACCTGGGCGTCGATGACGTCCATGTCCAGAATGACCTGGGTGATCAGCTTGAACAACGCGGCGACATCGCTGCGCGTCGTCGTTTCGTCGAGCGAGATGCCAAGCACGCCGGGCGAGACGCGGCGCAGGTTGTAACCGGCAGCCAGGGCATCGTTGTAAACCGCCTCGGCACGGGCGCCAAGATCGAAATGAACGGTGTCGTAGAACTGCTTGGTCAGCAGATTGACGCCAGCGCGCTTGAGGCCCTCGGCAAGGATCGCGGTCAAACGGTGAATACGGCCGGCGATGGTGCGCAGGCCTTCGGCGCCGTGATAGACGGCGTACATGCCGGCCATGTTGGCGAGCAACACTTGCGAGGTGCAGATGTTGGAGTTGGCCTTCTCGCGGCGGATGTGCTGCTCGCGGGTCTGCAGCGCCATGCGGTAGGCGGTCTTGCCGCGGGCATCCTTGGACAGGCCGATGATGCGGCCCGGCATCGAGCGGACGAAGGCTTCGCGGGTGGCGAAGAAAGCGGCGTGCGGGCCGCCGAAGCCCATCGGGATGCCGAAGCGCTGGCTGGAACCGAGGGCGATGTCGGCGCCCATGGCGCCAGGCGACTTGAGCAGGACGAGCGCCATCAGGTCGGAGGCGACGGCAACGGTCGTGCCCTTGGCTTTCAGTGCGGCAATGGTAGCGGTCAGGTCGCGGACTTCGCCGTTGTCGCCCGGGTACTGGAGCAGGGCGCCGAAGAAATCTTCACTTTCGATTTTTGGGTCATTTTCCGGGTTGACCGTAGCAATGACCAGTTCGAAGCCGAAATAGCCGGCGCGGGTCTTGACGACGTCGATGGTCTGCGGAAAACAGTTGGCATCGACCAGGAAACGGTTCGATTTCGACTTGGAAACGCGGCGCGCCATGGTCATCGCTTCGGCGGCGGCGGTGGCTTCGTCGAGCAGCGAGGCATTGGCGATTTCCAGGCCGGTCAGGTCGACGACCATCTGCTGGAAATTCATGAGCGCTTCGAGGCGGCCCTGGGCGATTTCAGCCTGGTAGGGCG
The DNA here is from genome assembly GCA_002840785.1 of Betaproteobacteria bacterium HGW-Betaproteobacteria-4. GTDB lineage: Bacteria > Pseudomonadota > Gammaproteobacteria > Burkholderiales > Rhodocyclaceae > Azonexus. The sequence continues at coordinate 8,798 of PHCH01000019.1, read as the reverse complement.
TGTAGGCGGTGTACCAGCCCGGATTTTCGAGCACATTGCGGACGATGACTTTGGGCGTCAGCGTGTCGTAATAGCCCATGCCGATGCACGACTTGTTGACGACATTCTTGCTGGCGATGGCCTTGAGGTCGGCCAGCGCTTCGTGTTCGCGGCGCGGGGCAGGCAGCGGCAGGTCGGCTGGCAGGCGGATGGCGGCGGGGACGGTCTGGTCGATCAGCTGTTCGAGGCTGTCGGCACCAATGGCGGCCAGCATGGCGGCCATTTCGGTCGAGCATGGGCCGATGTGGCGGCCGATGAACTCGTCGTGCTGCTCGAGGGCGGAAAGGGGAAGATTCAACGGCATGGGAATCCTTGAAAACGGTTGCTGTTAACTCCCTCCCCTTCAAGGGGAGGGCCGGAGTGGGGATGGGTTCATGGCGCAAACCGAACCCATCCCCCTCCCAGCCTCCCCCTTGACGGGGGAGGAGCTTTAAATGCTGATGATGCTTAGGCGGCGTCAGCGACGGCCTGGTAAGCAGCGGCGTCGAGCATTTTGTCGAGGTCGGCGGCGTTGTCCGGCGTCATCTTGAACAGCCAGGCCGCGTAGGCGTCCTGATTGACCGATTCCGGCGCATCGGCAGCCGCTTGATTGACTTCGGTGACAGTGCCGGAGATCGGCGCGTACACGTCAGCGGCAGCCTTGACGGATTCGACGACAGACGGTGACGGAGCCGTCAGCGTTGAGCAGCATCCATTCGTGGGAGGCGGTGTACTTGAGGTTGGCGAGGACGTTGGACATGGTTTTCTCCTGAATGGGGTGAATTAGATGACTGCTTTGCCGTTGCGGGCGAATACGGGTTTGGTGACCTTGGCCTTGAGCGCCTTGCCACGAATATCGACTTCGACTTCGTCGCCGATCTGCACGCCGAGCGGCAGGCGGGCGAGGGCGATGGATTGCTGGAGCGTCGGAGAGAAGCTGCCGGAGGTGATTTCGCCGTCGCCGTGCGGGGTCATGACCTTCTGATGGCCGCGCAGCACGCCCTTGTCGAGCAGGATGAGGCCGAGGAACTGCTTCTGCTGGCCGTTGGCGAGCAATGCAGGCTTGCCGACGAAATCGCGGTCGGTGTTGAGCGAAACCGTCCACGCCAGACCGGCGTCGAGCGGCGAAACCGTCTCGTCCATGTCCTGGCCGTAAAGATTCATGCCGGCCTCCAGGCGCAGCGTGTCGCGGGCACCGAGGCCACAAGGCGCGACGCCGACGGCGTTGAGCTTGTTCCACAGCGCTTCGGCTTCGCCAGCTGGCAGCATGATTTCGTAGCCGTCCTCACCGGTGTAGCCAGTGCTGGCGATGAAGTACTGATCCACTTCAGCGGCAAAGAAAGCCTTCAGACCTTCCGTCGCCACCTTGGCCTGCGGCAGCACTTCCCAAACCTTGGCGCGGGCATTCGGGCCCTGCACGGCAATGATGCCGAGGTTGTTGGCGCCGTCGCGGCGCTGGGTAATGGTTACATCCAGCTTCCATTCGGCGACCTTGGCCTGCATCCAGGCCAGATCCTTCTCGGCCGTGCCGGCATTGACGACGATGCGGAAGCGCGTGTCGGTCAGGAAATAGATGATCAGGTCGTCGATGACGCCGCCGGCCTCATTGAGCATGGCGGCGTAGAGCGCCTTGCCGGAAACCTTGAGCTTGGCCACATCGTTGGCGACCAGACGGGAGAGAAAGGTGCGGCAGTCGGCGCCGACGACATCGACCGGGCACATGTGCGAAACGTCGAACATGCCGCAGTTGCTGCGAACCGCGTTGTGCTCCTCGATCTGCGAGCCGTAATTGACCGGCATGTCCCAACCACCGAAATCGACCATCCGGGCATTCATTGCGCGGTGAGCGGCATTCAAAACCGTTTTCTTCAGCATATCAATCCTTTACGAGCGTTTGTTAACGTCGGTTCTAGAAACGGAAAAAGGGTGAAACGAAAGAATGGCCTTTCGTTTCACCCCTCTGTCCTCGATACCTGAGAGATTTGCCCCATCGGTGGACGCCGGCAATAGCCGCCATCGCTCTCCAGAGTTTTTTGGCTTGCGCCTTGTTCCGCGGTCCTTTTGCCTGAGCGTTTTCGGGTGGATTTGCGCCTTCGGCGGCAGACGGATCTGCGCTCTCCCACGGAACGGGTGGCACTATAACGGGATGCTGCGGTCTGATCAACCTGCTGCACCGCACAAGGGGCTCAGGGCATGGCCTCGTTCGTGCTAGAATCTTCGTTTGCCTTCAACTGCTTACCTGTGACTCCTGCCAATTTCGATTTTCATAGCCACTCCATCGTTTCCGACGGCATTCTGCCGCCTCGGGTCGTGGCCGGGCGTGCGGCAGGAAATGGCGTTGATCTTTGGGCGCTGACCGATCACGACGACCTCGGTGGTCTGGCCGAAGCCAGGGCTGCGGCAGAAGAAGCCGGCATGGGCTTCGTCAATGGTGTCGAAATTTCCATCGAATGGCGCGGCGTGCCGATCCATGTCGTCGGTCTCGGCTTCGATCCGGCCAACCCGGCGTTGAGCGGCGGCCTCGACGAGTTGCGCGTCGGACGTATCGAACGGGCCAAACGAATGGGCGATGCGCTGGCTGCCATCGGCATTCCCGGTGTCTATGAGGGCGCCCTGTGCTTCGTGACCAATCCGAGCCTGATCTCCCGCGCCCATTTCGCCCGCTATCTCGTGTCGATCGGCATTGCCCGCGACGTGCCGGGGGTGTTCCAGCATTACCTAGCAGCGGGCAAGCCGGGTTATGTCGATCATCGCTGGGCAACGCTCGAAGAAGCTGTCGGCTGGATCACTGGTGCCGGCGGCGTGGCGGTTGTCGCCCATCCGGGGCGCTACAAGATGTCGGGCGCCGACATGCGCCGTTTCCTCGATGATTTCAAGGATGTCGGCGGGCAGGGCATTGAGGTGACCTGTGGCAGCCATTCGCCCGACCATGTCATGCATTTTGCCCGTCTGGCGCGGCATTACGCATTTCACGCCTCGCGCGGCTCCGATTTCCACGGGCCGGAAGAAAGCTATGTCGATCTCGGCAAGCTTCCCCCGTTGCCGGAAGACCTCAAGCCGGTTTGGCGTCTGGTGGTCTGAACATGGCCCGCGTCGTCAATATTCACCCGGAATCGCCGCAGCAACGTCTGCTCGTCCAGGCTGCCGAGTTCATTCGGAAAGGTGCCATCGTCGCCCTGCCGACCGACTCGTGCTACGCCCTTGGCTGCCATCTCGGCGACAAAGAAGCGCTTGATCGTATCCGCCTGATCCGCCAGATGGACGAGCGCCATCACTTGACGCTGATGGTCCGCGACCTATCCGAAATCGCCCATTTTGCCCGCGTAGATAACGCCCAGTATCGTTTGCTCAAGGCGGCGACGCCGGGTAGCTACACTTTCATTCTCGAAGGCTCCAAGGAATTGCCGCGCCGGGTCATGCATCCGAAGCGCAAGACCATCGGCCTGCGCGTTCCCGATCATCCGGTGGCGCTGGCCTTGCTCGAAGAATTGAATGAGCCGTTGTTGACGACGACCCTGCAACTGCCGGGTGACGAATTTTCCCTGACCGAAGGCTGGGAAATCCTGGATCGCCTCGACGACCAGTTGGAGCTGATTCTCGACTGCGGTCCTTGTGGCACCGAGCCGACGACGATCATCGACCTGACCGGGGCCGCGCCGGAACTGGTTCGGGCCGGGCGCGGTCCGCTGGCACTCTTTGGTCTGGACTGAGATGCTGGATATCAACGCCATCATTCAGACCATTGCGATTCTCGCCCTGCCGCTGGTATTTGCCATTACGCTGCATGAAGCTGCACATGGCTATGCGGCCCGGCATTTTGGCGATCCAACCGCTTGGCAGCAGGGACGAATCAGCCTGAATCCCCTGCGCCATATCGATCCGGTCGGCACCATCGTGATTCCACTGAGTATCCTGCTCTTTTCCGGTGGCAATTTTCTGTTCGGCTACGCCAAGCCGGTGCCGGTTGATTTCAGCCGCCTGCGCGAGCCAAAAAAAGACATGTTCTGGGTTGCCGCTGCAGGTCCGGGTGCCAATCTGCTGATGGCTTTTGCCTGGGCGCTGGCCTTCAAGCTTTCGTGGCTGCTGCCGCAATTTTTCAGCACGCCGCTGGCCCGCATGGCCGAGATGGGCATCCAGATCAACTGCGTTTTGATGGTGCTCAACCTGCTTCCCTTGCCGCCGCTTGATGGCGGGCGGATTGCCGTCAGCCTGTTGCCGCATGCCATGGCCTGGAAGTTCGCGCAGCTCGAACGTTGGGGCTTTCCGATTTTGCTGGTGCTGTTGTTCACCGGTATCCTCGGCGCAATCATGACTCCGCTGGTCAATACCTCAGCCGGACTTATCGCACTCATTTTTGGTCTCTACTGAATAAATAATATGTACGCAGAACGTGTTCTTTCCGGCATGCGCCCGACCGGGTCGCTGCATCTTGGCCACTACCATGGCGTTCTCAAAAACTGGATCGAACTCCAGCACGAGTACCCCTGTCTGTTCTTCGTGGCCGACTGGCATGCGCTGACCACCCAATACGACAACCCGCAAGGTATCGAGAAGGCGTCGATGGACATGGTGGTTGACTGGCTGGCCGCCGGCGTCGATCCCAATCAGGCGACGCTGTTCGTCCAGTCGCGGGTGCCCGAGCACGCCGAGCTGCATCTGCTGATGTCGATGATGACGCCGCTGAGCTGGCTGGAGCGCGTGCCGACCTACAAGGACCAGCAGGAAAAGCTGGCCGGCAAGGATCTGACGACCTACGGCTTTCTCGGCTATCCGCTGCTGATGAGCGCCGACATCCTGATCTACCGCGCCGACAAGGTGCCGGTTGGTGAGGACCAGATTCCGCACGTTGAATTCACCCGTGAGCTGGCTCGTCGCTTCAATCATATGTATGGCCGCGAACCGGGCTTCGAGGACAAGGCGCGCGAAGCCGTCAAGAAACTGGGCAGCAAGAAGGCGCGTTTGTACGAAGAGATGCGTACCCGCTTCCAGCAGAATGGCGACCGCGATGCCATCGAGCAGGCCAAGGCCGTGCTCGACGAAGTGCAGCACCTGTCGATGGCCGACCGCGAGCGTCTGTTCGGCTACCTCGAAGGTACCGGCAAGATGATCCTGGTCGAGCCGGGCTACCTGCTGACCGAAGCTTCCAAGATGCCGGGGCTGGATGGACAGAAGATGTCCAAGTCGTACAACAATACGATCACGATGCGCGAATCCGAGGAATCGGTCACCAAGAAGGTGCGCAGCATGCCGACCGATCCGGCCCGCGTGCGCCGTACCGATCCCGGTGAGCCGGCCAAGTGCCCGGTCTGGCAGTTGCACCAAGTCTATTCGAACGATGCTTGCAAGGAATGGGTGCAGCAGGGCTGCCGCACCGCGGGTATTGGTTGCATCGAATGCAAACAGCCGGTGATCGATGCCATCCTCAAGGAACAGGCGCCGATGCGCGAACGGGCACAGGTTTATCTGGACGATCCGACATTGGTCAAGAACATCATCGCCGATGGTTGCGAGAAAGCGCGTGAATACGCCCGCGAAACCATGCGTGACGTGCGCGAATCGATGGGGCTGGAATACCACTGATGTTCGGCTACGATTGGGAAACGCTGATCTGGATCGGCATCGGCTTCGGTGGCCAGGGCCTGTTCATGATGCGTTTTGTCGTCCAGTGGTGGTCGAGCGAGAAAGCCAAACAGGTCGTCGTGCCGGTTGCTTTCTGGTATTTCAGTATTCTGGGTGGCGTTGTGTTGACGATCTATGCCGTGCACCGCAATGACCCTGTATTCATCTTCGGGCAGGGGCTCGGGCTGATCATCTACTTCCGCAATCTGCATCTGCATTACAAGGGCAAGGGCCGCGCCGCGGCCTCCTGAGCGCATGAGCGACGTCCTTGAAGTGCTTCCGGAGGGCGAAGTCGAGCCGGTTGCCCGCGTTTACGGGCAGCCGCTCGAGCAGATGCCGCTCGACCTGTACATCCCGCCGGATGCGCTGGCCATCATGCTCGATGCCTTCGAGGGGCCGCTTGACCTCCTGCTCTATATGATTCGCCGCGCCAATATCGATATTCTCGATATCCCGATGGCGCCGCTGACCCGGCAGTATCTTGATTACGTCGAGGCGATGCGGGCGAGCAATCTCGAACTGGCTGCCGATTACCTCGTGATGGCGGCGATGCTCATCGAGATCAAGTCGCGCATGTTGTTGCCCCGGCCGAAGCTGGGCGAGGGCGACGAGGCGGAAGATCCGCGCGCCGAGCTGGTTCGCCGGCTCATGGAATACGAGCAGATGAAGCTCGCCGGCCAGAATCTGAACGCGATGCCGCAGGCCGAGCGCGAGTTTTTCTGGGTCGAGACGCTGGTCGAAAAGTCGCTGCTGGTGCGCCAGCCGGAAGTCTCGGTCGATGATCTCAAGGAGGCCTGGATGGCCGTCGTTCGTCAGGCCGGCCTGAAAAAGCATCACCAGATCGGGCGCGAAGAATTGTCGGTGCGCGAGCACATGGGCATCATTCTGCGCGCCCTGCAGGCCAAAGGTGGTTTTGTCCAGTTCGAGACCTTGTTCGACCCGGATATGGGCGTACAAGGGCTGGTCGTCCATTTCATTGCCATGCTCGAGCTGGGTCGGGAAAAACTGATCGAAATCACCCAGACCGAAGCCTTTCAACCCATTTACGTCCGAGTGCATCAAGGTGGAACCGAGTCAGGTCAAGAGAGTGCTTGAGGCCGCGTTGCTCGCAGCGCGCGAGCCGATGTCGCCCAGCGAAATGAAAAAGATGTTCGATGAGGATCTGTCGTCCGATACCCTGCGCAAGTTGCTCGACGAGTTGCGCGAGGAATGGGCTGAACGTCCGGTCGAACTGATCCAGCTTGCCTCCGGTTGGCGCTTCCGGACGCGTGCCGAGTATCTGCCTTACCTCGAGCGCCTGAATCCGGAACGGCCACCGAAATACTCGCGTGCCGTCCTCGAAACGCTGGCCATCATCGCCTATCGTCAACCGGTGACGCGCGGCGATATCGAGGAAATTCGCGGTGTCGCGGTCAATACCAATGTCGTCAAAACACTCGAAGAGCGCGGCTGGATCGACGTTGTCGGCCATCGCGAAACACCAGGTCGGCCGGCCCTGTTTGCCACCACCAAGCAATTTCTCGATGATCTGGGACTGCGCAGCGTCAGCGAATTGCCGCCGCTCGAACAAATCGCCCAGACACTGGAGCTGAATTATGAAAACCAATAAACGCACACCTCTCCGTTCCGCCAGCAAGCCCGGCGGATTTCAAAAAAGGCCGGAAATTCCGGTTGACCGTAGCAATCCGGCGCCGCGCGGCCGTACCGCCCGCAATGCACGCGATGAGGCGCCCGAGGCCGAAGAAGTGGTCGAGGCTCCCAAGCCGCGCCGCCGCGCCGCGTTGCCGGCAACCGGCCGGGCCAGTCGTGGCAACATCGCCCGCAACGGCAAGGCGGTCGTCGAAGCCAAGCCGGAACGTCTGCAGAAGATTCTGGCCCAGGCCGGCGTCGGTTCGCGCCGCGAAATGGAAGAGTGGATTTCGGCCGGCAAGGTCACCGTCAACGGCGTCGTGGCGACTATCGGCCAGTCAGTCGTGCCGACCGACAAGGTCAAGATCGGCGGCCGGCTGATCAACATCCGCTTCACCGGCAGCACCCGTCCGCCGCGCGTCCTGATGTACCACAAGCCGGAAGGCGAAATCGTCTCGCGCGACGACCCGGATGGCCGTCCGTCAGTCTTTGCAGCGCTGCCCCGCATGCGCGGCGGTCGCTGGATCAACGTCGGCCGTCTCGACTTCAACACCTCCGGTCTGCTCATTTTTACGACCTCCGGCGATCTGGCCAACAAACTCATGCACCCGAGTTCGGAACTGGTCCGCGAGTACGCCGTTCGCGTGCTCGGCGAACTGACGCTCGAAGCGCAACAGCAGTTGCTGCATGGCGTCGAACTCGAGGACGGCCGGGCCAATTTCGGGACGCTGCATGACGGCGGCGGCGAAGGCGCCAACCACTGGTATCGCGTTACCATCTTTGAAGGCCGCAACCGCGAAGTGCGTCGCATGTTCGAGGCGGTCGGCGTGACGGTCAGCCGATTGATCCGCGTTCGCTACGGCCCGTTCGTGCTGCCGCCGCAATTGAAACGCGGCATGGCGCGCGAGCTTAAGGAGGTCGAAATCAAAATGCTGCTGCGCGACCTCGAAAACCGGGTGCCGGCGCCCCGAAAGGGCTCTGAGAGCACCTAAATCGATTGTCGATAGGGAATAAATCCGTTATAATTCACGGGTTTGTTCCTCCTGTCGTTTTCGGCAGGGCATCTTTTTTCATGAGGTGGGCGTTTCGCCCATTTTTTATTTGTGGCTATGGATTTAAACGCACTGCTTGAAACGACGGTTGTCGGTCTTGGTTATGAACTCGTTGATGTCGAGATGTCGCCGCGTGGGCGGACGATTCGCGTCTTCATCGATGCTCCGGGGCGCGATACCGGGATCGATGTCGAAGATTGCGCCAAGGTCTCCAATCAGCTGACCCGGGTTTTCGAGGTGGAAAACTTCGACTTCGACCGCCTGGAGATTTCCTCTCCGGGGCTCGATCGCGTCGTCAAGAAGGCTGAGGACTTCGAGCGTTTTGCCGGTCAGGATGTTCAGATCAAGTTGCGTATTCCGCACGGCGGTCGCCGCAATTTTCAGGGTGAGCTGCTCGGTTGCAAGGATGGCAAGGTTGGTCTGCGTCTGGAAAAAGATGATGTGGAACTGGAATTCAATAATATCGAGAAGGCACGACTG